>NZ_ACEP01000033.1 GCF_000173975.1 Anaerobutyricum hallii DSM 3353
ATAAGTATTGCATTTTGTGACTTTGCACTATGGAATTCTGACCATAGGAACTTGGGACTCGTTTTTCCCAAGTTCCTGTTTTTCTGGGCAGAATGGAATGTTTAGTGCAACGGAACAAAATCTAACTTATAACAATTCTTTTTTCTTTAGAATACTCCATACAATCCAGCTCTGTATCTTCTACTAAAGCGGCGTCTGTATCCCCGCAAATTATTATTTAGATAACTTCTCAATTGCAGCCTTAATTCTGCTTACTGTCTCATCCTTACCGATAATTTCCATAATCTCTGTTGCTCCGCCCGGAGTCATGCGCTTTCCGGAAACAGCGGTACGAACTGGCCACATAACAAATCCTGGTTTATAACCTTTTTCATCTGCAAATCCACGAAGCATCTGATATAATGCATCGTTTGTGAAATCTTCCTGTGCTTCGATTACTGGAAGTAATTCCTGTAATACTGGTAAAGACTTCTCTGCATTTGTCTTATTTTTCTTGTTAGTATACATATCTACATCGTATTCTGGAACTGCTTCAAAGAAATCAATCATTTCACCAATTTCAGGGAATACTTCGATTCTTGTTTTAACAAGTGCTGCAATCTTCTTTAAGTCCATATCCTTCTTGATGACTTCCTTGATATAAGGCTCTGCCATGTTGTAGAAAGTATCAGAGTCCATTGCCTTTAAATATTCTCCGTTCATCCATTTTAACTTAACCATATCAAATACGGCTGGAGATTTGCTGATATGCTTGTAATCAAATGCTTCTACTAATTCTTCTAAAGAGAAAATCTCTCTGTTATCTGGAGAACTCCATCCAAGAAGTGCTACGAAGTTTACAACAGCTTCTGGAACAAATCCCTGCTCGATTAAATCTTCGTAAGAAGAATGTCCAGAACGCTTTGAAAGCTTCTGATGCTCTTCATTCGTAATTAATGGACAGTGAATATATTTTGGTTCTTCCCATCCAAATGCCTTGTAAAGACGAGTATATTTTGGTGCAGAAGAAAGATACTCATTACCTCTTACAACGTGTGTAATCTGCATCAGATGGTCATCTACTACGTTTGCAAAATTGTAAGTAGGATATCCGTCTGACTTGATAAGAATCATATCGTCAAGCTCTTCATTTGGCTGCGTGATGTCTCCATAAATCTCATCATGGAAAGTTGTCTCTCCCTCATTAGGCATATTTGCACGAATAACAAATGGCTTACCTGCTGCAAGGTTCGCTTCTACTTCTTCTTTGGAAAGGTGCAGACAGTGCTTGTCATATACACTGATTTCTTTACCACCTACATTCTGTTTTAAGGAATCTAATCTTTCCTGATCACAGAAACAATAGTAAGCCTCACCTTTTTCAATAAGCTGCTTTGCATAGTCCATGTAAAGTCCGGACGCTACACGCTCACTCTGAACATAAGGGCCAAATCCGCCGTCTTTATCCGGACCTTCATCATGCTTTAAGCCAGTCTTCTCTAAAGTACGGTAAATAATTCCCAGTGCTTCTTCACAGTAACGTCCCTGATCTGTATCTTCTATTCTTAAAACGAAATCTCCACCTTCATGCTTTGCAATCAAGTAAGTATATAAAGCAGTACGAAGATTTCCAACATGCATTCTTCCTGTAGGGCTTGGTGCAAATCTTGTTCTAATCTTTGCCATCTCTAATTCCTCTCTTTCTGAATCTATAAAATATAATCTAACTATTTAAAACCCACCTTATCCAAAATGTATCTGGAAAATGTATTAGCAATAACTATATATACCATCACTCTGCACATCTTCTATGAGACTATTGTATAGCTGACAATAAACTCTGTATCCCTTATACACCCGGAAATATACAGCTTTAAATAGTTTCCAATCGACTCGTATTATCATACCATCTTTTCGCGTAAAAATCTATAAAATCCTCTATATGAAATAATTTGCGGAATATTCTTTATTATGCTACTCTTATTTTAATCCATTGTCAGTAATTTACGGATTCTGAACAGATAGCTGCTGCTAATAATCATTCCTTTTTTGTTAGAAGTGGATACCGGTTCATCTGACACTACTTATATATAACTTATATAACTCACTGTCTCTTTGTACAGCACCGAGATATACATATTTCTGTACACAACTGCAAAAAATTTATAAAAATATATTACGAAAGAAGGTTCTCTTATGCTATCACTACTAAATATTGATTACAGCTCCATGATAAGCACACTTCCACTAGACTCCGGAAGCAGCGACAGTCTGAGTAATTTTATAAACAACGGACTTGTCGGTCTCGTCACCGAAGCCAATACAACTTACAAAATAGCTGGCTCTGTAATTGCTCTCATTTTAGCTCTCATCGGATGCTTTTTCGGCTATAAACTGTCCCGGCTCTTTATGGGCATTACCGGATTTATTGCTGGCGCTATAATCGGACAGATAGTTGCTTCCCAGATTCTGCATGTAGAAGGATTTGCCTCCGTCCTTTGTATCATACTTTGCGGAGCATTCATTGCCTCTCTCGCCTTTTGGATTTATCGTATTGGAATTTTTATTCTCTGCTTTGCATTAGCCTTTAGTGCCGCAGGAACATTATTTCCATTTGAAGGTGATGTACAGTTCTTTGCGAATGTAATAACTGGTCTTATCGTTGGAGTTCTCGCTGTCAAATATATGCGTCCAGTCATTATACTTACTTCCGCAATCGTATGTGGAACTTCCGCTGCCGGGCTACTTCCGGGAGTTACGGAATATATGGGAATTACGACACTTTCTTCACTGAACTCCAGTGCAGCGCTGACACTGGCATTGTGTGTGCTCGGGATTGCCGTACAGTTTCTTACTACGAAAGAACCGGTGAAGAAAACTGTTCCCAGACATAAACATGGGTAGGTGATTTGCCACAGGCAAAAGAGACGCCCTCTGAGAATGAAAGAATCCTTATTTGTGACTTTAGTCGCGGCGTGTTGAATACTCGTTCTACTCGCTCGTATCCAACACTTGCTCCGAGGTCACAAATAAGGATTCTTTCATTCTCAGAGGGCTGTCTTTGGCTATTGAAGCAAACTCAGAATTTGTTTTTGAGAAATCTGAGGAAGTTTTCAAAAGATTATGACTTTTCGGAACAGCCAATGCACAAAACTCTACTGTTCTTCCCAAAGAACAACTTCTCCTGTTTCCAGCGTCTTCTTCACATCAATAATTCTCTGATTAGAAGAACCGCGGAATTTAAGACTAATATTCTTTTTTTCCATAACAAACGGACCATCTACAAGATAATCGATCTGTTCTAACATCTTCTTTGTATACTTCCACTTTGGAATCATTCTGTGTAAAATGTCCTTTTCATAAACATAACCAGTAAAGCACCAGATACTCTTCTCTGGGAAGCGTTCTTTTACCTTTTTTAAAAATGGAAAGAGGACTTCCTGATTCATATATTCCATAGGTTCTCCGCCCAATACTGTAAGTCCAGATATATAAGATGGTTCCAATAATTTCAAAATCTGTTCTTCTGTTTCTTCTGTAAAAGGCTTTCCATACTCAAAACTCCATGTTTCCTCATTAAAACAGCCCTTACAATGATGGGTGCATCCACTTACAAAAAGGGATACTCTGACACCTGGTCCGTTTGCAATATCACATTTCTTAATTTCACCGTAATACATAACCTATTCACCTCTTTCAAAAATCAAATAGAGTGCCCATTATATTTAGCAACTACCCAAACCAATCTTTCGTATTATATATACAATACTTCTTCTATATTTTACATGGTTCTTACTAATTACATTTTATAATATTGGCACTCTATTTACAATCAATAATCTACTATTTTATATATTTTGAGACAATTTTATTTTTTAGTAACACATAATTTGGCAGTATATTCATTATCTCAGCTTATATTTTGTTGGTATTTTAAAATTATTCAAATTTCCCCATACAAACATTACCACAAAATAGTAACTTCAACTCCAGCAAAAAACAGCGCCCAAAGGGAGAAGATACCTTCTCCTTTTGGGCGCGTCTCCCTGCCTGCTTTCTACAAATGCATTACACGTTCCTTAATCTCCTGGGTTCTTCCCTGATTCCAGAACTGTGTTCCAATATAACCGCAAGTTCTTCTTGCTACGTTCATCTTTGCCTGATCCTGATTACCGCAGTTCGGGCATTCCCAGATGAGCTTACCGTGTTCGTCTGTTATAATCTGGATTTCTCCTTCATAACCACAGCACTGGCAGTAATCGCTCTTTGTGTTAAGTTCTGCATACATGATGTTCTCGTAAATATGCTTCATAACAGCTAATACAGCCTCGATATTATTCTGCATATTTGGTACTTCTACATAGCTGATAGCTCCTCCTGGAGAGAGTTCCTGGAACTGTGCTTCAAAGCTTAATTTATCAAATGCATCAATTTCCTCTGTTACATGGATATGATAGCTGTTTGTGATATAGTTTTTATCTGTTACTCCTGGAATCATACCAAAACGCTCCTGAAGGCATCTTGCAAACTTATAAGTTGTAGATTCCAGTGGTGTACCATAAAGACTGAAGTCAATATTACTTTCTGCTCTCCACTTATTACATGCATCATTCATATGCTGCATAACTTTGAGTGCAAATGGTTTTGCTTCTGGGTCTGTATGGCTCTTGCCTGTCATATATCTTGTACACTCACAAAGTCCTGCGTAGCCAAGAGAGATTGTTGAATAACCATTATATAAAAGTTCATCAATGGTCTCTCCCTTTTTAAGACGTGCTAATGCACCGTTCTGCCAGAGAATAGGTGCTACGTCAGATGGTGTACCTTTTAAACGGTTGTGGCGGTACATAAGTGCCTCGTGGCAAAGTTCAAGACGCTCATCAAAGATTTCCCAGAACTTATCCATATCTCCACCTGAAGAACAAGCTAAATCTACTAAGTTCAGTGTTACAACACCCTGATTAAATCTTCCGTAGAACTTTGGATTATCGTTCTCATCATGATATACCGTTAAGAAAGAACGGCATCCCATACATGGGTAGCAGTTTCCGTCTTTTAACTTCTTCATGATTTTCTCGGAAATGTAATCTGGAACCATACGTTTCGCTGTGCATTGTGCAGCTAACTTTGTAAGATACCAGTATTTGCTGTTCTCATGAATATTGTCTTCCTCAAGAACGTAAATAAGCTTAGGGAAAGCGGGTGTGATATATACACCTTTTTCATTTTTAACACCGAGAATACGCTGATTAAGCATTTCCTCGATAATCATTGCAAGGTCATCTCTTGCAGGACCTTCTTCTACCTCATCAAGATACATGAATACGGTAACAAAAGGAGCCTGTCCATTTGTAGTCATCAGTGTGATAACCTGATACTGAATAACCTGAACTCCCTGCTTAACCTCTTTTCTTACACGCATTTCTGCGATTTCATTTATCTTCTGCTCATCAAGTTCCATTCCTTCTACTTCGAACTCCGCCCGAACGTCACGACGATACTTCTGACGGCTGATTTCGACAAATGGAACCAGATGGGAAAGTGTAATACTCTGTCCACCGTACTGGGAACTTGCGATCTGGGCTACTGCCTGTGTTGCGATGTTACATGCTGTAGAAAAGCTCTTTGGCTTCTCAATCATAACGTCGCTGATTACTGTTCCGTTCTGGAGCATATCTTCTAAGTTTACCAGACAGCAGTTATGCATATGCTGTGCAAAGTAATCAGAATCATGGAAATGAATGATTCCTGCTTCATGTGCATCCACAATCTTCTGTGGAAGGAGGAAACGTCTTGTAATATCCTTACTTACCTCTCCTGCCATATAATCCCTCTGTACACTATTGACCGTTGGGTTCTTGTTAGAATTCTCCTGGATAACTTCCTCGTTATTACACTCTAACAGACTCAGAATCTGCTTATCTGTAGAATTGGACTTTCTAACCAACGCTCTCTTATAACGGTAAGTAATATAATTACTTGCCAGACGGAATGCCTTCTGGTTCATGATCTGATTCTCTACTAAATCCTGAATCTCCTCTACATTGAGCGCACGATTCATTCCCTCACAGATAGTCTCAACATTCTCTGCAATTTTCTCTACCTGTTCGTCGCTTACTTTTTCACCTTCTACGACACTGTTGTTTGCCCTCTTAACCGCTGCGATAATCTTGCTGCGGTCAAATTCAACTTCCATTCCACTTCTTTTAATGATCTTCATACCAACACTCCAATTATAAATTTTTAAAAATCATGCATTGCCATTGTAACACATAATTTTGTATGATGCAATGATACTTTATACAAGATATTGTGTTTTAGTCGCATAAAAATCTCACAGCAACACAAAATATTATCTTGCTGTGAGATTTGCCAATACCCATTATATGATGTTTTCCCGTAAATATCAATATGCTCTATGAATAATCTTGTACTAATATTTTCCCTGTTTTTTCATCAGATTGACAACCGCTTTATAGAGTGCTTTTCCATAAGCGCTTGTATTTGCCTTCATTCGGGCAGACTCTTTTTTATTACTGATAAATCCGTATTCAATAAGACATGCTGGCATATTTGTGTGTTTTAAAACATACAGATTTGGTCTGTCGACAAGTCCCCTGTTTGTAAATCCTGTAGCTGCAACCGCTGCACTCTGCATTGCTTTAGCAAGAGTCTTGGAAGTTAAGCCTTTTTTCTGTGTTGCAGAGTTTCTGCTCTTACTCCATAAAGTCTCTGTTCCATGTGCAGAAGCACTTGCTGAATTGATATGTACACATAAAAACATATCTGCATTCTTATTATTCGCCAGCTTAGCTCTCTGAGACAAACTTGGATACGTATCGGATGTTCTTGTATAGGATACCTGAAATCTGCTGTCCTTATCAAAAGAACGCTTTGCAGCGAGTACAATAGCTAATGTCAGGTTCTTCTCTGCCATTCCATTCCCTGTCGCACCAGAATCTGATCCACCGTGTCCTGCATCAATGACAATCTTAATCTTATCTTTGCTGCTTGTCGTACTCGGTTTCGTTGTGGTTGTCGTTGTGCTGCCTGTCGTATTATTTGAACTACTCTGTGTCGTTCCTGAAATATAAATCCTTCCCTTTGACAGCTTGTAGTTAATACCAAGTCTTGTACACACACTATTAAGCGGAACAATCCATCTTCTCTTACCTGTAGCTGTGTATGTTCCATGAACTACTGGTGCCCCCATTGTACTTTTCTGTCCATTCGTTACTGCTATTCTGCTGTCTGCCCGTACAATAACTGTGTTTGGACCATAAGTTAAAGTTAATTTATCACCCTTAGCTGTTGCCTTCACCTTTAACTTACTGTTCTTTAAAATCGCTCCTACCGGTCCCATATATGCTCCGGACTTCTTAAAAATCGGATACTTTGTTAATTTCCTCTTCTGTCCATTCACATAACAATAACTCTTTCGTCCGGTATAAGAACTGGTAACCCCTTTTACTGTTCTCACGCGAACCTGTGCTGCCGCATCTGTATTAACCGGCATAATCATACAGATACATAATAACAATGCTGCCAGCACACCGACTACTCGCTTTGCTTTCATCAAACTCTCCTTTCTCATCTCTCTGAACTTCACATCCTCTTGTCTTAATCCATTCTATAACAATTTCATAAAACAATGCAATAGAGCCTTATAACATTTTATAAAACCTCTACAAATATCTTATACATCAAAACAGTATCCAACTCCATAAACCGTCTTAATATACGGATATTCTTTGGTTAACTTAGCTCTCAGCTTCTTCACTAAAGTATCTACACTGCGGTAGCCGCCTATATAGTCAAACCCCCATACAGAATCAAGTATCTTATCTCTGGAGAGAATCATCCCTTTATGCTTTACAAAATATTCTAGTAAATCAAATTCCTTCGCAGTTACCTTGAGAACCTTGTCTGCAAGATAAATCTTTCTTCCTTCATAATCAATGGATAAGGCTCCAACCGATTCTACTGGATTCCTCTTTTCCGCCGTCCTGCGTATTACTGCCTCTACATGGGCCTCTAATAATGGTAACGGCGCTGGCTTCACCATATAGTCATCTATCTTTTTTGAATAAGCGTATAACTGGCTGTCCAATTTATCATCCTGTGAGAGCATCAGCACTGCCATATCAGATAAACTCCTTATCTTTTCAAGTGCCTCATATTCTCGTCTCTTCGGTAGATCTACATCAAAAATCAGTAAATCTGGTTTGTTCTTTCCCCTGGAAAGAATTTCTGTCGCCTCATCATATTCGGTGCACCAGATTACGCTGTAACCACTGTCCTGGAAATAAGCTGCCATCTCTTTGCACTCCGCTTCTTTCTGATTTAGAATCAGCAATCTGCTTGTGAGCATTCGACATCTTCCTTTCATCATTATTTGTTAAAATTATATTACAACATCATGACCCAAAAATGACTTATTTAAAATTATTGTAACATAGACAGTAATTATGAACAACCCTTGTTACCATCTTACAGGGTATGGAAGTAAAATTCAAGTGGTTTTTTTACAGACGAAAATCCGAACCTTAGAACGTGTAATAAATACTTCGTTTCACTGCGTTCCAAATGCTCGTCCGCATTTGGAACTTGCTCTAAGGCGTATTTATTACACGCTCTAAGGTTCGGATTTTCTGTCCTTAGTAAAAATTTTGTTCAAATTGTTACTTTCCATTTGGAGGGGAGGTGGAGAAGAAATTCAAAATGATATTATAAAATATAAATTATAAAGGAATATAGTAGAGATATAAGAAAAATCAATATCATTAGTTCTCAAGAAAGGAACTGGATAAAGTTGGTACGAGATTATTTGAATCAAAAAAACAGAGGAAATAAAAAAGAATTATAAAAGATTAAAATTTCTTTTTCGTTTCCTCTGTTTTTGATTATAAGAACATATTTATTTTGATCTATAATTAGAAATTATAGGAATCGCCGGGATTATAATAAATCAGCGATTTCGTAAATTAAGCGTTCGGATTTCTCCCAGCCGAGGCAAGGGTCGGTAATGGATTTACCATAGCAGCCGCCGCCTACTGGCTGATTGCCGTCTTCGATGTAACTCTCAATCATGAGACCTTTTACAAGTCCTCTGATATCTTTGGAAAGATGGCAGCTATGCATTACTTCTTTTGCAATACGAATCTGCTCAAGGTAATGTTTACCGGAGTTTGCATGGTTTGTGTCAATAATTACACCTGGATTCTTTAAGCTACTCTCCTGATATAACTCAAACAATTCATTTAAATCTTCGTAATGATAGTTAGAATATGTCTTACCATGTTTGTCAACATATCCTCTTAATAATGCATGTGCATATGGATTACCTAATGACTGTACTTCCCATCCACGATACAGGAATACATGCTGTCCCTGTGCGGCTGTAATAGAGTTCATCATAACGGATAAATCTCCACCTGTTGGATTCTTCATTCCTACTGGGATTCCAACACCACTTGCAGTCAGACGATGCTGCTGATCTTCTACAGAACGTGCTCCGATTGCGACATAAGATAATAAATCAGAAACATAACGATGATTCTCTGGATATAACATCTCATCTGCACAAGTAAGTCCACTCTCAAGAATCGCTCTCTGATGAAGTTCACGAACCGCAATAATACCCTGAAGCATATCTGGCTTCTTTTCCGGGTCTGGCTGATGTACAAGACCTTTGTATCCGCCGCCTGTTGTACGAGGCTTATTCGTGTATACTCTAGGGATAATCATAATCTTATCCTTAACTTTCTCCTGCACTTTTGATAATCTTGTCAGATAATCAAGGACAGCATCCTCTCTGTCTGCAGAACAAGGTCCGATAATTAATAATAACTTGTCAGACTTTCCCTCAAAAATTCTTCGGATTTCAGGATCTCTTTCCTGTTTAATCTTTACGATTCTCTCATCTGCCGGAAACTGCTCTTTTAATTCCTTTGGTACTGGCAGTTTCCTGAAAAATTTCATATCCATATCCATAATCGTCTGTTCTCCTTTATATTACTTTCTTCTTTGTAAAAATGATTGCGTATTTATAAATCTTCCTTATCTTAACATAAAAGATGTATTCACACAACACTTTTTAGCTTTAAAGTGTGGAAAAATATTTTTCAACTATTTTAGAACGTGTTGCAAAAATGATTTTTCAAACACGCTCTATATATTTTGCGAGAGATTTCAATATTTTTTTTACTTTTACCTTCTGATGCTTTATAATAATATCATATAATAACGCCAAAGCACGTTTGAAAAATATTCTAAAAATTTTCAGGAGGAATTTATTGTGGATTCTACAACCAGCACAATCACAGAAGCTTACTCTATGGATTCTGCAGCTAACACAAGCATAGAGTCTTATACTATGGATTCTGCGGCCAGCACAATCACAGAAACTTACTCTATAGATTCTATAGCCGACACCCTTGCAAAGGCTTATTCTATTATAGAAGAAGGAGGACAGCCTTTAGCTTCGGAAACTACTTGTATACAATACATATTTTTATCTCCTTCTCACATTGAAGCTTTCCACAATAATGAACTGTATTTAGAATATATCCAGAATCTCGTAAAAGAAAGGTTCAATGTTTCCTTTCCTGAAGAAAAGTCTACATTTGACCAATATTTTTCAGATTGCATTCAGCTAAAAGAACAGTTAGAGTCCCACGGAAATTTTGATAAGACTGTATGGCTTTCTTATACAACAAGCCTTCTTGAGTCTTTAAAAACACCGTACTATTCCGTGTATTCTTTTACTTTACTGACGTTAGAGTCCTGTTTTACAGACCCACAGCTTTTTGATAAGGTTCAGAAGTCTTTTTACTCTGTACTAATCAAATCTTCCGAAAAAAAACAGTCTATTATAAGAAAAATTATTGAGCACGCACCAGTTTATAAAAAATATTCTTATATCAAAGAAAATCTTCTTTCTGATATTTTGATAAATACCCTGGCTCTTTTTGGTGATGAAAAAGAATACTGGCTGGCATCTTTTATTAATCTTTTTGAAAATAACAATGCCGTACATTCTTTACCTAAAAATACAAGTAACAAGGAATGGAATACTCCCTCTCTTTTAATGACATTTTTTGAATGGGAGGAACTCTTCTTAAAAAACAGAGCATCAAAAGATTTTTCTTCTTTTTCTGAGTATCTTTCCAGCAGGACTTTATATTTTTATAAACACGCCGGAACTACTTCTGATAATTTACTGAAAAATGCAACAAGCAACGCATCTGTCACATCTGCAGGAACCTCTGCCTCCATAGATTCTGCAATTCTGTCAAATATAGAAAATGCTTATGTGGACAGCGAGTTTTTAAATACTTTTGCCTACAACATGACCACACGCCTTTATCATGCTAATCCGGCAATTGGTCGCGATCAGGAGATTTCAGATTTAGAATTAATTTTGATTTCTCCTAAAAAATCTCCTTTATTAATTGGAGAAGCTGGTGTCGGAAAAACGTCCGTCGTAGAAGGGCTGGCCTATCGTCTTCAGCGCGGCACTGTCCCTGATTTGTTAAAAAATAAAAAAATATTTAAATTGACTACGACTTCTCTTTTGAGTGGCACAAAATATGTTGGCGAAATGGAAGACCGTATCAAAAAGCTTGCTGGCGAATTAGAGGCACACCCTGATGTCATTTTATTTATCGATGAAATTCATACAATTGTTGGAGCGGGCTCCACAGAAAGCTCTAATAATGACATTTCAAATATGCTGAAACCCTATATTGACAGAGGAGATATTAAAATTATTGGCGCAACGACACGAGAAGAATACACTCGTTTTCTTCTTCCTGACAAAGCACTTACCCGCCGTTTTTATCCAATTTCTATTGAAGAACCTGATGAAGAATTAACTTTATCTATCCTTAGTGGAAGTATTCCTTCTATAGAATATGAAACAAAGGTAAAAAATACTTTCTCTGCTAATACAACGGAACGAATTCTGCGCACTTTAATCTCTATATCCATGCCTGAAAATCAGCCAGATGACCAGCCTGCAAAGCGTCCCGAACTTCCTCTCACACTTTTAGAGATGGCCTTTTCCTATGCTGCGCTCTCTGGAAAAACTGCTTTGTCTTGTGAATATATCGAACAGGCTGTACACCATAGTAATCGCTTAAGAAAAGAAATCCGAACAAACTTTACCTGTGCATTGTAAGATTTTTATGGTATTTCTGAAAAACTTCATATAGAATAGAAACTATAGCAACTTCATAAACTACGTCTGCATACCTGTAATAAAAAACTGCCAAATAGGCAGACTAACAGAAAATAATAAATAAATTGGGACTGTGTAATTAAGATTAAATATTATGTTCAAAAATAAAAATAATAATTATGAATCAGAACTGCCTTCAGTCAATTCTCTTTCATAAAAAAACCACGGACTCACCCCTAGTGTACTGCAGATTGTTAAATAATCATCCGCGGAGAGTGAGCCCTTAGCCTTTATTAAAGAGGACTTAGAAAGTCCAGTAGAGATCATAAATGTTTCTTCGGATATATTATGCTGCTCTAAATAATCTATTATCTTTTGTAAATTTATCATAAAGCAACCATCCTTAATAAGAGCCTTTTACTCTTAGAAACTAAACACATTATAGCATAGCAATTCTATTTAAACAAGAAATTTTTAATATTTTTTCTAGTTTAAATAGAATTTCCACAACAAGCGGAGGCCGCAATGAGAAATGACAATATTGCACGATCATTAAGATACTATAGAAATGTCAATCACAAAAGCATTGACGATATCATAGCTTTTTTAAGAGAACATGATTATGATGTCTCTGAAAAAACTATTTACGCATGGGAAAATGGTTCTAACCAGCCTCGCGCAGATATCCTCATGCTCTTATGCGAATATTACCAGATAGATGATGTCCTTACCGCCTTTGGATACAGAGATGCTGAGACCTCTTTCCTTCAAGACCCACTGTCTGTCTCGGAAATCTCTCTCATAAAATCATATCGTGAACACAAAGAAATGCAGCCAGCAGTACACAAATTACTCGACCTGCCAGCACCAGTAACAAGGACGCGCAGAAAAAGAAAACCTAAGAAATCCAATCCAGAAGTCTGATTCACAGAAAAAAGTTCTTGCATTCATATTCTATTTATGGTAAAATTAATATTCGTAAGCGGATATGGCGGAATTGGCAGACGCGCTAGATTCAGGTTCTAGTGAGCATTACGCTCATGCAAGTTCAAGTCTTGTTATCCGCATTACAAAAATAGTAAAGGGTTTGGAACATCTCCAAACCCTTTATTTTTTATCTGGAGCGTGTCTGAAAAATGCTCTAATTCTTATTTTTCAAACTTCTTATTCCATAATTCCACTGTACTAGTCATCGCCCCACTAAAACCGGCCTCTTTACATTTCTTTAATTTTTCTTCTGTATTAACAAACCCAGCTACATAATATTCTCCGTCCCATACTTTTTTAAATGTAGGAAGAAATTCTATAGCATGATAATACGGACGTAACTCAATAGCATCGAATTTCACCTCATTGATCGTCTTCAGGGCATTATCTACAGAAATGGAATCCATCAGCGTAATTCGATAAATCACCTTGACATTTAATCCCTTCATCATATGTAATTTCGTAATACTCGATCCAATAATTCCATCCACATGATAAAGCTTTTTGAGCATTTGAAAAGCAATCCTGTCTTTTCCCAGTCCATCTACCAATTCATGATTTACAATAACCGTCTTTCCAGCCTGATGACATATGTGACTAAGCTGCTGCAAATTTCCAATATGAACACCTGTAAGCTGTATACAGAGATTATCGGATTGTATCGCTTTTTTTAAGTATTTTACCTCTTTTACAGATGGAATAATTTTAAAATTACTTGTATTTTTCTCATTCTCCATAATAATTACATTTTCCTTTGCAAATTACTGTTTTCATTATAATATATTCCCCAGATAAATTAAATAGTAATTTGCCGGGGTGAATAGACAGACGAAGTCTGAGAATCAAATCACTCCAACAATAAATAGCAATTCCCTCCCAGCCAAAGCACAGCCCCCGAAGAGAGTCTAACCCCTATATTTGTAGCCTCGGAGCAAGGTTTGGATGCGAGCGTTTAAAGCGAGCATTCAAACCGCCGCGACTAAAGTCACAAATATAGGGGTTAGACTCTCTTCGGGGGCGTCTCTTTTGCCTGCGGCAAATTCCTATTTCACCGTCTTACAGGCGACTAATTCTACTCCGCTTCCTGCGAGGTTTTCCTTAATGACATCCCCCATCTTCACTGGAGCATTCACTTCAATTTCCTGAATCTCTTTCATAGCCTCTGTCATAATCTTTCGTGGAATCGGTTCTTTGGATTTTACAGGGATGAGCAGTTCTTTGCCGTTAATTACTGCATATACAGTACTTGTCAGCATACGTTCTGGATTTATCCATTCCTTGTGGGCAAATTTTTCTCCTCGTGGGCAGTTATTTCCTTCTACGCTTACTACTTCGTTGTTGTCAATCATTACTTTTAATGCACAGCCGGAAGGACAGGTTGTGCAGCACATTGTTACTTCTTTCATTACAGTAGCCTCCTTCTGTAATTATGTATACTCAGAATCTTTCTATGCTTAATTTTGTAAGAAGATTTTTATCAGTTGCTGTTCAATTTTCAGTTATACATTGACAAAACTCAAGTACAACTGATAAAAAATCAATGCTAAAGAAAGATATCAATCATACATATTAATTAAACTAATGTTACCTTAATCTCGTCCTGAACGTCTGCAAGCTGTGCGGCTGTCAGGTTTACATTTTCCATTATACTCGGTACAAATTTCTTTGCTTTTTTGCTTTCAAAGATTACTTTATCGCCGCTTGTAATGCGGATTTTTGCAGTTTCCACTGGTCTGCCGACACGGAACTTAATTTTTGTAACTGGGGTTCTGTTTGCACAGATTCTTGTTGGAACCGTGTAGCGGACCATGCCTTCTGGGATAACTGCAATTTCTGTTTCTGCATTTGAAGTTCCACATGCTTCTGCTGCTGTCTCTACATCTGTAGATACTGCGGCATCTGCCTGCTGTGCGGCTGCACATTCTGCAGCATATTCAGCCGCATAAGTACCGGCATCTTCTGCTTCTTTTGTTACCTGATCTACAAGGTCGTGTACATGGAGCACATTACCACAGGCAAAGATTCCTTTTACGGATGTTTCTAAAGCGTTGTCTACTTTTGGCCCATTTGTGACTGGGTTTAATTCGATTCCTGCTTTTTTGGAGAGTTCATTTTCTGGAATTAATCCAATGGATAATAGTACAGTATCGCAAGGGATGATTTCTTCAGTTCCCGGAATTGGTTTTAAGTTTTCATCTACAGCGGAAACTTCTACTGCCTGTACTCGCTTGGAACCTACGATTTTTGTTACGGTTGTACTTAAATGCAGTGGGATTCCGAAGTCATCCAGACAGTTTTTGATGTTACGGTAAAGTCCATTTGCATATGGCATCAGTTCGTATACACCGACAACCTTAATGCCTTCGAGGGTTAATCTTCTTGCCATAATAAGACCGATATCTCCGGAACCAAGGATGACAACTCTGCTTCCCGGTTTGAAGTTTTCAAGGTTTACATAACGCTGTGCCAGTCCTGCGGTAAATACACCTGCCGGACGGGTTCCTGGAATACGAATCTGTCCTCTTGTTCTCTCACGGCATCCCATAGCAAGGACAACAGAACTTGCCTCAAAAACAAGCATTCCGTCTTCACTCATAGCAACGACATGTTTATCTTCTGTCACATCAAGTACCATTGTATTTAAGTAACAGGAAATGTCTGTTTCTGCCACCATATCTACATAACGCTGTGCGTATTCTGGTCCGGTTAATTCTTCTTTAAATACATGGAGTCCAAATCCACTGTGGATACACTGATTTAAAATTCCGCCAAGTTCATCATTTCTTTCAAGAACTGCAACTTTTTCTACTTTTTCTCTTGCCTTTAATGCTGCTGCAAGACCTGCCGGGCCGCCTCCGATAACTACTACATCATATTTTAATGTCCTCATTTTCTCTCACCTCACCCTTTAATTTTTCCGTATAATACCTGTGCTCCCTGTTCTTCGAAAAGTACCTGTTCTTCAGGGATTCCAAGTTCTCTGGAAAGAATCTGCATTACCTTGTACTGACAGAAACCACTCTGGCACCGTCCCATTCCTGCACGAGTTCTTCTCTTGACACCTTCTACGGTTCTTGCACCAAGTGTGGAATGAATCGCTGCAATGATTTCACCCTCTGGAACAGTCTCACACCGACATACAATTTTACCCCAGGCAGGGTCTTTTTTGATGAGTGCATCCTGTTCTTCTAAGGAAAGATCGCTGAAATCCGGGATTGGTTCACGGTATGGGTTGTAGTCTGATTTATCTTTCAGATCTAATCCGGCATTTGCCAGAAGGTCTCTTACATACTCAGCAATCGCAGGGGAAGAAGCGATTCCCGGGGACTGGATTCCGGCAGCATGGATAAAGCCTTTTACTATCTCAGATTCACGAATGTAGAAATCGTTTCCGTTGTTTAATACAACTGGTCGCTGTCCTGCAAAAGTACGAATAATACATCTTGGGTCAAAGTCTGGAAGAAGCATTTTGGCTCCTTTTATTAATTCATCAATACCATGTGCATCGTTTGTTACGTCATATTTATCTTCTCGCATTGTGGCAGTCGAACCGATAAGGAAGTTACCAGAAACAGTAGGAATCAATGCGATGCCTTTTGTATCCGGTCCCGGACAAGGGAACATAACTGTATGAATCGGAAGCACTTTATCCAGTACGCAAAGGTTTCCGTGACGGCCTTCCACCTGATATTCGTGGATACCTGCCATCGCTGCAACATCGTCCGCATGCACACCGGCTGCATTAACGATAAAACGAGTCTCATACTGTCTGTCCTGTGTGTATACAACAAAGTCTTCTTCTGCACGTTTTTCAATTTTACGCACTTTCTGGCAAAGACCAAGTTCTACACCGTTCTGCATTGCATTTTCCATAAAAGCAATGGCTACTTCAAATGGGTCTACCATTACGGTTGTATTTGCAAGTAGCGCACCTAACGCCTTATCACTGATATGTGGTTCTCTGTTATGGAGCTGCTCAAAATCTAAACGTTCTACTTTTTCTACACCGTTGATTCTGGCATTATCCATCAGTTCGTCTACCTTTTTTAAATCCTGATCGGAGTAGGCAACGACAAGTGTTCCTGTAGGTAATATTTTAAAGCCTAATTCTTTAGAAAGTCTTGGATACATTCTTGCTCCCGGAGGATTCAGTTTTGCTTTTAATGTGCCCGGATGCGGGTCATAACCTGGATGGATTACTCCACCATTTTGTTTTGTTGCAGAAAAAGCTACGTCTGTACCGCTCTCTAACAAAATCGTTTTTAACTGATATTTTGCCAGTTCATGAGCAATTCCTGTACCGGTGATTCCACCACCAATAATTACTACATCATACTTCATATGTCTACCCCTTTCTAGATTAAAAGATTTTATAACCAGTCTTTAGATTTCTCTACTGCCTTGCACCACTGTGCGTAAAGATTTTCTCTTGTTTCCTCATCCATCTGTGGTTCAAATACTCTGTCGGCTTCCCATAATTCCTTGATTTCATCTTCACTCTTGAAAATACCACAGCCAAGTCCTGCTAAATAACATGCACCAAGTGCGGTTGTCTCAATGTCTTTTGGACGTACAACGCGGCAATTTAAAATGTCTGCCTGGAACTGCATTAAGAAGTCATTCTTAGAAGCTCCACCGTCTACTTTCAGCTCTTTTAATTTGATTCCTGAATTGCGCTCCATCTCTTCAAGAAGGTCTCTTGTCTGGTATGCCATGGATTCTAATGCTGCTCTTGTAATCTGTTCTTTTGATGTAGCAGCAGTAATACCAATGATCATTCCTCTGGCACCTGTATTCCAGTGTGGTGCACCAAGTCCGGTAAATGCAGGTACGAAGAAAATGCCTCCGTTATCCGGGATACTTTCTGCCATAACACTTGTCTTAGCAGCATGGTCAACTAAGTTAATCTTATCTCGTAACCACTGAATAACCTGACCTGCAATTAAAATACTTGCACCCATAGAATATTTTACTTTTCCATCTTTACCCCATGCAACTGTGAGAAGTCCTTTCTCTGTTTCTGGTGCAACATCACCTGTATACATCAGTGGTACTGCACTTGTTCCATATGTATTCTTTGCTGCGCCTTCCTCGAAACAAGCCTGTCCAAATAATGCGGCACTCTGGTCACCAGCAATACCTGTGATTGGGATTTCTGCACCAAACCATTCTGGATCTGTATATCCAAAGATTCCTACCGATGGTTTGATTTCCGGAAGCATACATTTTGGAATATTCAGCATAGAAAGAAGTTCATCATCCCATTTTAATTCATGAGCGTTCATAACCATAGAACGAGCTGCGTTAGAATAATCTGTTGCATGTACTTTACCTTTTGTAAGGTTATAAAGCAGCCAGCAGTCAATTGTTCCGAATAATAATTCACCCTTTTCTGCTCTTTCCTGTGCGCCTTCTACTTCATCAAGAATCCAGCGGATCTTAGAACCAGAATACGTTGGGTCAATTACCAGACCTGTCTTTTTGTTTACAGTATCGTTGTAACCCTCCTCAATCAGTTTCGCACAGATATCTGCCGTACGGCGGCAGCCCCAGACAATCGTGTTGTAAATCGGTTCTCCTGTTGCCTTATCCCAGATTGTTGTGGTCTCTCTCTGGTTGGCAATACCGATTGCCGCGATGTCTTTTCCTGTAAGACCTGCTTTTTTAATTGCATTCCGGGATGTTCTTAATGTAACTTCCCACACGGTCTTTCCACTCTGCTCCCACCAGCCGGAATTCGGGAAAAACTGCTCATACTCTTCATAGTCAATCGCTACTGTTTTACCCTTCTCATCATAAACAACACCTCTTGACCCCGTTGTTCCCTGATCCATTACTAAAATGTAGTTTGCCATATACCTGCTCCTCCTTTTTTAATTGTTCCTGCCAGCTTCACCCTTTAAAACCGGTCAGGATGTTAGATAATTAAAAAAGTCCTGCTTAATAAGACTGTCAAAACTTCAACAGCCTCATAAGCAGGACTCATAACTCTCTCCCGTTAATACATTATTTTGTTGTATCGAAAATAAATATTATAAACTTTAATAAGCCTTTGTACTTCCTCTCATCAATATCACTACTGATTATTAATGAAGCAGTATCCTACACATCGTGATGTACTAGTTTGGCATATCCTTGTAGAATACTTCAAGAATCTCTGCGGCAGATGCAGCACCTGGGTCAAGATGACCGATAGCACGTTCTCCAAGTCTCATAGCACGGCCTTTTGTTGCTACAATATTTCTTGTAGACTCTAAACCTGCCTTACCAGCTTCAACAGCTTTCTCCATAGCTTCTTTGGCTGGTGTTCCGCCTTCGTATTCTTTGCGGAGTGTCTCAACTGCTGGAACAAATGTGTCAAGCATAGTTTTCTCTCCAGTTGTGGACTTACCACGCTTTTTGATAATCTCAACACCTTTTTCCATCATGGCGATAAATTCTTCAAAAGTTGCTCCCTCATCTGGGCCTTTTGTCTTAATTGGAAGTCCAAACTTCATAAAGAAGCTTCCGTAAAGTGGTCCTGAAGAACCGCCTACCTTGTCAAGAAGTGCTGTACCAACTTTGTTATAAAAGTCTCTTACACTTAATCCCTTCCAGTCTTCAATATTTTTATTAACTTCACGGAAACCGATAGAAAGGTTGATTCCGTGGTCACCATCACCGATTGCTGAATCTAGGTCTGTGAAATACTCTTTTCTATCTTCAGCTAAAACAATTAAATCTCTGATTACCTGTACGAAGTAATCTTTACTTAACATGTATTCACTCATTATTAATCACCTTTATTATTTCTGTGTAAAGTATGGAGTGTCGCAAGGTGCATCCATTAATTCTTTTAATTCGTCATCCAGTTTCATTAATGTTACAGACATACCAGCCATATCCATAGAACAAGCAAATGGTCCTACTAATGCTTTGTAAACTTTGATTCCCTTTTCTTCAAGAATCTGAGCTACTCTTCTATAACATACATGAAGATCGATAAGTGGTGTAGCACCTAAGCTGTTTACAAGAACGTAAACTTCGTCTCCTTCAACGTATGGAAGATCTTTAAGGATTGGCTCCATAATCTCATCAATTACATTATCTGCTGTGTCGATCTTACCTCTTCTGATACCAGGTTCGCCGTGGATACCCATACCGATTTCCATGTCACCATCTTCCATATCGAAGATGGTTCCGCCCTTTGCAGGAAGAGTTGCAGAAGACATTGCAACACCCATAGAACGAGTATTGTCATTCGCTTTCTGAGCTGCTGCTACTACTTCGTCTAAGTCTGCACCAGTTGCTGCCTTAGCACCTGCTACTTTAAATACGAAGAAGTCACCAGCGATACCTCTTCTGTCAGGAATATTCTCAGAAGAAACAACATCGTCTGTTACGAGAACTGTCTCTACTCTGATATCGTCTTCCTCATCAGCCTTCTCAGCTCCCATATCGAAGTTCATAACGTCTCCGGCATAATTACCATATAAGTAAATACATCCTTTTCCGTTATCACATGCTTTTGCTGCTGCGTAGCATGGGTCTGGAGATGGGGATGTGTTAATGTTACCGATTACAACAGCATCTGCGAAATCTTCTCCCACATAACCGATGAATAATGGCTCATGTCCTGAACCTCCACCGATGATAACACCAACTTTGTCCTTTGTTCCAGCGTCATTCGCTAAAACAACACGTCCCTGTGCCTCATCTAAATCACACATCTTAACATATTGTTTATGTGCGCCTACATAACCTTCTACCATTTCTTCTACGATATCATATGGGTCGTTAAAAAGTCTTTTAATCTTTGCCATTGTAAGTCTACCTCCCAAAACTTAATTAGTTTTTATGTACATTGCGTGCATCTTCTGATGCTTTGATAACATCCGCTACATCATCGCTGATCGTTCCCTGAACAACACCAGCTAAAGCACCTTCAACAATCGGTGCGTCTACTAACTGAACCTTCTCAGCTAAATCTTCATCAATTAAATCAATCGCTGTCTCTGCGCTTAAAATAGAACTTCCTAAATCAGCATAGATTAAGATATGATCACAATCTTCTACAGATTCAATAGCTCCCTGAATCTTGATTGCACTTGTTCCGATTCTTCCTCCGTCTGCGCCACCTGCAGCAACTACCTGCACGGAACCATCGTTCATCTCATCCACAAGTTCCTTTAAGCCCTTTGCGATGTATTCGCTATGTGATACGAGTACTACTCCAAACTTTGCCATGTATTTCTCCTCATCTCTGGTCTTCTGTTATAATCAGCCTTTATAACAAAAGTATAATTGCAACATAAAAAAGCCATCATCATGTTGCAATACCTACAACTATTCTAGTTCATTATCCATTAAATTTCAATATATTTTTAAAAAATTCATAATTTATTTAAGAACATCTCTGATAATCTTGTTAAAATTATCTGCCTGCCATGCAGAACGTCCGATAAATAAGCCATCAATGTGTTCCATCTTACTCAGACCTACTGCATTCTCCGGATTTACACTTCCTCCATATAAAACCGGAATCTCATTCCCTGCCTCTTCTCCAAAGAGTTCAACTAATGTTTCGCGGATGACGATATGGATCTGCTCTGCATATTCCTTCGTTGCAGGCTTTCCGTTCACCCCAATCGCCCATACCGGTTCATAAGCAATCCAAAGCTTTTCTGTCTGTTTCTCCGTTACACCGTAAAGCCCCTTCTTTAACTGAATACGGATAACCTCCTCTGAAATTCCGTAATCCTTCTGCTCTCCGGTTTCACCCACACATAAAAGCGTTGTAAAATTATGATTTAAGGCACATAACACCTTTTTATTCTCTTCTTCATCGGTCTCTCCAAGAACATGACGTCTCTCAGAATGTCCAATCATTACGATATCCGTTCCTACTTCCTGAAGCATCAGTGGAGAAATCTCTCCTGTGAACTGTCCCTGTTCCTCCCAGCCCATGTTCTGTGCTCCAACCATCAAAAGGTCTTCATCTTTTGCTTCATTCGCATCTCTCAGCGTTGTATAAGAAGGGATAACAAAGAGCTGCATGTCTTCTCTGCTGATATCCTTTGTCAGCTCCTGCAACTGAGAAACAAATTCCACAGTATCTTTGATTGTCTTATACATTTTGGTATTTGTACCAAAGTAAATCTTCTTTTTTGCCATTATATCGACCTTTCTAGAGCGTGTTTGAAAAATACTTACTAAAAAATGTACATCACACTTTATAAATGCTTTTCAAATACGCTATAATGCAAATATTTTCACTTCAAACAACAACACCTTGTTATTTTAGCATATATTTTCATTTTTACCCACCGTAATTTTTGGTAATGTTGCGTATATTTTTTTGTTGTTATGGACAGACGAAACCCGAAAGCGCAGAATATTCCAGATGTAATATTCTGCGCTTTCGGGTTTCTGTTTGTTGCTAAATTCAAAAATACTTTGCTATATTGGAGGGGGATTTGTGGCTTTTCTCTTCGGGATTGTCTGTTAATCTATGTCTGTTGATTTACGTCTGTTAGTTATTTTATCGTAGTTTCCTTCATTAATGCGTCCATCAACTTAGTGTACTGTAATTCAGAATGAATTTCATCTTCAGAAATGGCGGAAAGGACTTCTTTTTTGTCTTTATATCCAAGTTCATCGATGTAGTACTGGATTTCTTCATCTACGTCGGCATCTGTTATTTCAATGCTATTCTCTTTTAAGAGTAAGTCCTGCACACACTGTTTTTTGAGATTTTCTTTGGCGTAGTCTTCGAGGGACATTTCGTAGTACTGTTCAATGAAATCACTTACGCTCATGCCAAAGTATCCTGCCATCTCTTTATTCTCAATTTTAATGTTTGAGACTTCCTTTTTGATATCTGCTTCAGAGAAATCTTTAAGCTGTGTAGCATTATCCATAATCTTATTCCAGAGTGTCTCCTGGTTTGTCTGCTCTGCCTCTGATTTCTTATCGCTTACAAGGCTGTCTCTTACCTGCTTTTTATATTCTTTTACTGTCTTACAGTCTGTATTTTCCTTGACAAGAGCATCATTCACTTCTGGTATTACTTCCTTTTCAATCATGTTAATAGAAACTGCAAGTTCACATTTTTTACCTGCTATAGAGGAATCGTCATAATCTTCTGGGAAAGTAAATTCTATTGTTACTGTATCACCAACTTTTGCTCCAATAAGTTTCTCATCAACATCGACATTCTCATCAACATTTAAGTTGCCATCTCCAAGATGCATATCGAGATTGCTGTCTGAATAATCGCTATTCTCTTTGCCGTTAATTGTTGTTGTATAATCTACATTAAGATAATCGTCTTTCTGTACGGTCTTTCTATCCTTAATCTCTTCATAGGATGCATTATCGTGGGCTAGTTCATTCACCTGATCTTCTACATCCTGATCGGTTACTTTTGTGGATGCTCCCTTAATTGTGAGTCCCTTATACTGTCCAAGCTTCACATATTCTGATGCATTAAGCTTCACTGGTGTAGCCTTCGCCTGCTGCGCGGCTTCTGTAGTTGCCTCTGCTGCCTTCTTACTGGACTTTGATGTTGCACATCCGCCTAACATACAGATGGATGCAAATACTGCTGTTGCGATAAATATCTTTTTCTTTATCATAAAAATCTCCTCTTTATTATTTCATTATGCGTTTTCGAATTGCCACACCTATTTTATTACTGTACCATTAATCATACAATCTTACCATTCTTTTCACAAAATCTACATATATTTCTTTTTTCTGTCTATTTTATGACTCTGGGCAAATTATTTTTTTGAAATACCATTTTACAGACTATCAAGTTGTTTTTTATTCTGAAAAACTATTTCTACAGACTGCCAAGTTATTCTATAATTTTAGAAAATCATTTTTGTGACATCATCTCCCACCTTAGAGCGTGTCTGAAAAACGCTTTCTGCAAGATGTACGTCGCAATTTGTGGGAGATTCCGCCTGAATGAGGGCGGCGTAGCGAACTGAATGAAGGATAAATCTACCGAACAATTTTGGCACTTCTATAACGGCTAAGACACGCATATAACTCCTGCTTTCTTGGTAAAACAGGATGACCTCCTGAGCAACTGGCTGGTATAATTGCTTCCATTCCTCGTTTTTCTATGATTGTATACATTCTTTCTATTATATGCTGAATATCTTCTTCAGCTTTCACATTATCAAGAATCCAGCTCATCATATGTGCAAGTGCTGTTGTCTGCCCATTTTCTGAAAGCTGCTCTAAATAGCGGACATCTATTGCCTCTCTGTCAATCAGAACGGTATCTGTTCCCATTGATTTTATTTTCCGTCTGCCCGGCTTTACCGGTTTTAATTTGCGGGAAAATGCCGGGACTGTGATTTCATTTTCTGGGTACTGCCCTGCAATTCCACATTCCTCGCAAATAGATTTCGCTTCTTTTGTAACGTCTTTTACTTTATAATGATCCATCTGTAAGACGAAATCTGCCACAGATAAATAATCTCCAGAACTTCCTACTACAATAACGAAAGAAATTCCCAGTGTTCTATAAATTCCTCTTATATGACGAAGCAATGTTGTAATTGGCTCTTTTTCGTCAGATACTAATCGTGCCATCACCTTATCACGAATCATAAAGTTTGTCGCAGACGTATCCTCATCCAGCAATAAAAGACCTGCTCCCGCCTCAACTGCCTCGATAAGATTCGCCGCCTGAGAAGTACTTCCACTGGCATTTTCTGAGGAAAAATCTGTAGTGTCCTGACCTGCTGGAAGGTGATTGATAAACATAGATATGTCTGTGTGCAGCACATTTCTTCCGTCCTCGGCACGAATTTTCATTCCGCTATTATCTGCCACGACATACTCTCTGCCATCCCCGCAAATATGATTGTATACACCCTGTTCCAACGCCTTTAACAAAGTAGATTTTCCGTGATATCCACCACCGACAATAACCGTGATTCCTTCTGGAATACCCATTCCAGTGACCTTTCCCTTATGTGGCAGTTCCACCTCTATTCTCATAGATTCCGGCGAAGCAAATGGAACTGCTCCACGCATTGGCCGGTCGGAAACTCCGCTCTCTCTTGGCAAAACAGCTCCGTCCGCAACAAATGCTGTAAGATTTCTCTTTTTTAATTCTTCCCGAAGGACTTTCTGGTCATCTGCAAGGAAAATCGCCTGTTCCAGATATTTTTTATTTTTTGTATCCCAGTTTCGATAGAAAAGCGTATTTTCTGCTAACTGTGGCAAAATATCAAATACTAACTTCTGCATCTCTTTTGCCAGAATCGTTCTTCCTCTTGCTGGAAATCCCATCTCAAAACGAAGTTCCATTTTCTCTTTAGAAAATACAACTGCAATCCTTTCTTGCACTGTCTGGTTCGCTGGACAGATCGTGATTCTTCCACTTTTACCAGAACCCATAAAGCCCTTATCAATCTGTCTTAACTCATATAAAAATCTCCGCAACACCTGATCTTCTAAGGCTAAGCGGCGATGCTTTTCCTGGTAATATTCTTCTGGAAACCCATGCCTGTCCCTCTTTACTTCAAAATGAAGTCGGGATGGAGAAGCGAATGGGTCTCCCTGTACATGGTCGATATACAAAATGTAATTGCCGAAGCTATAACTGCCTCCGAGCGTCTTATACATTCCATAACTTTTATGGTCAATTTTGATGAGTTCTTTTTTTAAATCTTCTTTATTTTTCATTGTTATTTCCTTATTTTACTTTGCATTCACAGTTATTCTTCTGATATTTTTAATAGCATCATTTTTATTCAATCATGACTATAATTCACTTGATTTAAAGAAATAAAAATACTGAGATTCCAACGCCCCGGACAACAGCCGGTTCACTCCAATCCAGTCTCCAAATGCCGACGTCGCACGTTTTGGCAGATAATTAGAATCTAATAAAAGGTATTTCTTCGTCTTTTTATTATAATCGGAAATGGAAACATAATGTCCCTGCACATGGACAATGGCGGTATCGCCTGCCTTTAATTTCTTCTTCAGCACGTCAATACTTCCACTTGCCCCATCCCATGCAAAACCATATTTTTGTCCGTATTTCTTCGCTGCTGCCTTAAAGATTCCATCATCCGTTCCGCTTCCCACAATACGATAATTCTTTTCTACCGCATAATTGGCAAGTTCCATCACGTCCATATACTGTCCGTTTAACGCATAAACTGCATTCACTGTCGCAAGAATTCCACAGCCTGCCGTTCCCATACAGCCTCCGCCACCATACGGAGTCGCACACCATTCTGGATCGTACTGAGTAAATATAAATGGTTTCTTTGTGTTACTCATTTTCTGTGCTGCGTGAATTCGCCAGTGAGTTGGCTGTGTGCTTCTGGATTTTTCTAAAGTAAATGCTAATTCAGTATTGCTCTGCTGTTTTGCATTTTTCGATGAAGTATCTGCCTGATTTTCTTCACCGCTATTCGCCACTTTCAGTTCTTCACTGTTTTTCGCTGAGTCACTCTCTTGAGAATCTTCGCTATTTTCTTTTGTATCTGTAATCTGTCCCAGAAAATACTTACTTTTCACATTTTGAATGGAAAATGCTCCATTTAACCGCTGTAACTGGAACAGCCCATAAGTCTTGTCCGGCTGCTTCGTCCAGCAAACAACATACTTTCCGACACTTCCTTTTTCCGCCTTTTTACTCGCCGACTTAAAGGTTACGGCAAGATATTTTTCAGTTTCAACATTTTGAATATAATACTGATTCTGTGTCGTATGCATTATTTTAAATGTATACTCTGGATAAGCTTCCATCGCGGACTGATTTTTACTTCCCCCGTTTTCATCATCCTGATAGCCACATCTAAATTTGTAAATGCCATCTGCTAATGTCTGTTTTTCACGCCCATCATACAAAAGTGTGTTAGAAAATGCACTTGCTGTCATCCAGCCAATCTCATAATGATCCTTTTTATCACAGATAACCTGTCTGTCTCCGTCTACTTTGCTGATAACAATTACACCACTATATTTTTTTATCGTTGTCTGTACTTTAGAATAACTTCTACTTGTATAAATGTACATGTGATCTCTGACTGTCGCATATACATTTTTATACTTTGGATTTACGACAAAAGTATTAAGAGAAAACCATCCTGTACCAGATCTTTTTCCACTTTTGTAATTGCCGTAAATACCATTTTTACTTACTTTATATGCTTCTATCGTAAGATTATTTCCTGCTACTTCTTCTTTTTTATTCTTTAAATTCTCATCACTATAAACTGCAACTTTTCCATCCTGTATAGATGTAGCTGTCACCGGTTTCTGCTCCATGTCGTAAGGGAATGCCGCCTCTGCCTTTTTCCCGGCACAGAGCAACACCGCTATACAAAATAAAGAAGCAAATACAATTCTTTTTATATTCATAAATAAAATCTCCTACAATTTTAAATTCGCCAGTGCATCTGCCAAAGCGTTATTCAACGGCTGTTTCTCCTCTTTTTTCATCTTCTTCATATAATTTGCCACATCTTTCTTTGAAACACCCGCTCCCTCTTTCTTACGGCGGTTTTCAAATGCCTGCATGGATTCTTTATGCCCGCAGGAACAGACAAACTTCTGCCTATCTTTCGCCCCGACTAGCTCCATCTTTTTATGACAAACTGGACAGCGGGCATTGGTCAGTCTGGAAATACGCTCTTTGTAGCCGCACTCTCTATCCTGGCAAACATAAAGTTTTCCCTGTTTTCCGTTTACTAAAAGAAGTCGCTTTCCGCACTCTGGACAGATTTTATTTGTCAGATTATCATGACGGAATGTTCCTGTTCCATTCTGAATCTGCTTCATCAGTTCTTTTGTATATGTTGCAATCTCACGCATAAACTTACGGTCACTTGCCTTGCCTTTTGCAATCGCAGATAACCTTGACTCCCACTCTGCGGTAAGTTCTGGTTTCTTCAAATCTTCTGGCACAAGGGCTAAAAGCTGTTTTGCCTTACTTGTAATAAAGATTTCATTTTCCTTTTTTTCAATAAGATAACTGCCAAAAAGCTTGTCAATAATGTCTGCTCTTGTTGCAACAGTTCCGAGTCCACCTGTTTCCTGCAATGTTTTCGCTGCTTTTGCATCTTTTTGCTGCATATATTTGACTGGATTCTCCATCGCCTTTAACAAAGTTCCCTCGGTAAATCTTGCCGGTGGTTTTGTCTTTCCTTCCGTCTTTTTCAGTGAAAAATCTCTGATTACTTCACCCTCTTTTAAAGCAGGAAATACTTTGCCACTCTCATCGCCATCCGGTGCTGTTACTTCCTTGTATCCTCTGTTTAAAGGTACATTTCCCTCTGCAAAAAATGTCTCGCCCTCACATTCCAGTGTGATTTTGGTCTGCTCGTATTCATATGGCGGATATAAAACGGCAAGAAATCTTCGTACAACCAAATCAAAAATCTTTCTCTCATCCACAGAAAGCTGTGCTAGAATCACTGGCTGCTCTGTCGGGATAATCGCATGATGATCGGAAACTTTCTGGTTATTTACAAAAGACTTTTTCGGTGTGATTTTTCCTTTTAACACTGTATTTGTGAAGCTTCTGTACGGACCGACCGCAATCGCCTCCACACGCTCTCTTAATGTCTCTGCCACGTCTGTTGTCAGATAGCGGGAGTCCGTTCTTGGATAAGTCAGCACCTTATGATGCTCATAAAGACTCTGCATAATATTTAAAGTCTGCTTTGCTGAAAAACCAAATCGCTGATTCGCATCTCTTGAAAGATCTGTAAGATCATAAAGACCCTCTGCCTGAGAAGTCTTCTTCGTCTTTTTCACCTCAGCAACAACCGCTGTTTTTCCAGAAAGATTCTTATAAATCTCCTCATTTTTCTCCTTAGAAAATGTTGCTGAACTTCCTGACTTCTTATCTTTCCATGTAAAAGTAATGCCCTTGCCAGTAAGCTGCAATCCATAATAAGGTTTTGGTCTAAAATGCCTGATTTCCTCTTCTCTTGCAGCAATCATCGCAAGAGTCGGAGTCTGTACTCGCCCACAGGAAAGCTGTGCATTATATTTGCAGGTTAATGCTCTTGTCGCATTAATACCTACCAGCCAGTCCGACTCCGCTCTCGCCGTTGCCGCATGGTAAAGATTCTCATACTCCTTCGCATTCTTAAGATGAGCAAAACCGTCACGGATTGCCTTATCCGTCACAGAAGAAATCCATAACCTCTTCAACGGTTTCTTGTTCCCTGCCTTCGCCAGAATCCATCTCGCAACCAATTCTCCCTCACGACCGGCATCTGTCGCAATGATAATCTCTGCAACATCCTTTCGTTCAATCAGGGACTTCACTGCCTGAAACTGCCCTCTTGTCTGAGGAATCACTACTAACTTAAAACGCTCCGGCATCATCGGAAGATCTTCCATTCTCCATGTCTTCAACTTCTTATCATACCCTTCCGGGTCCGCCAGTGTTACCAGATGTCCCAATCCCCAGGTGACAATGTATTCATTTCCTTCAATATATTTCTTCCCCTGCTGTTTACAACCGAGCACGCGGGCGATGTCACGGCCAACGGAGGGTTTTTCTGCGATTACTAACTTTTTCATTTATATAATCTCCTATATAATTTCCATCTTTTATCCAAAATAACACGTTTAACCTTTAGTATAACATAAAATTGCAATTTTGTGGCAGATAGATGCTCCCCAGCCAAAGCACAGCCCGCTGGAAAATAAATAAACCATATTTGTGACCTCGGAGCAAAGTTGGATGTGAACGCTTTTATGCGAACATTCAACCTGCAGCGACTAAAGTCACAAATATGCTTTATTTATCTTCCAGCGGGCGTCTGCCTTGTCTATTTGGTTTAACTCAAATCACAGGCCTCTCTTCTTCAGCACCCTCTTTTCTACGTTATAGAACACCACTTGGTCAATGAGGATTCCCACCACCACAATGACAACCATTACTAACATAACCTGGTTAATATCTGCCAGATTTCGTCCTGTCATCAATGTCTGTCCAAGCCCAATGGATGTTGTCATTACTTCGCCGCTCATCAACGCTCTCCACGCAAATGACCATCCCTGTTTCATTCCCGATATTAATTCAGGGAGACTTGCCGGAAATATGACTTTCCAGTAAATCTGCTTCTGATTTGCTCCCATTGTGAGGGCTGCTTTTTTATAAATTGGAGGTACATTTAATATTGCATTGTCTACGGCGATTGCCATGCTGAACGCCGATCCCATGATTACTACGAAGATGATTGCTGTTTGTGTAAGTCCAAACCACAAGATAGAAAATGGTACCCAGCAGATGCTTGGTAATGTCTGGATTCCCATAATCAGTGGTCTTAAGTTCCTATGTAAAAAAGAAAAATGGTTGATTAATATTCCGATTACTGCTCCGATTATAAGTGAAAGAATGTATCCGATCGCACCTCGGAGAATACTGTTTCCAATTGCAGCAAGTAATGTTCCCTGCTTCATCATTTCCACAAAGGAATTCCACACACCGACCGGGGATGGCATCGCATATGCTTTCCATATTCCAAGTCCGTCAACACCTGCCACATAGAATATCTGCCACAAAATGATGATTCCAAGAAGGAACAGTATTTCCCCTGCTATATTGGATTTTCTTATTTTTTTCATTAATAATCCCCTCCCTGTATCTCTTCTAATATTTTATGGCGATATGCGATAAATTCTTCATCATAGACATGTCTTGGTCTTTCCAGATTAATTGGCACAATATTTCTGATGCCGCCATTTTCTCCTGACATTACCACTACTTTGTCACCAAGATATACCGCCTCTTCAACGCTATGTGTAATAAAAAATATTGTCTTGTGTGTCTGCATCCAAATGTCCTGTAATTCTTTTCTTAAATGATTGGATGTCTGTTTATCAAGTGCAGAAAATGGTTCATCCATCAAAAGGATATCTGAGTCCATCGTAAATGCTCTCGCCAGGGCCACCCTCTGACGCATTCCGCCAGAGAGCTGATGTATTGCGTAGTCTTTATATTGTTCTAACTGCATCATCTTCAAATATTTTTCTGCCCGTATTTCCTGTTCTTCCTTCGGAACTCCATTTATTTTCATTCCAAACTTTATATTTTGGATAACATTCAGCCACGGAAACAGAGCATGTTCCTGAAACATCACTGTCCGTTCTGAACCCGGGCCTTTTACTTCTTTTCCGTTTAAAAGAATTCTTCCTTCTGTCGGAGCTTCTAATCCTGCAATCAGGTTAAGCAGTGTACTTTTACCACATCCGCTTTTACCAACTACACAAAGGAATTCTCCCGGCTGTATTTCAAGATTTATATTTTTTAAAGTGGCCTGACCCGTATTTTCAAAAGTCTTTCCCACATTTTCTAATATTAATGCCATGCTCTGTCTCCTTTTAAATGTCTGATATACGCAATAGGTACTATAATTTCTGGATGATTAAAATTATTTTACTTCCGTAATAAAGTCATCGGAAGGTTTCTGGTCAATGAATTTTTGTTCAAGGGAAATTGCTGCAAAATCATCCACTGCATCTTTATTTACCTCTGTTGAAATGGTTAATTTCTGAAATGCCGTCTGTAAAATGTCCTCACTTAATGATTTACCTGTTGCCGCATTAATCTCGTCATTAATAATTTTTGCCGCCTCATCTGCATTTTGATTAATTTCATCCGTTGCCGCTTCATGCTGCTTTAAAAATTCTTTCACTAAATCAGGATGCTCTTTTAAAAACTCATTTCTTACAACAACCACCGCTACCGGATAATTACCTTCCATGTAGACTCCATTGTAATCTAACACAATCTCCGCACCATTTTTCACAAGTGTAGAACCCCACGGTTCTGGTACAAGCGCCGCATCTATATTTCCCTGATCCATCATATTCTGAATATCCGCATTTTCTACAGCGGTAACAGTGACTGTTCCGCCTTCCTCTACTGTCTTTAACCCATTATCAGAAAGAAGTTTTAACAGGCACAAATGCTGTGTATTTCCAATTTGCGGAATGGCTACTGTTTTTCCGTCCAAATCTTTTGCTGACTCAATCTCTGAACCCGGTGCCTTTACCAGTTCTGCTCCTGCCTGAGACGCTCCTGATATAATACTGACATCTCCTTTTGACTTAACATTTGCACTGATTGCCGGAACTGGTCCAATGTATCCGATATCAATATCTCCTGAAAATAATGCCTCTACCTCCGATGGTCCTGCGTTAAAAGAAGTCCATTTCACTTTTGCTTTTCCATCAAATGCTTTGTCGAGAGTTCCCTGTGCTTTCATATAAAGAGCCTGTGCATGTGTTACATTATTAAAATATCCCACATTAATTTCTGTTGTTTTATCAGCATCTTTTTTCGTTCCGCCGCATCCTGCAAGCCCTGCTACCATTGCTGCGACTCCGGCTATCACAAAAATCTTTTTTAGATTCCATCTCTTTATGCTTCTTTTCATATCGAATCAACATCCTTTCCCTGTTCTAATTATCTATCAGCATTTTTTATATCCTTTCCGTCTATCTTTGGTTAAGTGCTGATTTTTACTTATCTCTGTGTTATTTTTTCTGTCTGACATCAGCTTGTTTTTCCTCTCACATGTGTTGTATTTATCTTATGTGAAAATACATTTAACAACAACACGATTTTTTGATAACGTTTTCTATCTCATAATATTGACTTTTTTTCTTGTTTTTTTTATAATTTTTTCATGTATACATGATTTTATAATTTATTTTTCAAAATATTTTTGATAACGTTATCAGGAGGTTTTTATGTCATTAAAAGAAATTGCCCACCGAGCCGGTACTTCAGTATCCACCGTTTCAAGAGTCTTAAATCATCCAGATTATAAATGCAAAAATCCAGAACTAGAGGCACGTATCTGGGCTGCTGCACAGGAAATCAGCTACACACCAAATACTGCCGCACAAACATTAAAATCCGGAGCACCTCAAATTAAAACCACTCCCCTCACTTTCGATATTTTTCTGACCCGTTTTCCCTCACTTTCTCAGGATTTATTTTTCAGCGAACTTTTTGAATCTCTGAAAAAAGAACTTCTACGTCAGCAATGTGTTCCCGGAAAGTTTCTCACCCTCCCGGAAGTCACTTCCATGTTAAAAGAAAAATCCTATTTTTCAGTAACAGACACCCACGCTGATGGAATTATCCTTCTTGGAAAATGTCCTGCTGAACTGATTTCCACTTTACAAAATCATTATCACAATATCGTAGGAATTGACCGTAACCCGACAAACTTTGATTATGACGAAGTAATCTGCAGCGGAACAACTGCCGCCGTCACTGCCATGAACTATCTCATCTCTCTTGGGCATAAAAAAATCGCCTACATAGGCGATTGCTCCTATGAGGCGAGATATATTGGTTATTATCAATCTTTAATTTCGCATAATTTACCTTTAGACTACTCTAATATTTATCCAACCAGCCAAACCAGAGAAGAGGGCATGAAAACAATGGAACTTATCTTACAACGAGAAGAACTTCCCTCCGCCATTTTTTGTGCAAATGACAGCACTGCTCTCGGCGTTTTTGACTGTCTGCAGCGCCACCGCAAAAAAGGCTACATTCCTTCCGTTATTTCCATCGATAACATACTGGAATCTGAGCAGACAAAACCTATGCTCACCACCATTGATATTCCCAAAAAAGAAATGGCTCACCACGCAGTAAACCTGCTCCTTGACCGGATACATAACCAACATAGTAATGCGGTGCGGATTGAACTTCCATGTAGGTTGATTGTACGCGAAAGTTGTTCCTATTGTGGGCGATAACTTTTGAGTTTCCTACCAATGCACTACTACTGGATAGGTGGATTCAATATTGTTATAAATTTTCTGTACTGCGCTTCTCGGTGTATTTACACAGCCGTGAGAACCATCGTATGTGAAGATTCCTCCACCATAACTTCCACGCCAGGATGAATCATGGATTCCGACACCAATCTGAATAAATGGAAGCCAGTAGTCTACATGGGAGGCATAGCCCTGGCCAGTTAAAGTATAATCTGTTGTTTTATAAAGGATATAATAAACTCCTGTTGGGGTTCCATGTCCCTTGCTGATATCACCAGTTACAACATCTGTGGATACTAAAGTTTTTCCATTTTTGTAGAACCACATATGCTGCTCACCTAAGCTTACTTCTACATAAGTACTGCCGATATCAAACTTTTTACGGCTCTTTGCTCTGTGAGCATATTCTGGTTTTATCTTAACAGATTTACCCTTTTTAATTGTTTTAACAAGGTTCTTTGTTTCCGCTTTCTGATCAATTCTCCATCCGTAAGTACCGCCACTGACACTTACCTTATTGCCGCAGATGGACGTAAAATTTCGTTTTATTCCAACAGTATCGTATTTATCAGCAAGTTTTTTGATATATTTTGCGGCCATCTCACTGTGAACTTTAACCTCATGTTTATCTGTTTCATACAGCCATTTGCTGATTTTCTTTCCCTTAAGTTCTTCAGTACGATCATCAAAGTCGTATGTAATTGTTTCCTGAACATATTTGTTCATCGTTTTATTTGCTTCTACGACTTCCTTTGTATCCTTCTTATAAGCAGGATTTTTATAGCAGTCATTTTTTTCTATATCAATGGATTTATCCATATTTAAGATTGCTTCTTTTAAAAGTGGTTTCAGTTTTTTCTTCTTTACCGTATTTCCGTAAACTTCCGGCACAATACTATAGCTGTTTGTAGCTTTATCATAGGTAGAATATGCATCAACCGGTGCAACTACCATATCTTTATTAAATGCATTGAGATTATTATATGTATCATTAAATGCTGTATCGTCCATTGTCAATGTAATCGCATCTCTATAATCCTGAGACTGGAATAATGCAGTAATCCATGCATAGCCTTTCTGCTGTGCTTTAATTCCCTCAAGCTTTCCATCATCCTTAAATGCAAGATTTACCTGAGAAAATGAAATACTTTCCTTTTTCTTATTTCTTTCCTTAATTGTAATCTTATAGGCTTTGATATCTTCCTTTATCATTTCTTTTGTCTTTGAAACACTTCGGAAACCACAGGAATAACCATTCACTTTTGTTCCGATAAAATAATGATATTGAAAAAATACAGAAATAGCCGCATACAATAAAATAACAACAAGTACAGCCAGGCCGATTTTTTTCTGTTTGTTCATTTTTCTTTCCTCCTGTTCAAATTTATGTACTCTCGGAATCTTTTTATGCTTGATTTGGTGAGAAGATTTTTTGTCAGTTGTTCCCAAATTTTTGAGGCGTACGCGATGCATACGTTGATGAAATTTGGGTGCGGCTGTCGGAAAATCAGCCACAAAAGCAAGTGCAGGAAATACTCCGAGAGTACATATTTTAATAACTATTGAAATAACTATTAGATATAGTTTTTTGAATATCAATCGTATTTCCAAACTGTCAAATTACCTGTCCGTTAAATATATACGAAATATTCTCGATATCCCACAGTCTCCTAGTATAGTTCATTTCTCCAGCAGAAACAAGAGGGAAAATTGCTATTTAATTCATTAAGTAACAGACGCCCGAGAAGAGAGAAGATATCCTATATTTGTGACTTTAGTCGCGGCGATTTAAATGCTCGCTTTATGCGCTCGCATCTAAACCTTGCTCCGAGGCCATAAATATAGGATATCTTCTCTCTTCTCGGGCTGTCTTTGGCTGGATTTTGTTTGAATTAAATAGTGGTTGTGAGGATTTGGGGGAGAGGGCAGAAGTTTTCTGCTTACTCTCAGAATATTGTAGATGGATATTTTTATCTAAATTGAAACGGTAGATATTTTAGAAGAACAGAAGTCCACTACTTGCTCTGACATTATTGAAATATTACGGTGATAGTCATTAAAAAATCCAAATCATACCCTCTATTCCCAGTCATTCTCGAGTAAGCAGAAGACATCAGCTTCTGTCCCCCAATCCCCCCTCCTGTTTAATTCACCTTCTCCAGCAATGGCTTCGCCTGTAGTTTGTCTAATGAATTAAATAGTAATTCTGTATACATTTTGACGCTATATTTCTTTTGTGCTATACTGATTATTAATAAAAAGGGAAGTCGGCTCTATTAGAGCCTATGGGGGCAATATTATGAAAAAGACGATTAACAGAATTATGAACTCGTATATTCAGTTCTTTAAAATAAAGAATTTAAACGTTCAGATTGTACTGACAGACGATATGTATACCTGTCAGAAAAAATATGGATTTAATAAAGAAGACTCTCAGACTCTTGATGAGGCAACTGCCCGCAAAAACTGGAAGCATGTAGCTGCCTGTATGAAATATCCAAAGCATATGAACGAGCCGTTTACACTGATTTTTAAGGAACCATATTTAAGACGTTCCCCACTTTGTGAAGTATATCGTCTTGTCTTCCATGAACTGACACACATTTGTGATTATAGAGACTATGCCCGACTTAATCACCTGACTTCCTACAGACAGTTATTTGATGACCCGGAAACAGTATTGTTCCAGCACTGGTCTGAGTATCACGCAGAACGCCGGGGCTATGCCGCATGGCTGAAACACCGCTACGGTATTCGCGTTAAATACGACATTAACAATAGTAAAGTTGATATCTTACATAAAGAAACAGTAAGTAATATTCAGTATTACGGCGAGCATTACACCAACACCGCCGAATACGGCTCTACCCGCCAGATTTATTTTACAATGCATCTTCTGGCTCGTATGAGTATCTGGATGCAGATTCTTCCTTATCAGATGAGTGATATTTTATCGAAAGACCCATTTGATTATAAGGGAATTGAGTGGATTAAGAAGCTGATGTATCTTTTCCATAAGTATCCGAATATTGATCAGATGAATGATCATTTTATGGAGATTGCTAAGATTGTTGCGGAGAATTTTTCACTTTCCAGAGAGGAAATCTGGGAAAAAGTTTCTTGATAAATTCTGATTTGCCGCAGGCAAAGGAGACTCCCCCAAAGAGAGAAGGAATATAACGATGGAATTTTTAGATATAAGAGATAAAAATGGGAATCCCACAGGTGAAGTAAAAGAACGTTCCTTAGTTCATGCCGATGGAGATATTCATGGAACTTCTCATGTATGGATTGTGCGGAAAAATGAAAAAGGCAGTTATGATTTGCTGTTACAGAAACGTAGTGAAAATAAAGATGCATTTCCAGGATGCTATGATATTTCTTCTGCAGGACATTTACCAGCAGGTCAGGATTATCTTTCTTCTGCATTAAGGGAACTGGAAGAAGAACTTGGAATTAAGGCAAAGCCGGAGCAGCTTCATTTTATGGGACTCCATGAGGGATGTTGCGAGGAAACATTTTATGGCAAGCCTTTTAAAAATCACGAAATCAGTCATGTTTATTTGTATCAGGAACCTGTTAATATAGAAGATTTAACCTTACAGAAAGAAGAAGTTCAAGAAGTATGCTGGCTTGATTTTAAGGAATGCTGCAAAAAAGTAAAAGATGGAGATAGAAAGTATTGTCTGTTTCCAGAGGAACTTTTGATGATAAAAAAATATTTACAATTCTATTTAAAATAAAAAAAACGCATCGACGTCATCAATATGACTCGATACGCACCATATAAAATCTGCAAAGCAGTTAAAGGGGAAAATTAAGATTTATATTTAAGGTCTCACCGCAATGGCTCAACTCTTCTTTTCAACGTTTCTTATTATATAATATTTTTCTTTTTTTTCAATTCACAATCTTCACAAAAAAATTTAGTTTTACTTCTTTTTTGTTAGGCGATTTCACATCCTATTGAAGTTTATTATCAAAATTGCCCTCAATTCCTGCTTTTTATCTATTTTTATTGTATTTCTTTTTCTTAACCTCATGTCAAAAAAATTTCTATTTATGCCCGAAAAATAGCCGAAGTCACCGCATTATCCTCTATTCAAACTGATTTTCTTTTGTTATAATAAAATAACAGAATTTAAGTTGGGAGGGAAGCAGTATGCAACATATGACGTTAAACAAGATTTCTATTGAACACATTACACTCGAACATATCGGTTTTGTTCATCACGGATTCGGCGTTGACTTACCTGATTATCTTCTGTAAGAGTCGTTTAGTTTTATTAAAGGAAACGGAACCGAAAGAAGGCATTATGTAAAACTACTTCGTATCACTGCACGATAAATGCTCAACCGCATCTATCGCTTGCTAGAGCGTGTTATTACATAATGCCTTCTTTCGATTCCTGTCTTTAACAAATTACTATTTAATACTCTTCAATGCCACCATTCCGCCTCTCTTATACATACCCGTATTCCAAAGTCTTTTAAAATCAACAGACAGAGCTTCTCCATATGTATGATAATTTAAGTAAACTCTTTCTTCTAAGTTGATGCCTTCTTTAATTTTATTTTTATTCATTTCATTTGCCTGAATGGAAGCTGTGTGGATACAAGAATTTTTTATTTGACGCTGCTGGACTTCTTCTTTTTCTGTTTTATATCCTGTTATACAAAACCAATGCCAATTCAGATCCTTAAATTCCTTATCCCGATGACGAAGCATGAGATAAATTACCGGAAGATTTCTCTCGATTGCTTTTTTCACAAATTTCTCAGCTTCTTCATATGGTTTATCCCCATCTAGAGTCTCAAATTCAGCCCCATATCCACAATCCTTTAAATATTGTCCACACCCATCTGTAAACATAGAAAGTTTTGTGACTCCTCCGACTCTTGGATGAATATAGGGTTTCATTTTCATGGAGAAGTCCACATATTCTTTTCTAGTGAGATTTAATGCATCGCCGGGATAACATTTTTTCAGACCATAATTTCTCGCCAGGCAAATAGATAAATCGCAGGCAGCTAATGCACCACAGCCGCCAAGATACATCCAGAAGTCTGTGCACCATTCCTGATTGCCGCCGGGGGTTCCTTCTATCTGAAAATAATCAATATTTTTTTCTTGTTTCATAAAGTATTCCTCATTTATTACTTTTCCAACTTCTATATTTTCTTGTTATTTCTCATATAGTCTTTATTATGTATACAATAGCTATTAACCAGTAGTTCTTAAACTTATCTTAATTATAGCTGGTCTTTTATATCAGATGTAAGATGACGCACATCTTGCAGAAAGCATTTTTCAAACACCCTCTAGTAATTACGCTTAATACTATATTGATTAAATCACATAATCAATTCCGTTATTGCCACGCTCGCCACCGCTCCTGCTATCGTCGCAAACATCGCTCCCGGTAAAGTCCAACGTGTTTTTTTTATATTTACACTCATGTAGTAAATCGTAATTGTATAGATTACCGTCTCTGTACAACTCATCATGATTGAGACAATCATTCCAAGCCTTGAATCCGGACCATATTCTTTAAAAATATCAAGGACAAAGCTGACCGCTGCCGATGAAGAAAATATTCTTACAATAAATACGGGAATAACTTCTACTGGAATGTGCAAAAGCTTTCCTGCGGGAGCAAGCAGTTCTGAGAAAGAATCTAATGCTCCTGATGCACGAAAGATTCCTATCGAAACGAGTAATGCTATCATTGTCGGCGCGATTTCAATAACAATCTGAAAACCCTCTTTTACTCCCTTTAGAAAGCTTTCATATACATCGGTGCGATTAAAGAAGCCATATACAACAATATAGAACATGGTAAATGGCACGATAAAATCCGAAAAATAAAGAAGAAACTTCACTGTATCCATCTCCGTTTCTTCTTATTTTTTCTATTATATTTCTTTCCATTGTATCTTGTTATTTCTATTATTTTAATGAATACAATTCCTGCTATGGTAGAAATCATTGTCGCACAGATTGCTGGAAGTACAACCGCGGCTGGATTCACGGAACCGTACTGGCTTCGATAGGCAATCATGTTAATTGGAACAAGCTGCAGCGATGAAATATTCAAAACAAGAAAAGCACACATCATATCAGAAGCTCTGCCCCCGCCTTCCTCCAGCTTCTGCAGCTCTCGCATCGCCTTAAGCCCAGCTGGGGTCGCCGCCCAGCCTAGCCCAAGAATATTAGCTGCCATATTAGCCGCTATGTATTCATTAGCTTTATGGCGGGGTGGTATGTCTGGAAATAGCCAGTGGATAAAGGGATACATTGTCTTTGCAATCTTTTTCATAAGACCACTCTTTACCGCTATTTCCATCATGCCGTTCCAGACACCGATAACTCCAAGCATAAAAATACATAAATTCACCGCCTCTGTTGAAGATGAAATAAAACTTTCTGTTATCTGCCCCATTGTGCCATGAAATGCCGCAAAGAAGATTCCTCCGGCAATCATAATCACCCACAATATATTCAGCATAAACCACTCAAACTCTCTCAACCTTTTTCTTCATTATATTGTTCCTGGCTTGTACGGTATGCTTCCATATCAAAGTAACCAAACTGATTCTTAACGGTATGTTTAATCTGATACATCGCAAAATCCGCATACTGCATAAATATCTTGCTGTCTGTCGTATCCTGTATGAATGTCCATTATCTATCTTTTATACACTCTAGGAACTCTCTTTCCTACATCACAAACAAATTCATAGTTAAAGCTTCCGGCAAGGTTCGCCATATCTTCAACACTGATATAATTATCCCCGTCTTTTCCAATCAAGGTAACGATATCTTCAAGCTTCACATCTGGAATATCTGTAATGTCTACCATCATCTGATCCATGCACACTCTCCCGACAATCGGTGCTTTCTGTCCGTGAATCAATACCCAGCCTTTGTTAGAAAGACTTCTTGCATATCCATCCGCATATCCAACAGATACTGTAGCAAGACGGCATGGATGTTCAACAATATAAGTCGCTCCATAACTTACACCTCGTTCCATCTCTGGCTCCATAATATTTACTACATGAGAATACCAGCTCATGGCCGGTGTCAGATCTAAATTAGAGAAATCCACTTCATCAGAAGGATACATTCCATAAAGAATAATACCCGCCCTTGCCATATCATAACGATGGTCTTCATATTCCATGATAGCGGCACTATTACAGATATGTTTTACTGGAATTTCAATTCCCGCTTCATCAAGTAACTGAACAAAATGATCATATCTCTCCATCTGACTTTCTGTGTATGCCTTATCTGTCATATCTGCACAGGATAAATGGGTAAATAACCCCTCAATCTTTATATTGGGCAGCTCTGCAATCTGCTTTACAATCGCAAGCCCTTTCTCATCTGGAGATAAACCGATTCTTGTCATTCCGGTATCTAATGCGATGTGAATTCTCGCCGTCTTTTCTGCCTTTACGGCAGCTTCAGACATTGCCTTAGCCGTATCATAGCAATAAATCGTCTGATCTACACCATACTCCAAATTCTTATAATAAAGAGAGGGGGAATTATAGCCAAGAAGCAAAATTGGCTGTTTTAATCCAGCCTTTCTCAGTTCTACTCCCTCATCAATTGTAGCAACACCAAAATAATCTGCAATATCATTTAAATAATGTGCTACTTCCACTGCACCATGTCCATAACCGTCAGCCTTTATGACAGCCATAGTCATCGCATTATCTCCTGTTTTCTTTTTGATATTTATATAATTCTCCCTAATTGCTTTTAAATCAATTTCACAATAGGTACGCAAGTATTCTTCCATTATGTTTGTCCTCTTTCCCTTACTTCTACAGTAATCCTGTAAAATCATACTTTACTCAGGTTACTGTACATATCTATATTATGTCACATTTGGTATACTTATAAATGGGCGCAAAACACCCCTTATAAAAAAGTCTGTAAACAAATAAATTCTACCACATTTTTTCCTATTGTGAAGTTTTTTATACAGAAAAAATTCGGGAAATATAGCATCTCCCGAATTCTTTCAATTATTTCACTTTTACTATTTTACTTTTACTATAATTACTTTCTTTTTTCCATCACTGGTCTTTACAGTAATTTTACATTTACCTTTTTTCAAGGCCTTAATAACACCTTTTTTTGTTACTTTGGCAATCCTCTTATTGGAAGAGCGATACATAATCTTAGCAGTAGAAGATGCTGGAATCTTCTTGGCTTGTATTTTATATTTCTTTCCCTTCTTTAAAGTAACTTTTGTCTTCTTCACTTTTAAAGACTTTGTTTTTATTGTTTTCTTAACTGTAGAACCTGAAGCTGGCTTCGTCTCTGGCTTCTTTTCGGATGTTCCCGGCTTCGTATTTGGCTTATCTTCAGAGCTGCCTGGTTTCGTATTATCCTCTTCATCAGAACCATTTACTTCTATCACATACTTGCTCACATCTGGAACTTTTGTAATACTTGACCAGTACAACTCAGAAATTGTTCCATAGTTATCCTTGATTTCCTTACCGTTTAGCAATGTCCGATTGGATGTCTTAGCAAGCGTTACCCCATCTGCAATTGCTTTTCCCGCAGTAGCACCTGTTTTTGGTATACTGCTGCATCCACCTTGTGCATAAACATTTTTTACAGAAACAGTACCATTACCGCTGATAGCATCTGCGCCATCATCATATGTACCGTTACCGCCAAATGCAATTAATGTTCCCTCACCGGAAATACTTCCATTATCTAAAATAATTCCGCTGCCGCCTACGGATGTTGTTGCAATATATCCTCCACCAAATGCCGCTACTACGGAATCCTTTTTAATATCTAAAGAACCATTCTCAATACGGATCGCTGGCTGACCGGAAAGGCTTTTTCCTGTTGTTTCATCCTGTCCGGTTGCTGCTTCATCTCCCTTTACAAATACCTGCCCATCTACGGTAACCTTTCCTTTTACAACAATAACAGGATTCGTATTCTGTCTGATGATATGTCCATTTGATATAAAATTGGTGTTAGAATAAATAGATGAATTTTCTAAAATTGCTCCATCATTTAAAATCAACTGTCCATTAATTGAAGAACCTGTGAGAAACTGACTGCCATAATCATCATAGTTTGATGAGAACTTACCGCCATTTTTCACTTCAATATTTCCATGAATAGAAGAATCACGAAGAACAAGCTTTCCGCCATTCTCTACAACAATATTTACGCTGCTGAAAACTTTCATATTTACAAGAGTAAGATTACAGCCATCTGGAACAATCAATGTCTGTACTGGACTACCATCTACAGCATAACCAAGTTCTCCATAAGTTCCACTTGTATGAGAACCGTACCATGCTTTAATATCCTTTGGTACCGTAACGGTTTCGTTCTCTCCACCAAAAGAAGCGATTGCCCATGGCTCCATATCATACATATACTTTCCATCCGCTGTCTGCTTACAATTCTCAAGTTTAAGCTGCTTTGCAAGTACTTCTGTACGAGTATAAACTTTAAAATTCAGCTCATTACTTGTCGCAGTACGACCGCTCTCATCCGTTACTGTTACACTAATTGGATAAGAGCCGGCTTTTAACGGTTCCCCTGATAAAGAAAGAGAACTGTCGTGGACAGAATAAACACCTTCCATTCCGCAGGCTTCTGTATCAATATTTATCTTTGTTCTGTTCTTATTTACTGTGATTACTTCACTTAACGGCTTCCAGTCGCTGTTCTTCGGCTCCTGTCCATCAGGAAGAACTGCTGCTTCAACAATCACATCACTATTTTTATTTGTCGTAACAGAAGTAGAAGCTCCACTGATTGCATCATATTTCTTCTGTCCTTCTAAAGCACTTTCAAAGCTTCCTCGTATTCTTACATGAAGCGTATTAATTCCATCAGAAGGTCCTGAAGGAGTCTCTGCATCTGAATCTGTCTTTTTAACAGTAAATGTATCTGCTGTTGCCTTTATCACACGTAAGTACAGCGTTTCATATCCTTCACTCTCAATCGTGAGAATATTTCCACTCTTTAACATGCCGTCAGAAGAACCATCAAAATAAAGTTTATTTTCATCTGTATTTCTGTAGTATGCTTCTCGTCTCATTAAAGATAAACGAGAACTTGCTTCTTCCCACTTTGTTTTATTTACAGAAACACTTTTTATTCCTTTGACATAGTCAGGTGCATCCGCAAAAGAAAGACTCTGAAAATCATAAACTACATTTTCTTTCATTGCTTCTACATTGCCGACACTGGCAGAATTTGCAGAGTTTGCCGCAAATGAAGGAATAAAGGATAATGCAAGTAAACACACTCCCAAAACTACACTAGCTAATAAATTTCTAACCTTCCTATTCATATCCGGTTTCTCCTATTTTACAGTTACTTTAACAACTGCTTTCTTTCCACTTGCTGTCTTAACAGTAATCTTGCATTTACCTTTTTTAACGGCCTTTACAACACCGTTCTTTGTTACTTTGGCAACCTTCTTGTTAGAAGACTTAAAGGTAACTTTTTCTGTCGCATTGGCTGGTTTTAATTTTACTTTAAGTTTAACTTTTTTGCCTTTCTTTAACACAATACGCTTTTTGTTAACAACAACTTTTTTTGCTTTTACAGTTTTCCTATCTGGTTTTTCTGCTGGTTTTGTATCATCTTTTTTACCTTCTGTTGTTTTGTCTGCTGGCTTAGGATCTTCTTGCTTTAAATCTCCATATTCTGCTCCACATACTTCACAGACTGCTCTCTTTGTTGTTGTAGCTTCGCCACCTTTATGTGCTTCTTTTTCAGTCGTAGCATCACAACCTTCATTCTGACATTTCTTCCAGTGATAAGTTCCGTCAGACTCATATTCATCTCCATAGTTATGAGATGCGCACTCTCCGTATTCTTCTCCACAGAAATCGCAGACTGCTTTCTTCGTACAAGTAGCTGTTCCGCCTGTGTGTTTTGTGTGGATGGCAACTGTTTTACCATCTTTATTTACTTCCAATACTAAGTCTTTATATCCATCTGCAGAAATAACAACTTTATTAACTGCTGATTCATCTTTTTCAAATTTGCCCTCTCCAATTAATAGGTATCTTACATCCGTACTATCTGAGGAATCAAGCGTTGCCTTAGCATAATATTTCGCATTGTTCCATATACTATAAGAAGAAGTTGCTTTTTCATACTCTATTCCATTTACTTCAACCTTATCAATTGCTGAAAGCCATTCTTCAGCATCATCGCCATAATTCAATTGACAATCATATCCAGCAACTGTCTTATATGTTGAAGGAGCTTTTGGTGCTTCCTTTAATTCTACCGTTGCTGTCTCCTCAGCCTGTACCGCTACCTGTGGTGCAACTGTTCCCACTACTGTCATTGACAGGCACATTGCACATGCCATAATGAATGAACTAATTTTTCTCATTTGTTTCTCTCCCTTTCTCTCTCTCAAATAAACTTAATAAAAAAACAGGTTTCCATTTAAAACTAATTTATGTTACTCAATTCTAACATCGGTTAGTTTATTTAAAAGATTACCTGTTTTTATACTCCCTGTCAATTCTACAGTTGATAACATTTCTCAACTATAGAATTCTTAAGAATTCATTTATTTAATTTTTAGAAAAAAGGATTACTTTTTTAACAGTTCCTGATAAATATCCCTTTTACTTACTCCGCGGTCTTTTGCTACCTGTTTCATCGCACTCTTTTTATCCATCCCTTTTTCAAGATAATGTTCCATATGTTCCTGCACAGTAAGCTGATTCCACTCCTGTTGTTTTTCTTCTTTCAGTTCCTGTAAACTCTTTCCCTCAAAGATTAAAACATACTCCCCTCTTGGCTCGTTCTCCTCATAATAAGCAATCATTTCATCGAGAGTTGCCTTGCGCTTCTGCTCATATCGCTTCGTCAGTTCCTTACATACCGTCATATTTCGGTTACCAAGATATTCCCTGCACTCTTTCAAAGTCTTCTTTAAATGATGCGGCGCTTCGTAAATAATAATCGTTCTTGTCTCATTGCGAAGATTCTCCAAAATCTGTGCTCTTTCCTTCTTGTCATACGGTAAAAATGCTTCGAATGCGAATCTCCTTGTCGGCTGTCCGGACATAGTAAGTGCCGTAATGCAGGCACAAGCTCCCGGAAGTGATGTAACATTAATTCCCGCTTCATAGCACTGTCTTACAAGTTCCTCTCCTGGGTCAGAGATTCCCGGTGTTCCCGCATCTGTGATTACTGCGATATCCAGTCCTTCTCTTAATTTATTTACAAGATAAACTGCCTTATCGACTTTGTTGTACTCATGATAGCTCGTCATCTTTGTTTTTATCTCAAAATGATTGAGAAGCTTGATACTGTTTCTCGTATCTTCTGCCGCTATCAAATCCACTTCTTTTAAAATTCGTACTGCCCGATAGGTCATATCTTCGAGATTTCCAATCGGTGTCGCACATAAATATAATGTTCCTGCCATTTTAATTCTTCATTTCTCCATATATCTGATAAATCTCATCGGTATAAGAACCATCCTTATTGTATACAATTAATGGGGGTTCTACCGTAATCCTCTGCTTACCACCTTTTACAACATCAATCAAAACCATATTTGGCTCTTTATCTACATAAGGATGTACGAGACGCATCCTCTTCGGCTCTAATTTATGCTGTTTTAATGTATAAATAATCTCCGCTAAGCGAAAAGGTCTGTGCACCATATAAAAATGGCCGCCTGTTTTCAACAGCCATTTTGCTGCATTTACTACATCTTCAAGGGAACAGGTAATCTCATGTCTTGCAATTGCCTTTGCATAATCTGGATTCGTCAGACCATGTTCTCCTGTCATATACGGAGGGTTACAGGTCACCCAGTCAAAACTCTCCCTCTCATAGTCTGTCTTTATATTACGAACATCCCCCTGTACAATATGCACTTTTTCTTCCTGACCATTCATCTTCACAGAACGCTCTGCCATCTTGGCAAACTCTTCCTGATACTCTAAACCTTCTACATGAGCAAGCGGATATTTACCCTCCATCAGTATTGGAATAATTCCTGTACCGCTACACAAATCAATCCCTTTACTTTTCTTTTTAACTCTGGCATAATCAGAAAGCAGTACCGCATCAATCCCGAAGCAAAAACCATCTGTTTTCTGGATAATACGGTAATCCTTTATCTGGAGATCATCAATACGCTCATTTTCTTTAATTTGTACATTCTCCATATAAGTATCCTATTTTAAATCTTCATTTTCAACTACAATTAAGTGAAGAACCTAGTAATTAAACTACCGAAGAACTCTTCTTAATTTTTCAAACTTCTTATATCAACAAAACCAAAATTTGAGTATTATAAAAAATTATGAGGAATAAAACAATAATAATAACAGTAATTGTTATTATTCAAATTCCCTTCCCTTATTCTCCTCGTTTCATTAAAGCTTAGACTTTCTTTCCTTCTTCTCCATCGCCTCTAATTTTTTAAGCTCATCATCCATTTTTACTTTTTCTCTGCGCTTCCGAGGACGGAAAATCAAATCATCCACTTTATAATCTACGAGCTCCTTTTCTCCTTTTTCGTCAGTAACTACGAGCTTCACTCTCTGTCTTAACACGCTGACTTCGTGAACAACACCTTTTACTCCCGTATTCGTCTTTACTTCATCACCAACATTCGGAAGCTTACTGTTCAGATACTCATAAGTATCCTGCTCATTTTTCAGACAGCACATCAATCTTCCACAAACTCCTGAAATCTTTGTAGGATTCAGAGAAAGATTCTGCTCCTTCGCCATTTTAATTGATACTGGCACAAACTCAGATAAAAATGTATTACAGCAAAGGCTTCTTCCACAAATACCGATACCACCTTTAATTTTTGTCTCATCTCTTACACCAATCTGTCTTAATTCAATTCTTGTCTTAAAAACTGAGGCTAAATCTTTTACCAACTCACGGAAATCAATTCGTCCATCCGCCGTAAAGTAAAATAATACTTTATTATTATCAAATGTATACTCACAATCAATGAGCTTCATTGCAAGCTTATGTTTTTTTATCTTCTCAATACAGATTTTATAAGCTTCTTTGCTCTTTTCTTTATTATTTTCCTGAATCTTATCGTCTTCTGGTGTTGCGATTCGGATAACTGGCTTTAAAGTTGCAATAATCTTCTCATCGTGAATCTCACGATTTCCTAAAACAACTCTGCCGTATTCTACTCCACGCGCAGTCTCCACGATAACATTCTGTCCAACTTCTACCTCAAACTGCTCTGAGGCAAAATAATATATTTTACCATTATCTCTAAAACGAACTCCTATTACTCTGGCCATTTCTACCTCCTGTTCTTCTTAAAACTCTCTTCTCGCTTCTACAATAAGCAACTCTAAAGTTGCGTCAAAATTCACATTAGACTTTATGCGGACTCTGGCACGATGAATTTTGCCTATAACATAATCAATTGCCTCTAAATCTAATTTATCTACCTGCTTTTTCAGATACGCATACTCATTTTTAAAAATAATTTTCTTTTTGGCAGCTTCAGCATTCACTGAATTATCTGCTTTCAGTAACATAATATCCCGAAACCACATCAGAAAAATATCGAAAAAGTCCTCAATTCTGTTTTTATACTTTTTATATTCCTTTACTTTATCTGCAATCTCGTAACTCTCTATCTCATGGATATACCGCAAAATGGACAGAGTCAACTCCTTTAAATCCTGAAATTCTTCTGAAGAAATGATTGCTTCTGCCTTTCCTATATTTCCAAGAGAAAATCCTGCTGCAAATTCTGCTTCTTCCTTAGAAACACTACATTTTTCCACCAAGTATTTCTCAACAGCTGTTCCGGGTACCGGTCTTGTGGCAAGAAGAATACATCTTGAAAGAATTGTGTCTAAAAATGCTCCTCTGTTCGTAGTAAGTAAGAAAATAACTGCATATTCCGGCGGTTCCTCAATCGTCTTTAAGATGGCATTCTGCGCTGCAGCATTCATCTTTTCCGCCTCATCTACGATATAGATTTTATAAGGCCCCTTATATGGCATAATTTCTACTGTATTAACAATCTGCTCCCTTATCTCACCAACACTAATCACATTGGGCTTTTCATGAGAAACCCAAATTACATCCGGATGATCATGGTATTCCATCTGTATACAAGATTCACACTTTCCACAGGATTCCACCAGACCCGTAGTTTCCCGGCCTTCACACTGCAATATTTTAGAGAAGGCCTCGGCAAGCATTTTTTTCCCACTTCCCTTATCCCCCTCCATAATATAGGCATGAGAAATCTTTTTATGATGCACAGCAGTAATAAAATGCTCTTTTATTCTTTCATTTCCTAAAATCTCATTTAATTCAGCCATGACTTTCCCTCAAAATCTTTCTGTTAATCATCTTAATTCTTCTGCTAATTTTCTATTGGTACCTATTCTTTTATTGTTTTTTCTCAATGAATTCATGTCTATCGATTCTTCTTCTTCAATAATTCATCCACATGATTCCGAATCTTTTTCTGAATCGTATCAATGGATCTTCCACCATCAATCTTCATAACTTCCGGCCTGCCTGAAAGGACTTTTCGATATCCTTCCGATACCATATGATGAAAATCTATACCTTCCTGCTCCATACGATCAAGATTCTTCTGCTCTTTCTTTCTACGAAGTCCTTCTGCCTCTGATAAATCAATAAAAAAGATTCCATCGGGACGATAAATGCCGATTCCCGGCGCATTTACAGCCGAAACTGTAGAAATACCAAGTTTTCTTGCAATTCCCTGATAAACGATAGAAGAATCTACAAAACGATCGCTTATAACGATTTTGCCCTCTTCTAATGCTGGTCCGATTACTTCATGTACTAACTGCGCTCTTGATGCCGCATAGAGAAGCATTTCTGTTACTGGAGACATTTCTTTGTGTTCTGGATTCAGAATAAGCTGTCTTATTTCCTCTCCGATCACTGTTCCCCCCGGTTCTCTTGTTATGAGACATTCATAGCCTGCTTCCTCTAAGTATTCTTTTAATAAATTTATTTGTGTGGTCTTTCCTGAACCATCCGGTCCCTCCATCACAATAAATAATCCCTTCATCTAATAAAATCTCCCTTCAGAAGTACATGCACTTTTATTATCTGAATGTTATCTGACTTCTTCATCGTATTTTAGTCATAGTACTTTCAAACATGCTCTGGTACAATATTTTTATCATACTGCTTTTGCTATACTATCTATAAATCTTTTAGAACGATAATCTTATTACAGGACAATCCAAGTACATTATATCCATTATATAAATATTGACTGATATTTTCCACTGTTTCTTTGAGTATTTTTTCTCCAGGAACTAATATTGGTACTCCCGGCGGATAAATCATGACATATTTTCCTGAAACTCTGCCAGTAGAATCAGCCAACTCAACTGTCTCCATGGCTTTTCCCCGGCACTGCCAGGATTCTATGATTTTGGGAGGATATATTGTCTGCTCATTTTCTTTTTCTTGTATAACCTTATAGTGGTTATGAATTTTAGTTTCTATTTTGGGTTTGTTTTTATCACAAATTTCTATTTCAACTTTATCTTGGTTTTGGATGGCAATTTTTGTCTCATTTACAGCCTTATTTAAACTACGATTTTCCTTTTCTTTCTCTTCACACATTTTATCAATCTCAGAAATTGCCTTCCAAAGCTCATCAAAATCTTCCTTTTTATCACAGATAGAAGTCATGGCAATCCCATAAGTCAGGTTCTCCATCTCCAGTTCAATGTGATATTTTTCATATAATAACTGAAACAGCTCCTTTCCATTTATTCCGCAGCCCTTTACTGAAAAGACCAATTTCCCGTTATCATATGCAAAACAATTTAACTTTTTCTGATTGAGCAGGCTTATTTTTTTGAGTTGTTCACATTTTCGGCGAAAATTTTTAAGGTTATCCACATATTCGGCGAGTTGTCCCTGATTTTCTTTCATATACATGATTCCGTACTCAGCAGAAGCCATCAAAAGATACGATGGACTTGAGGTTTCATAAATATCGATGATTTCCTCCACCTGCTCTTTTGTCACGATGTCTGAGCAAAGATGAAGAACTGCTGTCTGCGTAAAGGAAGGCAATGTTTTATGCGTACTTTGAATCACCAAGTCAGCACCTTCCTGAACGGCACTGTCTGGAAAATACTTATGAAATATGAGATGCGCCCCGTGTGCCTCATCTACAATCAAAGGAATGGCATACGGCCGAGTTACTTCTTTAATCCCTGCTATGTCGCTCACAACTCCTTCATAAGTAGGTGAAGTCAGTACAACTGCCTTTATATCTGGATTCGCCCTTAATTCCCTTGCTACGGCTTCTGGCTTCATATCCTCGCATATATCATACTCGGCAGAAACATCTGCATAGCAATAGACGGCCTCCAACTGTAATAGCCTGATACAGTTATAGACCGCCTTATGACAGTTTCGCCCTATTAAAATCTTATCTCCCTGTCTACAGACCGAAGAAATGGATACCAGAATCCCAAGGGTACTCCCTCCAACAAGATACCATGATTCCTTACTTTTAAATATATCTCTTACAAGATTCATGGATTCACGAATAATGCCCTCTGGCTCATGAAGATTATCGTAATCTGTTATCTCTGTAATATCCATTTTTTCTACACCAAAAAAAGCCCCAAAATCAGCTCTTTTGTGACCTGGCATATGAAAAGGAATTCTTTTTTCTGACTCTAATTCTCTTAATTTATTATAGATTGGTGTATTCATAACTTATTTTTTATCTCTTCATCCTTTTAACTCTTCTTAGAATTTATGCTTTTTAAATTTATTACCACTTACCAGCCGACTATTAATAAGCTTATTAGACAAAAAAAATAGCTCAGTAAATAAAACATTTACTGAGCCTTCATGAGACATCGGGGATTCGAACCCCGGACAACTTGATTAAAAGTCAAGTGCTCTACCAACTGAGCTAATATCCCATATGCCCAGAACCGGAATCGAACCAGTGACACGAGGATTTTCAGTCCTCTGCTCTACCAACTGAGCTATCTGGGCATGAGTTGCGGGGGAAGGATTTGAACCAACGACCTCCGGGTTATGAGCCCGACGAGCTACCAGACTGCTCTACCCCGCGATAATAATTATTAATTTTTAAATGGGCGGAGGTGGATTCGAACCACCGAAGCAATTTGCAGCAGATTTACAGTCTGTCCCCTTTGGCCACTCGGGAATCCACCCATATTTAATTATGACTTTTAATAACCATAACAAGCCGATGAACGGACTCGAACCGTTAACCTGCTGATTACAAATCAGCTGCTCTGCCAATTGAGCCACATCGGCATAAATGGGACCTATAGGACTCGAACCTATGACCCTCTGCTTGTAAGGCAGATGCTCTCCCAGCTGAGCTAAGATCCCATATTCACTTATTAAAATATATCCTTGCGGATAAACGACCCGGATGGGATTCGAACCCACGACCTCCGCCGTGACAGGGCGGCGCTCTAACCAGCTGAGCCACCGGGCCAAAAAGGTATGTACCTTCAAAACCACACACAAACTATCTTTTTCCA
>NZ_ACEP01000032.1 GCF_000173975.1 Anaerobutyricum hallii DSM 3353
CAGACCATATTTGTGACTTTAGTCGCTGCAGGTTGAATGTTCGCTTATGCGCTCGCATCCAACCTTTGCTCCGAGGCCATAAATATGGTCTGTTTATCTTACTGAGGGTTGTGCTTTGGCTGGGAAGATGCCGCTATAGAGAAAGTGACTGTCGGATTGCTCAAAGAATAAAAAGCACTATTGGAAGAAATTCTTCTTTTTGAAATCTGAAAATTGTAGTTTTCAAAGATTTTCGTCTATTCCCCTCACTTTTTGTTGACAAAGCTTTCTTTTTGGAGTATTCTATTGATAACATGAGATTATAATAGGTTGAGTGCGCTACTCGCAATGGAGGTGGAGCTATGCTATTAGTTACTACAGAAAGAATTGCAGGAAGAGAAATCGAGCCGTTAGGTATTGTAGAAGGTTCTTCTGTCCAAACAGTTCATGCAGGTAAGGATATCATGAACAGTTTAAAAACGTTAGTGGGTGGAGAGCTTACTTCATACACGGAGATGATGGAGAAAGCCAGAACGCTTGCAATAGATAAGATGGTAAGGAACGCAGAGCAGATGGGTGCAGATGCAGTAGTATGTGTGCGTTATTCCTCTAGCGAAGTAATGCAGGGAGCTGCTGAGGTTTTAGTATATGGCACAGCAGTCAGACTGATTTGACGGATATATAAGCAGGATGGCAGTAGATAATAGCCGTCCGCAGTCGGAGAATTCTGCCGGGCAGGATTCTTTTTCTTCGTTAGCTTTTGATTTTATTTTTTTATATTGAAAGTATTTGGAGAGAATCAGGAAACAGTCAGAAAGTTTAGTTATAATTAGAGTTGGGAGAACAGAATGGAAGATATAAGAATAGTCTTTTCGAACATCATGGAGAAGCTTCTCAAACAGGCACATAAGAATAAAAATGTGTTAGAGTATAAGGAGATTAACGATGCATTTAAGAATATTGAGTTAACTCCGGAGAAGTTTGAGTGGATTCTTGATTATTTTGAAAAACAGGGCGTTGATGTTTTAAATACCAACGAAGAAGATGACGGTGATGATAATTTTATAGATGATGATACAGAAGAAGTTGAGATCATTGATGATGCTGATATTCTTGAAGGTGTCAGCTTAGAAGATCCAGTTCGTATGTATTTAAAAGAGATTGGTAATATTCCTCTGCTTACAGCAGAAGAGGAAGTATTTCTGGCACAGCGTATCGAAAAGGGAGATGAGCAGGCGAGAAAGCAGCTTATTGAGGCAAACCTCCGACTTGTAGTAAGTATTGCCAAGAAGTATGTTGGAAGAGGAATGTCTTTCCTTGATCTTATTCAGGAAGGTAACATGGGTCTGATGAAGGCCGTTGAGAAGTTTGATTATAAGAAGGGTAATAAGTTCAGTACCTACTCTACCTGGTGGATTCGTCAGGCAATCACAAGAGGTATCGCCGATACAGCGAAGACAATCCGTGTACCAGTACATATGGTAGAGACAATCAACAAGACACTTCGTACTTCAAGAATGTTACTTCAGGAACTCGGAAGAGAACCTACCAATGAAGAGATTGCCAAGAAGATGAATATGCCGGTTGCCAAGATTGATGAGATTTTAAAGACATCCAGAGATCCCGTATCTTTAGATACACCAATCGGTGAGGAAGAGGACAGCCAGTTAGGTGATTTCATTGAGGATGAATCTCTTCTTTCTCCAGTAGATTCTGCATCTTTTTCCATGCTTAAAGAAGAGCTTGAAGAGGCAATGGCTTCTCTTACAGAAAGAGAGCGCAACGTTATTAAACTTCGTTTTGGACTTGATGATGGTAAGACAAGAACTCTTGAGGAAGTTGGTAAGGAATTTAACGTAACAAGAGAGCGTATCAGACAGATTGAGGCGAAGGCACTTCGTAAACTTCGTCATCCAAGCAGAAGCAGAAAGCTTAAGGATTTCCTTGAGTAATTTATTACGGATTTCTACAAAAGAATAACTGTATATTAGAGCATTTTTCAAACACGCTCTAGGAATAAGAAGGTCATAAGAGAACGTTTGATTTCCCATGTGGCGGGCAATCAAAAATTTCCTTGTACTGCTTGTTGCCAAAAGATAAATAATTGATTACAATAATGGGAAGACTAAGGAACTTAGGATTCCCATTTTGCTTTATGGAGGTTTTTATGAAAGATGGCTTTTTAAAAGTTGGTGTGGCATCTGTTGATGTAGAGGTTGCCAATCCGATTCACAATAAAGAAAAGGTAATGGAAGTAATAAAGAAGGCAGATAAGAATGGCGTAAAGCTTTTAGTTTTTCCGGAACTTGTTCTTACTGCGTACACTTGTAATGATCTTTTTTTACAAAAGACGTTACTTGATGAGGCAAAGAATCAGCTTTTTGCTATTTTAGAGGAGACAAAAGGACAGGATATGGTAATCGTCTTAGGTCTTCCATTAACAGTGAATCATAAGCTTTATAACTGTGCGGTATTTGCACAGGGCGGTAAAATATTAGGCGTTGTGCCAAAACATTATCTGCCAAACTATTCAGAATTTTATGAGGCAAGACATTTTGCTCCGGGAGAAGAGGAAGTAAGAAAGATTCGTCTTGGTGGTAAGGATGTACCTTTTGGGATGAATCTTTTATTTTGCTGTGAGAACATGGAAGAATTGGTGATTGGATGTGAAATCTGTGAGGATTTATGGTGCCCACTGCCACCATCTACCCATCATGCATTAGCAGGGGCAACTGTAATCTGTAATCCGTCAGCAAGTGATGAGACAACGACAAAAGATACTTACCGCCGTAATCTTGTATCCCAGCAGTCTGCTCGTCTAGTATGCGCTTATCTTTATTCCTGTGCCGGTGAGGGAGAGTCCACACAGGATTTAGTGTATAGTGGGCATAACATGATTGCAGAGTATGGTTCTATTTTGAAAGAATCAAGAAGATTCCAGAATAGTTATATCGAGACAGAGATTGACTTGCAAAGATTAGAGGCAGACCGACGAAGAATGACAACTTTTGTGACAGAAGGCGCAGATAAAAATTATGAGAGAGTTTATTTCCGGCTGAAAGAAGAACGAACAGAACTCAGCCGTTATTTTGAGCGTACACCGTTCATTCCTTCTAATAAGATTGACAGAGAAAAGCGTTGTGACGAGATTCTTACCATTCAGGCAATGGGTCTGAAAAAGCGTCTGGCACATACCCACTGTCAGTCGGCAGTTGTCGGAATCAGTGGAGGTCTTGATTCCACTCTTGCAGTATTAGTAACGGCAAGAGCATTTGATATGTTGAAGATTCCAAGAGAGAATATTGTCTGTGTGACAATGCCTTGTTTTGGAACAACAGACAGAACGTACTCCAATGCAGTAACGCTCACAAAGAAGCTTGGCGCAAGCCTGCGTGAAATCCGTATTAATAAAGCGGTAGAGCAGCATTTTTCAGATATTGGACATGACCCGGAAATTCATAATGTAACATATGAGAATTCTCAGGCGCGTGAGAGAACACAGATTTTGATGGATATTGCCAATCAGACAAATGGAATGGTTATTGGAACGGGAGATATGTCAGAGCTGGCGCTTGGCTGGGCAACCTATAATGGAGATCATATGTCCATGTATGCTGTGAACTGTTCTGTACCAAAAACTTTGGTAAGACATCTGGTACGTTATTATGCGGATACGAGCGAGGAACAGGAATTAAAAGAGGTACTGCTTGACATTTTAGATACACCGGTAAGCCCTGAATTACTTCCACCGGTAGACGGTGTTATTTCCCAGAAAACAGAAGATTTGGTGGGCCCTTATGAACTGCATGATTTCTTCTTATATTATATGCTTCGTTTTGGATTCCATCCAGAGAAAATCTTCCGTCTGACCAGACAGGCATTTGGAGAAGAATATGATGTTGCAACCTGTTATAAATGGCTTCGTACGTTCTGCTGGCGTTTCTTTGCACAGCATTTTAAGAGATCCTGCCTCCCGGATGGACCAAAGGTTGGTTCTATTGCGGTTTCACCGAGAGGGGATTTGCGAATGCCAAGTGATGCAAGTTCTGCTGTGTGGATGAGTGAATTAGATGAGTTAAAAGAGAAGCTGGGGCTTTAAAAAGAGTGATATCAGTATTTTATGTAATAGAAAATATACAGTAAATTGCGACGCACATCTTGCAGAAAGCATTTTTCAAACACGCTCTAAGACTTGGCTTTGGAAAGTGCATTTTTGATAGCCTGCTGTAAGATCAGGCCAGTATATTTATTTTCTGCATTTAGTTTTAGATCATCAATTGAAGAAATCTGCTCAAGCTGCGCATTGATTTCTTCAAGAGATGGCTCGAGGAGCGGATACATAGCACTTACACTGTCAGAAAGATGGTTCAAACTGACGGAGGTAATGTGGTCTGCATCAACGGAAACTGCCACATCTAATGTATTATCGCCAAGAGTAATCGTAGAAGTATAGACTCCGGGCGTGTAGACACCTGCGCTGGTTTTGGTGCTTTTTTCTTCTGGAGCAAACATAAAGATTAGAAGAAGAATCAGTATGATACCTAAACAGACGAAAAGAGCAGTATAAATAAGTTCTTTTGCTTTTACGACAACGATTTTTGTTTTTGCACTCAAAAAAAACAGTCCTTCCGATTCATATTTATTAAAGTGTATTCTGAAAATAAAAATATATGATACATTAGAGTGTGTTTGAAACACACTTTAGGGTATTTTTTAAATACGCTCTGAGCATATTTAAATTTATAGCCTGCACAATATTGAATCGATTGAGGAAGAAAGGAGAAGAAGATGCTTGAAGGACAGACTTTTATAGAAGTATTTCCAGACTATACCGTTCCAGATAATTTAAAGTATGTTTTGTCCAATGCGATTGTTTCGAAGGTTGTCATGAAACAGCAGACAAGACAGCTGGTTGTTCATTTGAGAAGTGAACATATTATTCCTAGAAAAGTATTGAATAAAGTTGCCTACGATATGAAAAAAGAGCTGTTTGGAAAGACTTCTGTGTTTATTTCTTTTGATGATACGTATGAACTGTCTTCAGCCTATACGTTAGAGAGCATAACGAATGATTACTGGAATAGTATTCTTCATGAAGTGAAAAAAATGGGCCGGGTGGAGTATAGTCTTCTTTCGAATGGAGAGTGGGGATTTGAAGGAAACATCATGACGATCCTTTTAGAAGATTCTTTCCTTGCAAGGGATAAATCCCGTGTTTTAAAAGAATATCTTGAACATCTTTTTTCTCATCGCTTTGGAAAGGAAATTCAGGTAGGATTTGACTTTACCGATGATGCAAAACAGGCATTTTATAAGGCGAGAAACCATAAGCTGAATCTGGAAGTAGATATGGTCATGAGTCAGATCAAAAAGGTGGAAAGTGAGAAAAAAGATTCTGATGCGGAAGATGGAGAAGGTTCAAAAGAAGAGAAAAAACCGCAACGAAGCTATTCTGGGAATTTCTTTGAGGAGCGGGCAAGAAGACAGGAATTTAGTCAGAGACGCCGCTCAAAGGACCCAGATGTTATTTACGGTAAGGATTGTGATGGAGAAGTTGTGCCATTAGAAGAAATTGTCGATGAGATCGGACAGGTTGTTGTCCGCGGGCAGATTCTTAAAATGGAACTTCGAGAAATCCGAAGAGAGCGTACGATTGTAAGTTTCCATATTACAGACTTTACCGATACGATTGTTGGGAAGATTTTTATTGCCAATGACCAGCTGCCGGAATTTTTGGATTTATTTGAAAAGGGAAAGTTCTATAAAGTAAAGGGAATGCCTCGTATGGATACATTTGAACACGACCTGACCCTTTCCTCAATTTCTGGAATTAAACCGATTCCTGACTTTACAGAAAAGCGAATGGATAAGAGCTTGGAAAAGCGTGTAGAGCTGCATCTTCATACCGTAATGAGTGATTTAGACAGCGTGGTTGACATTAAAAAGGTTATCAATCAGGCAAAAGCCTGGGGGCATCCGGCAATGGCAATCACAGATCATGGAGTTTTGCAGGCATTCCCGATTGCGAATCATTGTATTACGATGGACGAACCGTTTAAGATCATTTACGGAGTGGAAGGTTATTTTGTAAATGATTTAAAGAAGCTTGTCACGAATGATAAAGGACAGACATTATTAGATGATTATGTTGTATTTGATTTGGAAACAACAGGTTTTAGCCCGATTCATGATGCGATTATCGAAATTGGTGCCGTTAAGGTAAGCAAGGGGAAAATAAGTGACCATTACAGTGTATTTGTCAATCCGCAGCGCCCGATTCCACTTCGGATTACAGAACTTACAAGCATTGATGACTCAATGGTTGCAGATGCAAAGTCAATAGAAGAAATCCTGCCGGAATTCCTCTCTTTTTGTGAGGGGTGCAGTCTGGTTGCACATAATGCAGAGTTTGATGTGAGCTTTATCGAAGAGAATGCAAAAAGACAGGGATTTGAAACAGATTTTACGGTACTTGATACGGTACAGATGGCAAGGCTGCTTCTTACGGATTTGAATAAGTTTAAGTTAAATACAGTATGTAAACGATTGAATATCAAGCAGGAACATCATCACAGGGCAGTCGATGATGCAAGAGTAACGGCAGAGGTGTTTCTTCGTTTTGTGGAAATGCTTGAAGAGCAAGACGTACACACACTTGCCAAATTAAATGATATGGGAGCGATGTCACCGGATCTGATTAAGAAAGCGCCGTCCTATCACGGCATTATTCTTGTAAAGAATGAGACAGGCCGTATTAATTTAAACAGACTGGTATCGGCCTCACATCTGGACTATTTTAACCGCCGTCCGAGAATGCCGGAAAGCTTGATTCAAAAGTACAGGGAAGGACTTATTTTAGGGTCTGCCTGTGAGGCAGGAGAGCTGTTTCAGGCAGTTATCAGGGGGAAAAGTGAAGAGGAATTAGCAGAACTGGTCCGTTTTTATGACTACCTCGAAATTCAGCCAATCGGTAACAATATGTTCATGCTTGAAAGTGACAGGTACGAAGCGAAAACAGTTGAAGATTTACAGAATTATAACCGTAAGATTGTGGAACTTGGCGAAAGATATCACAAACCGGTTGTTGCGACCTGTGATGTTCATTTCTTAAATCCAGAAGATGAACAGTATCGTCGAATTCTCATGGCAGGAAAGGGATTTTCAGATGCGGATAATCAGGCACCGCTGTATTTTAGAACGACGGAGGAAATGCTTGAGGAGTTTGCCTATCTCGGAGAAGCAAAGGCAAAGGAAGTTGTTATCACCAACACAAATAAGATTGCTGATATGATCGAAAAGATTTCGCCGGTACATCCTGATAAATGTCCTCCGGTTATTCCAAAGTCTGATGAGACATTAACAAAAATCTGTTACGATAAAGCCCATGAGATTTATGGGCCGGATCTGCCGGATATTGTAGAGGAGAGACTACAAAGAGAATTGAATTCTATTATATCCAATGGATTTGCCGTAATGTACATTATCGCACAGAAGCTGGTGTGGGATTCGAATGACCATGGATATCTGGTAGGTTCGCGAGGTTCCGTAGGATCTTCTTTTGTAGCGACAATGGCAGGTATTACGGAAGTTAACCCTTTGTCAGCGCATTATATTTGTCCCAAATGTCATTATGTAGATTTTGACTCTGATGCAGTAAGACCATATTCGAAAAAAGGTATGTCTGGCTGTGATATGCCGGATAGGGACTGTCCGGTCTGCGGCACACCGTTACAAAAGGAAGGACATGATATTCCATTTGAGACATTCCTTGGATTTAAGGGAAATAAAGAGCCGGATATTGACTTGAATTTCTCTGGAGAATATCAGTCAAAAGCGCATAAATATGTAGAAGTTATTTTCGGAGAGGGAAAGGCATTCCGGGCAGGAACCATCGGTACCCTTGCAGAAAAGACAGCATATGGTTATGTGTACAAATATTTTGAAGAAAGAGATATTCATAAAAGAAGATGTGAGATGGAGCGTTTGGCGGAAGGCTGTACGGGTGTAAAGCGAACCACAGGCCAGCATCCGGGTGGAATTATCGTAGTACCTCATGAACATGAGATTTATGAATTTACCGCAATCCAGCATCCGGCAAATGATGTGAATACAGATATTATTACAACACATTTTGAGTACCATTCTATTGACCACAACTTGTTAAAACTTGATATTCTCGGCCATGATGATCCCACTATGATTCGGCGATTAGAGGACTTAACAGGAATGGATGCGACAACAATTCCTCTTGATGATCCAGAAGTTATGTCTCTTTTCCACAGTACCGATATTCTTGGTATCACACCAGAAGATATTGGCGGAATTGAGATGGGTTCTCTTGGCGTACCGGAGTTTGGTACCGAGTTTGTTATGCAGATGTTAAAAGATACAAATCCAAAGTGTTTCTCTGACCTTGTTCGTATTTCTGGCCTGTCCCACGGTACAGACGTATGGCTTGGAAATGCACAGACATTGATTGAAGAGGGAAAAGCAGAGATTTCCACGGCAATTTGTTGTCGAGACGATATTATGACCTATCTTATCAATATGGGACTTGATAAAGAACAGTCTTTTACCATCATGGAATCTGTTCGTAAAGGAAAGGGATTAAAACCAGAGTGGGAAGAAGAGATGACATCCCACGGCGTGCCAGACTGGTACATCTGGTCTTGTAAGAAGATTAAATATATGTTCCCGAAAGCGCATGCAGCGGCATATGTTATGATGGGCTGGCGTGTGGCATGGTTTAAAGTACATAAGCCATTAGCTTATTATGCAGCCTACTTTGGTATCCGTGCCTCAGCGTTTTCCTATGAGATTATGTGCCGGGGAAAAGAACGTCTTGACATTGCACTTACGGAACTTTTAAAAACACCGAAGGATCAGCAGACGAAAAAGGATCAGGATACGATTCGTGATGGAAGAATTGCACAGGAAATGTACGCAAGAGGATTTGAGTTTATGCCGATTGATATTTATAAGGCAAAAGCAAGAGAATGTCAGATTATTGATGGTAAGATCATGCCGCCGCTTTCCAGTGTGGAGGGTCTTGGAGATAAGGCCTGTGAGCAGGTAGAAGAGGCAGCGAAACATGGTCCGTTTACCTCACTTGAAAACTTTAGAAATCAGGCGAAAGTCAGTAAGACGAACGTAGATAAGATGGTGGAACTTGGAATACTTACAGGACTTCCGGAAACTGACCAGCTTACATTTGATTTCTTTATGGCGCAGAGCCAGGTATAATGAGAGACAGAGAAAAGGAGAAAAGCATGAGTTATATTAAAAACGCAGATATTCAGGGAAATGCATGGGTAGCACCGGGAGCCTGTGTAGTAGGAAATGTCACATTAGGAGATGAAAGTTCTGTATGGTATAATGCGGTACTTCGCGGAGATATGGCACCGATTGTTGTAGGGTGTGGTTCCAACGTCCAGGATGGCACCGTTGTTCACGCAGATAATGGCTTCCCATGTAAAATCGGGAATGGAACATCTATTGGTCATAATGCGATTATTCATGGATGCACAATCGGGAATAATACCGTCATTGGAATGGGTGCGATTATTATGAATGGCGCGCAGGTTGGCTCCGACTGTATTATTGGAGCAGGAAGCCTTGTCACACAGGGAACGGTAATTCCGGACGGAATGCTGGCATTTGGTTCTCCGGCAAAGGTAATCCGCCCACTTACTGATGCAGAGAAAAAGGAGAATCAGACAAACGGTATCAGCTACATGCTGATGAAAAATGTACAAAAAGGGTGAAAAAACTTGAAATATAGATAGGGGTTGGATTATAATAAGGCGAATATGACTTTTGGCAAACTAGAAAGGAGAACTTTTAATTTTATGTCGGATACTACAAATACAAGAAAATATAAAGGCTATGAGTTAGATCAGACAACTTCCCATCGCCGCAATCAGAATCGGCCGTGGTTCTGGAAGGTATTGGGTATTAGCTTATTGCTTACGGTGCTGATTCTTGCAGGTGTTGTTTTTGGACTTTTGCATAGAACGCATAAGAACGCAAAACACATGGAAGAGATTAATTCTGCAAATACAGTCGAGGCATTACTTAAGGAGCACAAGCTTGTTACAATTACAGCTTCTTACTCTCATTTGGCAGAAGGTTCTGATTATACGACAACCCGCCAGATTAAGAAAGATAAAAAGGGAAACTATTTCTCTTACTTTAAGAAAGAAGGTTCCGATGATGATTACAAAGAAGTAATCAGTAATAAAGAATTATATCGTTATAATGGGAAGTATACACAGTATTTCGGACTGGTTGGAAATGATTACGAGGAAGAATGCGTAAAAGCGATTGAGGACAGCATTTTCCAGGGAGATATGAAAGATCAGATTCAGAACGAAAAAGAACGTGATAGTACAATCACTTTACAGCTTACGACTAAGGTTCAAAGCGGAGATGATTATGATACGGAATACGGATTCTCTGCTGGAGATACGATTGAGAAAACGATTATTATTGATAAAAAGACACAGCTTATTACTTCTGTAGAGGAGAAATGTGGGGATGAAGTTTTCTATGGTTATACAGTAGAGTTTGACGGTGAAGAAAAGATTCCACAGTTCTATAAGGATTTAAAGAAGGAAAAAGAAAAGAGAGTATGTACTGTTTACTCTGATTATGATGGAGAAAAGAATCAGGAATATACATTTAATCTTCCAATTGATTTATACTTTACTGTACTTGATCATGATGGATATAAGGTATATGAAGATGAGGATGGAACGAAGGAGTTTACACATTATCAGATGGAAGTGCAGAATCCAGATTCTGATCTATCCCTCTATATAAAAGCAGAATCATCAAAATAAAGAGCATCTAGTCAGGTGTTACTTGACGAAAAGGGGAGGCTGCCGCGATCATATTCTGACGCGGTAGTCTTTTTTTATAGATTGTATTTTTTGAAAAATGCTTTCTGAAAAATATGCCACAATTTGGGGCATGCAGGTTGCAGGGATATTTTTAAGACACTCGCTGATTGTGTTTGAAAAATAATTCAAGAATAAAAGGGGATTTGATTATGAAAACGAGAAGATTATTTTATGAAGATGTATACATTAGAGAGTTTGAGGCCATTGTACTTTCCTGTGAGGAAAGACAGGAAGGATATTATATCATTTTAAATGAAACAGCCTTTTATCCTGAAGGCGGAGGACAGCCAGCAGATAAGGGAACGATTGAGGGAGAAGAAGTTCTTGATGTGCAGTATGTGGATGGAGAAATCTGTCATATCATGAAAAAACCATTGAAAGCAGGGGAACAAGTTGTAGGACGAATCAACTGGGAATGGCGTTTTGACCTTATGCAGCAACATTCTGGCGAACACATTGTCAGTGGAATGATTCATGAAAAATATGGTTATGAAAATGTTGGATTTCATATGGGAGAAGAAGTCATTACAATTGATTTAAGCGGAATGCTGACAGAAGAACAAGTGGCTGAAATTGAACAAAAAGTAAATGATTATATTTGGATGAATCAGGAGGTAAATATTTTTTATCCAGATGAGAGACAACGAAAACTCATTCCATATCGAAGTAAAAAAGAACTTACAGGAGAGATTCGCCTGGTAGAATTTCCGGGAGCAGACCTTTGTGCCTGCTGTGGTCTTCATGTGACACATGCCAGCCAGATTGGTCTGGTCAAAATCCTTTCCAGTAAGAAGTTTCGTGACGGGGTTCGTATGGAAATGCTTTCAGGAAAACGGGCATTAGAATATCTGTCAAAAAGTGCGGAGCAAAACAGCCAGGTTGCAGTCAGACTTTCGGTAAAAGAAAAAGAGACAAAAGATGCAGTACAGAGACTTCTTGATGAAGTTTATAACTTAAAAGGTGAACTTGCAGCAGAAAAGCAAAAACATTTTGAACAGATAGCTGCTTCCTGTGTGGGAAAAGAAAATGTGCTGTTGATTGAAGGAGATATGGAACCAGTAGAAGTAAGAAAATGTACCGATGCGATTTTAGATACATGCAGCGGTGTTGCAGCTTTCTTTGCGGGAAATGATAAAGACGGATATAAATATGCCATTGGACAGAGAGAAGGAGATGTCCGGGAACTTGTAAAGCAGGTGAATAAAGAACTGAACGGACGAGGAGGTGGAAAACCATTTTTTGCACAGGGTTCTCTGAAAGCAACGCGAAAACAAATAGAAATCTTCTTTGAAAAGAAGGTAAATTTCCAATAATATAAAAAATAACCTGCAAAAGCCAGGAAAGAAAGCAAAAAGAAATTTCTTTACAATTATTTTCAAATGGGCTATTATTTTGATGAAAATACTTTGGAAAAAGTTTAAGAGAAGTTCATGTTTTGCGGTGGATGCAGATATAGTCAATAAAAAGTGGCATAGATGAGAACATACACCGGCGAAACAGAAAGGAAGGAATTATGTTTAAGAATAAACTGAAAAGATTATGTGCAGTAACTCTTGCTGGAATGATGGTTGTGAGTGTAAGTGCATGTTCTACAAGCAAAAGTGCAGAGAAAAACAGCGTTTCTAAGGCAGAACAGGCATCAGAGGCAACAACAGAGGCCGCAAAGGATGATACGACAGCGGATTACGTTGCTTCTGGTGTAGAGCTTCCAGATAATTTTGAAAATATGATTTATCCAATTGAGGCTCTGATGTTACAGAATTATTCAAAAGGTTATCCATACTATGCGAATGGTGCCAGTGAAGAAAAGTCGGATTCTTTCTGGTTTTCTATGGCAGCACTCACTTCCTTAATGGAGAATGAATCTGCTTACGGAGATGGAATTGAGATGGATTCCTACTATTATCTTAAAGAGAACACATCAAATATGTATGCATCTGCTCTTTATAATGCATATGGAATGGGCAACATGGAATTTCCGGAAATTCCTGATGGTGATAAATATGCGACATATGATGATGGCAAGCAGATGTATGGCTTCTTAAAAGGAGAGGTAAGCGGTCTTGTTCCATATATTACAAACTGTGTGAAAGATGGAAGCGATTATATCATCACATCACAGCTTCGAGATAAAGATACAGATGAAGTAAAAGGAACATATGAAGTGACGATCACCGCATCTTCTTTTGATGGTGATGATAACTGCTTTGCCTATTCTGCTACAGCAATCAGACAGATTGGGGAGACAGATTCTGAGAATCAGAGTACATCTTCTGAAAGTGAAGAAGCGAGTACAGACAGTACATCCGAGAATGGAGACAGCACAGATGCTGATTCATCTACAGACAGCACGGATGCTACAGATTCTACCGACAGTACAGAAGGAATCTCACAGGATGACGCATTAAGCCAGGCAAAAGATTATTATGGAGAAGATGCAGAATATTCATACAAGAAGCAAGTTACAGTGGGAGATAAAGAATATTATGATTTTTCCGTAAGTGGTGATAATGTCAGCAGCACAGATGTATTAGTATCTGTAGATGGACAGGATGTCATTGGCGGAACACAGAACGATGATGGAAGCTGGTCATTTGATCAGTAAATGGAAGCAGCCGTCACCGTGTTAAGTTAGATAGTATATTGATAATATAGGAACTAGATAATAATTAAATAATATAAGAAATCAAAAAAGAAATCTATTACACGATGTCTTAAGGAAAGTATTATGCCTAAATATAGCTTTCACAAATGATATGACACGTGTAATAGATTTCTTTTTTGATTTCAGGATAAGAGACTTATTGAGTGAAGAAAATAAGAGTAAAGGTATTGAGTTTTATCCTCTTACAGCAAGAAGACTCCGACCTCTAAGGTGGGAGCTGAATTGCGTCTGCTACCTACTTGATAGTGCATCCTAATTATAGTATAGTATCTTTAGTCGGATAATAAAAAATTGAAATGCAGAAAGGTTCAAACAATCGCAATAAGCAGAGGCTTAAGGTAGCAAGACTTCACGAAAAGGTTTCCAATCAACGAAAAGACTTTTTACATAAGCAGTCAAGACAGATAACCAATGCCTATGATTGCGTATGCATAGAAGATCTGGATATGAAAGCAATGTCGCGGTTGCTAAATTTTGGGGAATCTGTTTCGGATAACGGCTGGGGAATGTTCACAACATTTTTGAGATACAAACTGGAGGAGCAGGGTAAGAAACTTGTGAAGGTGGGTAGATTTTTTACAAGCAGCCAAACCTGTTCTGTTTGTGGTTACAAAAATGCAAAAACGAAAAATCTTGCGATAAGAGAGTGGGATTGTCCGCAGTGCGGGATCC
>NZ_ACEP01000031.1 GCF_000173975.1 Anaerobutyricum hallii DSM 3353
GGCTCTATCAAGCAGGTAGCAGACGCAATTCATCTCCCACCTTAGAGGTGGTCGGAGTCTTCTTGCTGTAAGAGGATAAATAGTTTAAGCAATTTGAATCCCTCCATTTTCAGCATATTTGTATAACAAATGTGCATTACTGTGTAAAAGTTCTTCAAACATCTCTATTTCTTCATCAGAATATCCCATTCTTTCTGTCCATTTATAATCTGGTAATTCGCATCTTGCAGAATCAAATCCATTTTCTGTTGGACGTTCAAAATTTACTATTACTTTCTTCATTCCATCTTTTTCAATAATCTGAGAATGAACAATTTCTGTTTCATCTGCTAATGTCATATATGGATACATCATAATTTTTCACCTCATTTCATAGCCTTGAATCATCGTATACAATTATTATACTACAAAATATTAAATATTTACTATATTAATTCAAACAAAATCCATCCACAGCACAGAATCCAAGAAACCAAATCCTCTATATTTGTGGCCTGGGAGCAAGTGTTGGATGCGAGCGCATAAACGAACATTCAACACGCCGCGACGAAAGTCACAAATATAGAGGATTTGGTTTCTTGGATTCGTCTGTTAGTTGGTTAATGAATTAAATAGTAACTTGAATATTATTTAATCTTCACACTCTTTACCTTACTCCATTTACCATAGTACGTTTTAGAACCTGACTTGGTATACGGGCGCATTCGTACATAATATTTTTTCTTACTCTTTAATGGACGAACTTTTGTCTTGGTAACTTTTTGTTTAAATTTACGTTCTATCGTTCCTTTTTTAAAATTGCTCTTTGCACAAAACTGTACTTGATAGCCAGTCACTTTCCTTAACTTCTTCCAGGTAATCGCAAGAGTGCTCTTTGCTGGTGACTTCACAGATTTCAGGGAACCTGTCATTTTTTCTACTGGCAGAAGAGCGCGTTTGGTTGGTTTCTTGGATGCGGTAGTTTTGTTGGATGGCTTGGTATTTGCTGTGGTATTGTTTTTATTGTTGTTGGTATTATTGCTATTATTATTTCCTGTGGTGTTATTGGAGCTGCTATTATTACCAGTGTTTCCAGAGGATGTATTATCTTGATATACTCTAGCAGGGGCAGGCGTTTCATTTATTGTTCCATCAGAGCACACAGTTCCTGCATAGGAATAAAGGTTGGAGGAAGAAATCTTCAAATACAAAGCAGGGCGAATAGCTTCAATACTATCTATACTACTGCCACCTGTTCTACTCCTTCCATCATAATCTATTTTAAGTGCAGCCTTACTACTTCCACCTGGCGAACGGAGCCACCAATTTACATTTTCTGCATATTTTGTTTCTACAAATTTATAACATCCCATTGCAAAGGCATATTCTGCACATTTACTTTGTCTTGCTTCATCATCTATACTATGATCCATTATAAAACCGTATTTTTTTGCATCCAAACCACAAATTTGCGTTTCTGCTAGCAAAAAAATTTTATCTAAAGTATTATTTCCACCAGAAGTATTATAAGTAGCGTTGTTTTTATTTGCTATGTTTCTCGGTAGTATCACTGCTTGCTCACTTAGAAAAAAAGCCTCATTCAAAAAATTTCCTTTCCTATAATTTATTCCTTCTTGATTATTTATAGTATCCTGTGCATTCAACCAACTTCTTATACTGCTTTTTTCCCAAGTAATATCCTCACTATTTTGATTATATCGCTGACTATCTAAGGCTTGATCTGCCAATAGCAATGCCCCTCCATTACTTACATTTAAAACTCTCCATTTAATTGCCTCATATTTAAAATAATGATAAGTAGAATAATCCTCAATCCAATCATAATAATTTAAAACACGTTTAGTATTATAATATGTCGCATCTTCCCCCTTTAATCTCCGATACTTGTTCCCATCTATTACAATATCATTATTCTCATCCCAGCCTGTCGCATTTTTTAATTTATTATAAATATCTCCGCTTGTCACTTCACTTTGTGGGTATGCTCCAAACCATACACAATCCCATGTCACTTTCTGTTTAGCGTTCATAGACGAATCTGCTACAGTTCTCGGATTGTTTAATGGTGTAACGGCCTGTACTTTATTTAAATTATTTCCTGATCCAATTGGAAACAATCCGAATAAAAGAGTTAATACTAACAATGATGCTAGTCTTGCTACTTTCCCCATTTTTTTCATTCGTTTTCCTCTCCTTACTTTTTAATTTCCCATCTATTTCTCTGCATTACAATGATGTCCTGATGAAGTTTCTGATACAAAAAACATAGCATTTTATAGGGATATTTTCAATAGGTTTTACCAAAACAAAAACAACTCTATCCTATATTCAAAAACTCCAGCCAAAAACAGCCCGAGAAGAGAACCGATACCCTGTATTTGTGGCCTCGGAGTAAGGTTTAGATGCGAGCGCTTTAAGCGAGCATTTAAACCGCAGCGACTAAAGTCACAAATATAGGGTATCGGTTCTCTTCCCGGGCGTCTGTCTCTGGGGTGTCTGCCTTCAGGAAATTTGTCTTTGAATCATCCGTCTTCGGCAGCATCGTCTTTAATAAATTAAACACGCTCTAAAAAGAAAATACGTTAAATTTTGATGTTTTTGTCTTGAATTCAAGACTATCTTTTTCGATTCTGTAAGAATCTAAATAACAGTAGGTTTCTCCTGCTTTCGAAGCTGCGCTGTCATGGAAACGTACATCACTATCTACTTTAACTGTCATATTCCAGGATGGTTCTGTGATTCCTCTGCAGTTATAGAATACATCAAAGATTACAGTTCCGATGTCTTCTCTGATATCTTTGAAAGAGAATGATGGTTCTGCCATTCCTTCTAATCCGTTCATGCGGCACATTCCGATGAAGTTTAAGATGTTCTTTTTGTTCGCTTCTGTGATTGGAATATATGTTTTTCCCATTTTGCTTTTACTCCTGTCCTTCTATATTTTTGTTATATATCTGTTTATATTTTTTCACATTATTTTTGTTTTGTCTATATTAAATTTCAAGAATGCCCGGCATTCTTGCTGCGACCAACTCTGTATTTATTCAGAACTAATTCTATAGATATTTAAATTAATTCACAAGATACCCTTGTGATACTTACTTTATAATCCTCTTTTTTATCTTGCCTATATTAAAATTAGAACTTCTTTTTTCTTGGCACTACTTCCTTTTATAGCCGAAAAAGGCTGCCCGCCCACGGGAATCTTTCCCTCCTGGCCCTGTGTGGCTGAGGCGAAAGCCCGATTCTATGCGGACAACCTTTCTATATACTTAAGTTGATTATAACTACTATAATTAACTATCCATGATGTGAGGGCTTATTACTTCAATAAACTTTCAACAATCTGTGGATGTGGACGTGGAATAATTGAAGTAGATGTTACTTCTCCACTGATTCCTAATTTTGCAAGACATGCATTAACTGCTGATCTTACAGAGGATACTTCTCCTGTGATTACTAAGTATCCTTTACCGCCTAAACCTCTGGCAATTCTTAAGTCAACGATGCTGACTTTGGAAGCCTTTACTGCTGTATCGGCTGCAATAATTGCTGTTAAAGCGGAAATTGTCTCAATTGCGCCAACTGCCTGGATCTGCTGAGTTGGAGTTACTCCAGCAATGGCTGGGAGAACTTCTTCACGAATATTGTCAAGGATATGTGTGTCGATTAAGTAAATTCCGCTTACGAGTTCAGCTTTGCTCATAGCAGCTTTTACAGGACCTACATGTCCGCCAACAATAATTACATATTTACCAGGACAAATTGGTGTAGACAGTAATAATTCTACATTACCTGCTTTAACCATTTCATCTGCTGTCTGGATACCAACAGGAATGCTTTTAATTTCTACGAATCCAACTGCTTTTCTCACTGTGTAAACACCATCCTTTATTTTTCGATTGAGATACAACCGTCAGCGATTGCTTTGACTGTACCGCTGATACTAGCATGAATACAAGCACCTAATTTACCTTCTGCAGGCTGAGCGATCACATCGCCCTTTGCAACGGTATCACCAACACTTACACACGGAACTGCAGGTGCGCCGATGTGCTGTCCTACAGGAATAGATACGTGATCTATCTCTGTTGTTAATTCTGTCAGAGGAGCTGCAACGTTGTATTTTGTCAGTCCCAGACGAGCGATTAACTTCTTGATAGGGAATCGTTTGTACTCTCTCATTGGATGTACTGATTCTGGCTGGTTATGCAATGTACTCTTAATACCCTGTTTTGCCATGATACCTTTCAGTTCATGATTTACTTTCCAAGGCTGGAGGTTCATGATACATGCATACTGGCAAAGACGGCATTCTGAACATAAGAATGCGATCATTGGTGTATCAGAACCATCGCATAAGCTTCCGTAGCTTGCAAATCTGATAGTCTTGTTTGGTTCAATTCTATGTCCGATCAGATGACGAGGACATACTTCTGAACACATACTACAGTGACAACATGCAGCTTTTGCCATATGAAGCATCTTAGGTATTGGAAGTTTTACATCCTGAATCAATGGATGGTCTTCCGGTAACACGATTAAGCCTTTTGTTGTTTTTGTAATCTTAGAATCTAACGCAACATGTTTACCCATCATAGGACCGCCGTTAATTACGACATATGGTCCGTTTACGGTAACTCCTCCAGCGAGGTCTAATGCTTCTTTTACTGTCATACCAAGTGGTAATTTTAAAGTAATGTGGTTCTTTACTTCACCAGCAAATGTTACATAAGAATCTGTAACTGGTTTGTCTTCAAAGTAAGCATTGTAAATATTAAGCATGGTCTCTACATTGGAAACGATAACGCCACACTGTAGAGGAATTCCACCTTCTGGTACAATTCTTCCCGTAACTTCGTATACTGTAATCTGTTCATCACCAGCCGGATAGAAGTTTGGAAGGAGATGAAGGCTAATGCCTTCATACTCTCCCAAGAGCTGGTTAAAGCTGTTAATTGCTGCTTCATAGTGACCTTTTAAGGCAATTACACCCTTGTCTGCACCTACTGCTTCCATGCAGAGCTTTAATGCATCAAGAATTTTCTTTGTCTCAACGGCCATAAGCTGCTGATCGACTCTTAATAAAGGTTCGCACTCAGCACCATTAATGATGACATATTCAGCCTTAGCATTCATTTTTACATGAGTAGGAAAACCTGCACCACCGGCACCAACGATACCGGATTTTGCAATGATATCAATAAGGTTTTTTTCCATTTAACTCACCTCTTAATTATTTCATTCTGATATGGAGACCGTCCTGTAATACACATCTTCTCTTACGGCAGAATGATTTAGCAGATGTTAAACCTTCACCTGTAGGTCCGGCAATTGTGAATGTTGTATATCCCATTCCGCCAACACCGATACCTGCATAAGATGGGCCATTCTTTACGAAAATAGTTGTTTCGATTTCTTTTGCCATCTTTGTAAGTTTATCTACATTCTTAGAATGCATCATAGCTGTATGTCTGTTACCATGTTCTACTTCTACAGCGAAGTCGATAGCTTCGTCTACGTTAGGAACACGAACGATAGGAAGGATAGGCATCATTAACTCGATCTGTACGAATGGATGATCCTTAGGAGCTTCCATGATGATACATTTAACTTCTGGTCCAACCTTGATTCCAACTTTGTCAAGGATGTACTGTGCGCTCTTACCTACGAAGTTAACAGCTGGTTTCTTTCTGTCTTTTGTTACGAGATCAACCATCTTTTCGATGATTTCAGGATCTTTTACTTCGTATGCGCCATTGTTCTTCATGTTGAAGATTAAGTAGTCAGCGATCTGATCTACAGCGATAACTTCTTTCTCTGCGATACATGGAAGGTTGTTATCGAAAGAACATCCGTTAACGATATCCTTAGCTGCTTTTTCGATATCAGCTGTCTCATCTACTACTACTGGAGGGTTACCAGCACCAGCTCCGATAGCTTTCTTACCTGTTGACATAACTGCTTTAACGATTCCAGGACCACCTGTAGCAACAAGCATACGAACCTTTGGATGGTTCATCATGATATTTGTGTTTTCGATAGATGGTTCTTTAACAGTTACGATTAAGTTTCTAGGAGCGCCCAGCTCTTCTAATTTAGCGTTCAGTTTTTTGATTAACCAGATGGAAACGCCTTTTGAACGTGGATGTGGGCTGAATACTACAGTGTTTCCACCAGCAAGCATTGCGATGGAGTTACAGATAACTGTTTCTGTAGGGTTTGTTGTAGGAGCGATAGCACCAATTACACCGAATGGACAGTACTCAACTAATGTAAGTCCGTCATCACCTGATAAAGCTTCTGTTGTTAAATCTTCAACACCTGGAGATTTAACTGCTGCTAAACGGTTTTTGATTACTTTATATTCATAAGCACCCATTCCGCTTTCTTCTACAGCGAGTTTACTCATGTACTCAAGATTTTCTTTTGTACAAACAACTTCTCTGATACCTTCAACGTATCTCTGTCTGTCAGCCATGGAATGGTTCATATATTCTTTCTGAGCTTTTGCGGAAGCTTCAATTGCCTCGTCCATAGTATCAAAGATACCATATCCATATTCGCTTTCGCTTGAGCCAGTCTCAACATCGTTTAATACTTTTTTAACGACTTTTTCAATTAATTCAACATCGATATTCATTATGCTTTTCCTCCTTGCATTTTTTCTAATGCGTATGTCGCTACTGCCATATCCTCTTCAGCGGTTCCACCACTTACTCCGATGGCTCCAATTACTTTGCCATCTTTCTTAATTGGATATCCGCCTCCAAAACAAATAATTCTGCCATCACCAGAATTATGAAGACTCCACAGGCTCTCACCTGGTTTTGTCACATCAGCAAGATCACATGTCGGACACTTTAAAGCACAGGCAGTGTATGCTTTATCCTGAGACACCTTTGTACTGATCAAAAGGGTTCCTTCCATGCGCTGGAAGTACAGTAAGTTGCCACCTTCATCTACTGCGGAAAATGCAACAGGAACACCAATCTCTTTTGCCTTTTCTTCTATGAATCCAGCCATCTTTTTCAAGGTTTCAATTGACATATCCATGCTGTCTTCTTCCTTTCCCATAGCTCCTAAGGTTTTCACTACCTGTCGTACTGTGTCTTTTAATTCTTCGATCTCCTGATTTTTTGCTCTTGCCTCTTCGAGACGAGCCATTGCAAAGCACGCATCTGATAAGCGATTGATATATTTGCGTAACTCCTCACGAACAGGAACCTGCTTTGCGAGTGCTGTAATTATTCTCTCTGCACGTCTTACAACAGTTCTTGCAACGTGTAAGGCTGCGGAGGAAGGATTAACTCCAGGTACTACGAATTCTCGCATCAGCCCGTTCACTTCGGTGGATTTGTCAATGATATTTTCGAGGTATTTGATATCAGCTTCCCCGATCTTATCTTTAAGCATTTCCATTCCTCTTGCATCACTGGCTAATTCAGCACCTGCCTGGAACATCCTCTTCTGAATATGATTAATATATTCTTTTATTTCCGGTGAGTCAGTCAGGGTATAGGCAACTCCCAGAGAAGAGATTGCTTCATCGACAGTTCCGTAAGCATCAACGTTTAAACTGTCTTTGTCAACTCTGGAACCACCATAGAGACCCGTCGTTCCTTTATCACCTGTCTTTGTATAAATATTGGACATTATATTCACACCCTTAACACTGTGATATCTCTACGGTATCGACAATGCCGATAATCGCAGCATCTACTGGCAGGTCAGTCTTTTTACCATTTGACATACGTGCGGAACTTCCGCCTACGACAATTACGGTTTCTCCATCGCCGGCTCCAACAGTATCAACAGCAATTTCTGTCTGTTTCTTTGCTGTAAGATCCTGATTAATCTTCTCAACAATAAGAAACTTACTGCCGGTCAGGCTTGGAGTCTTAATAGTCGAAACTACTGTACCAATCACTTTACCTAAATACATGTCTTCACCTACTTACTCTTTTACAATCGTAATTCCGCGATTTAAAGCTTCATCTTTTGCAAGACCGGTAACTAATGCATCCTGTCTTACAACGATTGTCTTAAATCTCGCATTCTTTGCTATATCGACTCTGCCGATTACTTTTTTGTCTAACTTTACACTGCTCGGTGTTTCCACTTTTTTGACTGGCTGGCTTACTGACTGTACTGCTGGCTCCATCTTTGTGGAAACAATTCTGTCTTTCTTCGGTGCCGGCTTACTGTTATCCAGTGCCGGGAGAGACACCTTTGCAGAGAAAACTTCATTTACTTTACTGCACAGACTATAGTCTGTAGTCAATGTGATTCCGTATGCGAGCATATCTTCAAGATTATGTCGCATTTTCGCTTTATAAGCTTCTGTTACTTTAAAGCCTAACTGCTCTCTTACCTTGTTATCCGGACAGCAGCCATCAATTGCTGCCACGATTGGCTTTCCTGTAGCCATCGCTCTGGAAATCATATTGGTAAGAAGATTATCACTGATACAATTTGCAACCTTTGCGGCTGTATTAATTGTCAGCGACGGAATAATTACAAACTGACTGTCATCTACAATCTGTCTGCCGTTAACCGGAGCGCCTTCAACATAAATGGCATCCGGACCAATATCATTCCTGATACGTTCTTCTGTAATTACTTCTCCTGCTGCCTTTGACAGTACTGCTGTCAATGTCCAGCCATCCTTTTTTAGTTCATTTAAAGATGTTACTGCATCTTTATAACCAATTAAGGCTCCGGAGAAAAGAACAGTAGCTTTCTTACAAGCCTGTGCGTATCGTAAGATGACCTGGTCTGAAATATATTCCACAATCGTTGCCATAAGCGCATCTTCAAATTCTTTTCTATTCATCATGCCACCTATTGCTTATTGCAGTTCATGGCAATTCCTAATGGAGTAACCAGTAAAGGTTCTTTCGGCTTAATCGTCTTAACCCCTGTTTCCTTCTCAAAAACACTTTCGAACTTCTTAAAGCTGCAGGCACCGCCTACTACATAAATAACGTCCACATCGTATCCTTCGATAAAACGGGCAACGATTGCTGCCATCTTTTCAATTACCGGTTTAACCACAGGAAATACCAGCATTTCCTGTTTCGGATCTTTTTTGATTCTCTCGGCCTCTTCAAAGGAACATCCAAGGCTCCCAGCAAGTACCAGAGTCATGTGTGTTCCACCTGTAGGCTCATCTGCGGTAAAGATAACCTTTCCGTCTTTGAGAATACTGATACCGGTTGTTCCACCACCGACATCCACGACTGCTCCGTCCGTAATACCAAGAACAGAAGCGGCTGCTGTAGGCTCGTCAATGACATTGACTACATCCAGTCCAACAGACTCGACTACGTTGGAAATTACCTTTACGTTTCCAGAAATAATTCCCGGCGGAATGGCTGTGGCAGCTTCGTAAAACTCCACTCCCATCAGATCTTCCAGCTTGGCTTTCATATTTCTGACCGCTCTGGATGCACCCATGAAATCCACAACGATTCCATCCCGTACAACCGTGGACGGATAGGAAGCCCCGGCAATTGGTGTGTTGTTGGAATCTACAACAGATACTACAATGTTGGCGGTTCCAAGATCGACACCCAATCTCAAATCCCCTTCATAGGGACGAAATTCTTCATTTTTGATAAGCTCCGAAAATCCAACTAAAACGTTATTGTAATCGTTCATGTGATCCCCTTATTTATTCTAATGTTCGAATACCGAATCATTATTGTCAGGATTGCATGTGTCTGTCTCGGTATCCACATGCATCCATTGCGCATATTTGTATGTACTAAATGTACGTTATTATTGATACTATCGCAGGAAAGGCTGAAGGCCTTTCCTGCCTGATTACTGATTTATAATCCAGAGCCGATTATTCCGACTTATTTGTTATCGTTATTATCGGTGTTCTTTTTTCTTCTGGATCTGCTTCTTCTATTTCCTGTTGAAGTCTTTCCCTTAGGAGCGTCTGCCTTTTTGTCAGTTTCCTTTTTCGGTTCAGTCTTTTCAGATTTTGCTTCCTCTGCTTCTGCTTTCTCTACTGGAGTCTCTTCTGCTGGAGCTTCTGGTGCAGGTTCTTCTGCTTTTGGCTCTTCTACAGGAGCTTCTTCCACTGGAGTCTCTTCTACAGGAGTTTCCTCAGCAGGTTCTTCTGCTTTCGGTTCCTCTACAGGAGCTTCCTCTTTGACCTCTTCCGTTTCAGGTTCCTCTGATGTTGGCTCTTCTTCCTCAGGTTCTTCCACTACAGGCGGTTCAGGTGCTTCCTCGGTCACTACCTCAGCCTTTGGTTCAGTTTTTGGTTTCCAGTTCTTTACGAGTACCGGTTTCTTTGTATCTCCTTTTGGACGATAACCTTCTGCAAGAGCAATTTCTCCTCCAACAGTCTCTCTGTTGTCTACGAGTAATTCTCTCATGCCATCTGCCGGTCTTGCTTTTAACAGTGTACTCTTTGTTCCACTTAAAGAACCGTTAACTGCTTCTGCCGCTTTTTTGCCTGCTGCGATTGCTGCTCTACATGCTCCGACGTTACCTTCTACCTTTACAGTACACATTCCGCCGCCCTTTGCATATTCATATCCAAGCAGTTTTACGTTAGCAGACTTTACTGCTGCATCTGCTGCTGCCACACAGGCAGCTAAACCAAAGGTTTCGATGAAACCAAGACATTTATTGTTAGACACCTTCACACCTCCTCACATTTCAGAATTAATTAATTGTAAAGCCTTAATCCAGAACTTTGAATGGCATTTTCTTTACCAGTCTTGCGGCATTCGCGCCAATCTTCCGGAACAGCTCTGTCTGATATAACTTAATCTTAAAAAGAGGGGCCGCTTTATCCAGCTTCTCATGCTGAAGAACAATGCCTTCTTTGCTGATACCAACGCCCACCCCTAATCTTGAATTCAAGCTGGCATTATGTGCAAGTTCTAATACGGAACTGCAATGCTCTGCCTGAACATCATAGGGGATGCCTTCCTCCTCGATTCCAAGAAGGACGCTGACAAAATCAGCTTCAGAAAGGTGATCACAGTCATAAAAAACTTTCACTGAAGGTCTGTTATCAATTACTGTATTGCTTCCTTCCATAATTGTCTCCTATACATCAGCACAAGACATCGCAAGTCCTGTTGCTACCGCATTACGAGGACCTTCGCATCCGCGAATGTTTCCCCGACCAGCTACTATATTATATTGTGATAATGCATCAGTTACGAGAGTCGGCACCTCGAAGTCGAGTGCAGAACCACCTACTAATACTACAAATTCGATGTCTCGTACATTACCGGTAGGACTAACCTTCGCCAATGAACGAATCGCATTTGTTACGAATACCTTTTTCTTTGCATTGGTTCTTACCATCTTAATCTTTTCCATGGAATCCTGTCCCTCAAGCGGAACTAACTCTCCATCTTCCTTGACTAAGACAACCTTTGCGAATACATTCGGATCTAATGGCTGTTCAAAGAACTGTACGGTTCCATCTTCATGACGAATATGGAAAAGACTTTCAACCTTTGCGAGAGAATACTTTTTAATATCTTCTGCTGTATTGAAATCTTCCAGTCCAAGTTCGGACTGAATCAGTAAAGTTACCATGTTTCCGGCCCCCGCCAGATGCACGAGCTTTACATTGCCGTCTCTGTCTTTAATTGAAGCATCCGTTGATCCTGCTCCCATATCTACTATGGCGAGTGGTACATTTGTACCCGGTGTAGTTAAAGCTCCTTTAATAGCCATATCTGCCTCAACACCGCCAACATATACAGGGATTTTTAATCGGTCTGTCAATTCTTCCGCGATCATCTTCATCTGAAGACGGTCTGCCTTAACCATGGCAGCAATTCCTACTGCACTTTCTAAAGAAAATTCATTTGCGAGACCACCTTTAATCTTCTGAGGATTATAAGTATCTACAGCAAGTAAATCCTGAATTTTGATATCTTTTGGATGCTGGTTTGTAAGATTTGACATAACCTGACGAACTTTTTCAAGCATACCGCCGGCATTGGTGCCAGGTTCACCTTTAATATCTTCGATGACTGGAACGCTATTTACAGCTTCCATCATCTTCTCGGCTCCCTCTTCTACGCCAACGATTACTTTTTTCTTTGCGCCTATAATCTCAATAGAACCGGCAGGGATACGTCTTTCTTTTACGTCTCCTTCCGGTGTTTTAATGACAACGGCAGAACGATTTCCGATTAACGCGCGGGCAATCGGTACAACCTGTTTTGTATCTTCCGGGGACAGTTTGAATAATGTTGCGATACCATATGGGTTAGAGAGTACTTCGACAACTCCGCCAACAGGTGCAACTTCTACTGCACATAACATTCCGAGAGGTACTTTATCAATCATACCTACCTCATCAACGATAGGAATCTTCTTTTCAAGCCTGTTGTTAATCAAAACGCCATCATCGCGCTGGACAATGGCACCTGTAATGTTAAATATTTTGTTATATCGGTTAATGAGTGCAGCGGCAGCTTCAAAGGAAACTTCTGCCGGAATAACCACAATTACATCTCCGCCATCTTTGACAGTATCTAATCTGTCGATGCGCTGAGATATTCCAACACCAATCCCAACACCCCCTGGAGTATTGGGATTGTGTCCAATCATAGTAGATTCCGTGATAATAGTTTCGGTAATAGTCTCCATAGCGACATCACCGATAACGGGAGCGGCTTCATTAATACGAACTTCATCAAGATCACTGATTTCAAAACCAACTTCATCAAGGGCATTCTTCAGTGACTGAAAAACTCCGTGTATGTTCTGTTTCGTTCCTTTAATTCCAGTAGTACCTGTAATACCACTCGAAAGGAATGTCACATTTTTACCATCGATTCTGGCAATCGCAGTTTCCGTTGTTGCATTGCCAATATCAACGCCCGCAACTAATTTCACTTCTCATACCTCCGTCGAAATCAATCAACTAATTATTTTTTTAAACGGTTACGTTTTTCGTAAATGTCTGCAGCTTCTTTAACGAAGTTACCACTTACTGTAGCACCGTATTCGTTGATTAACTCATCACCGATTGCATATAATTCAGCTTTTGTTGAACGATATGGTCTAAGAGCGTTATAAATCTCAAGAAGTCTTGCATCAGGTACTGGGATTAATTCACCAGCTCTTCTTAAGTTCGTTGCGAAGAATCCACGTCCTGCAGATTCAGCAACCTGAGCCTGTAATTCCAGAGTTTCTTTTGTGATACGGAAATCTTTTGCATCTAACTTTCCATCAATAACTCCCTGTAAAGTTAAATCATTTAAAGATTTTCCAGAAGCACTCTTGATTAATTCTGGTTTTTTCTCTCCCAGTGGGTAATCCTCAACCGTAACCTTGCTTTCACATTCGCAGGCTGCGGCAGAACCCTGCATGTTTTTCATAACTTCCTGCATAATCTGTCTTACTAATAATTCCTGATCCACGATTGACACCTCCGTCTATTTAAATACAACTTTAAGAGCTTTAGGAGCCTTATCTCTGTCTGCATGCTCTGTCTCTTTGATATGCAGTACAGCGGATAAAGCCTGGAATTTCGGTCTTGCCATCTGGTCATTCTTTACAGGTACCGGATTTGGTGATTCTCCTTTAGCGTACTGAGCAGCGTTTTTACCGATTGCTCTGTATGTTTCAAGGTCGATCAGTGGGCACTGTGGGAATAACTCTAAGTTAGACAGCGGTGGAAGGTCTTTCTGATGGATTACAGTAGTACCTTTGGACTGAATTCCAATTCCGATGCCTGAACCTGATAATTCAGCAGCATCATGAGCGATGAAAGATACATCGGATGTTCTGTAAACTTTAACGATTCTACAGGAAACACCTTCTTCTTCCAGACCAGCCATAACCTCTTTTACAATATCTGCATGAGGAATACCTACGATATTTGTTGTCTGAGATTCTCCAAAAGCAGGAGCTAAACCTAAAACAACTTCGTTAGGATTTGTGCCTTTTTCTGCATCACCGATTTCAGTAATCTGCATTCCAGGGCACTCATAAGTTTCTCCCTCTACAGCAGAAGCTGCGGAAGTATCTGCAGTATTCATTTCTTTAAGAACTTCAGCGATAACACTTTTTAATAATTTTTCATCAATTGCCATTATGGTTCACCTTCCTTACTCGATTAAAGCTTAGCCGGATCTACTGCAGTACGGATATCAGAAATCTTCTCCCAAAGTTCTGGGCTGATCTGGTAACCTGTCATAGGTCCTTCATAGCAGTTAGGGCTGTTAACAGCAGAAATTACATGGAATTTATCATCAAGCATGGAAGCTGTATGTAAGTAGTCACCAACAACTTTAGCTTTCTGAATGTTGAAGATAGACTCAGCAACGTCTTCAAATCCACCCTTGTAAAGAGCTTTAACGAAGTCGATACCTGTAACTCCACGATCAAGCATATCTGTAGCAGCTTTAAGGTCAGCTACAACGTCACGGTCAGGCATATCCTGTGAACCACGAGCGTATGTGGCAGCTTCAACTTCTTCGTCTGTAATTTCAGGTAAACCTAATTCACGGAACAGTGCCTGAATAGCTTTTGCAGCTTTATTACGTGCTGCAACAACTTCTTCTTCTCTTGCAGGAAGAAGACCAGCATCAACTCTTAAGTCACGCTGAATTACGCACCAATCATCATAATCGTCTGCATCCCAGTTGGATCCTGCGAACATGTTATCATAGTTCGGTGTGGATGAATATCCGGAACAGATGTAGTCAGTTCCTGGAATAAACTGTGGAATAGAACGAGCAACTCTACGAAGATCAGAGTGTGTAAATGACTGGTCATTAGAGGAAGCGTTCTCAAGGTCAAGCATAGCGGCAATTAAGTTCTCACATGCAACGGCGCGGATACCACCAGGTACAGCGGCAGGTACACCGATACAGGATACAGAACCATTCTGTGTTCCCTGAACACCAGCACCACGAGTAACACCGAGGCATCTAGCCTCAAGGTAAAGCATAGACTTTCCTTCTGCCATACCCATCTGAACCTCTGAACCAGTACCAGATGTAAATCTCATCTTAACACCACGAGATGCGTAGCAGGATGCTAAGAAAGCTTTTGACCAAGGAGTATCATCACCATCCATGAATACGTCTTCAGTTCCGTATACGGATACTGTCTCGGCGTAAGCGGTGTAACCTCTCATACCTAAGTCAAGCTCTGTAGCTTCTTCTACAGCACACTGTGTAAGGATACCAGGACGTCCAACGTTAGCACCTAACATAATAGCGATAGCATTAAATGGAGCATAACGTACAATACCTACTGTTGTCTCCATCTCTGCAAATCCACGTACAGCAGCTTCTGCTGCATCTGCTGCGATCTGAACCATGTTATCCTTTACGTTTGTAACGTGGCACTGGTTAGCTGGTTTTAAACGACATCTCATCTTGGTAATACCCATCATAGCTTCAAGTACGCTGAGGTTACCAACGATTTCTACTAACTTAGCAGGTGTAACTGCTGTAGTATATTTTAAGCACTCCTGTCTGTTAACATTAATGTCAACTAACATACGCGCAATCTCCAGAGAGTCTGTAGCCATTGCTTCTTCTGCAAAGTCAAGATTAATGGCATATCTTGCGATGAATGCGTCAAGCATGTCGAATTCATCTTTTGTTTTTCCATCCATTTCAACAACTTCGCCGTTGACGATCTTGATAGATGGAGTTGGGTCGAATGGGCTGTTCATGGCAATAAAGCCTACTTCTGGCCATTCCTTTGCATAACCATCCTGATTAACAGGTCTTTGATCTAAATACTCAAAACGTTTACTTCTCACGGTCTCAACACCTCTCAAATTCCAATTAGACTATCTTTTACCTTCAATATATATATTCAAAATAAAAGTATTACAATATCCAACTGCAGGCTCTCACCCCCGCTTTGTGGATATCTCTTACTCTAATTCCCTATATGGCTCTCACCCCATATAAAGAACTTTAAAAATCAGATTGTTAATCTTAGATATATGGAACTGTACCGGATTCCAGTGGTTCGTTTGGCTCTAAAGCTTTAAGTAACTGCTTACCAACTTCTCTTGCACCAATGATAGCCTGTCTAACTGCTCCTGAATCTCCTGTGAAGAAGAAGTTAACCTCGTTAGAGAAGGATGTTCCACCATTACCAGGTGTAGCGATAGAAATAGGATCGATTGTAGCTGTCTTAGAAGCTGTATCGGCTAATACGATACCAATACCTGAAGGAGCTCCTACAGTGATACCAAATGCTTTACCAACAACTGCGCCGAATGCTTTCTCTAAGCAGTAAGAAGCACGTGCTGTGTACTGGAACTCAAGATGTCCAGCGGAGTTTCCGTATACATCACCAAAGTGTTTTCCAACGAAGCTTAATGCAACTTCTACAGCTCTTCTAGCATCGGATACGTCTTCTGCACCAAATACAACTAAGCATCCATGTCCAGCGCCGCCTTCTGTATCACGTGGGCACTCGATTAAGCAAACTTCTGTGTTTGTAGCTTTAACAGCTTCATCACAAGCGAAGATCTGAGGACCTGCACCTGTACGGTCTGCGATGATACCGATTGAACGGTACTTAGGATCAATCTTTAATAATTCATGAACACTGTAGTCAAGGTTAGCGATTACTAAACCAATTGTATGTCCCATTGCTGTTCCAACATACTCTGTTAAACCGCAAAGGTCTTCATTGATTCCCTGAGGAGCTTCGCAAGCCATGCTCTGTGCAGGAGCTTCTGTGCCACCCATCTTTTTCATAACTTCGTCCATGATTTTAGCCATCATTTCATCTTTCATTGAATTATACCTCCATTAATAATTGATCAGACAAGGACTAACTCTATTGTGGTAAGATCTTTTCTACGTCTGTATGTGGTCTTGGGATTACGTGGCTGGAAACTACTGTACCAACTTTATCTGCAGCAACTGTACCTGCGTCTACAGATGCCTTAACAGCTCCTACGTCACCTCTTACCATAACTGTAACTAAACCGGAACCGATCTTTTCGTATCCTACTAATGTTACGTTTGCTGATTTAACCATGGCATCGGCTGCTTCGATTGCGCCAACTAAACCTTTGGTTTCAATCATTCCTAAAGCTTCTTTCTGCATAATTGACCTCCTTATAAAATTCTTATCTGCCCTGTGGTTGATTTGTTCAGGCAGAATATATTTTGGTTGATTTACAGGATAGTATCATTATATAGCAATTTTCACAAAATTACTTGGCTAGTGCCTATAAATTTTAGCTTTTAAACACATATAAACTCATGTATTTATTTATTTTCATGATACTTTGTTGCCATTTTTACCACAGGGTAGCAAATGATTCTGTATACAAACGCTACTATTTTGCAATATGATCAAGAATTTTATTAATATCTTCTGCTGTAACCTTTCTAGGGTTAGCCTGTGTACATGCATCAGCCAATGCACGACGCACAATTTCTTCTCTGTGTTTATTAAATTCTTCTACACTGACGCCACATTCGGACATACACTGTGGACGATCCATATATTTTAACAGACGCTGGATCTCTGCAATCAGATTAGCCACACCAACTTTAGGTGTAGGAGCTGGCAGGCCAACGATTCTTGCCATCTTCTGATACTTCTTTGCTGCGTCATTGCTGTGTTTTGCGCCTTCTCTTGCCATATCGGCATTAAATTCAATAACATAAGGAAGCACTAACGCATTGGCTCTTCCGTGTGGAATGTGGAAGATAGCTCCTAAAGCATGGGCAATACCGTGGTTTACACCAAGATTTACAAGGTTAAATGCCATACCTGCAAGACAGGATGCTCTGTGCATCTTATCTCTTGCCTTAATATCATAACCATTGCGGTAAGCGCGTGGAAGAAATTCAAAAGCAAGCTCTGCAGCTTTCTCTGCTAAACAGTCAGAGCAATCGCTCGCTGTCTCAGAAACATAAGCCTCAAGAGCGTGGGTAATAACATCCATTCCTGTATCCGCTGTAATAAACGGCGGCGCTGACTTAACAAGTTCCGGATCAAGGATAGCAATATCAGGCATAAGGCTCTCATCGATCAATGGAATCTTAACCCCCGTCTTACTGTCTGTTACTACAGCAAACTGTGTAACTTCGGAACCTGTACCACTTGTTGTCGGCAGGGCAATCAGTTTGATCTTCTTCTGATTATCAGGATTCTGCTTCTCTTCAATCTTCTTAGCCATATATACAATAGCTTTCGCCGCGTCAATGGAAGAACCTCCTCCAAGAGCAACTACGATATCACAGTCCTTATCCTGCAAAAATGCGATACCCCTTTCAATCAGATCCATTGGTGGATCAGGGACTACTTCGCTGAAAACGGAAACTTCTTTGCAATTAGACAATTTTTTTAAAATCATGTCTGCCATTCCTGAATCTACCATGAACTTGTCAGTAATCAGAACCGCATTCTCGTCTTTTTCTTCAAGAAGTGCGTCGATGGCATCCTCACTGAATAAAACTTCAGTGGAAAGTTTAAACCGTTTCATTTTCCTCCTCCTTTCTGTTTCTGTACTTTTCTCTATACTCAGATGGCGTTAATCCAGTCTTCTTTTTGAAGGCCTTACTGAAGTAATTCGCTTCATTGTACGCCAGATCCAAGGCAATATTAAGCACCGGAATATCTGTGTTGACCAGCATTTCTTTTGCCAGGTCCATCTTCCGGTCTGTCACATAGGTGATGAAATTCACACCCATTTCTTTTTTGAATATCTTACTTAAATAATAAGTACTGATATTCACATGGTTTGCAACATCCTCTAAACTGATACCCTTCTTTAAGTTTCTCTCTATGTAATCAATAACGGCCTTCATACCGCCTTCTGAAAGCTTACCTTTGATATTCATCTTATCAAAGAGAATGTCTACCATCTTGATAATTTCATTATAGGCATCATGCTTATTATTATAGAGAAGATACTTAATCTTAAGCTTCTCCATCTGAACTACAAGTTCGTTCGTATCTGTGATTCCAAGTTCCTCACTAATACGCACAACTGCCTTTGCAACCTCCTGTAGTCTCTTTGATATAATATTAACATCATGCTCCTCTAAGTATAACTGGTCTATGTACTCTCTTAAAATGTCTACAGAAGCTTTGTAAGAGCATTTTTTTAATTCCATTTCGAACTTTGAAAGCAATTTATTACTCTTTCCGGTCTGTCGTCCCTCTCCTAAACGGCTTGCAAATGACTTCACGGACTCAAGTAAAACCTCTTTTCTGATAGGTTTGAGCAGGAAATCATCAACCTTCAACTTTATTGCTCTGTGTGCAATATTAAAATCATCATATGCCGTTGTTATAATAATAACAGCCTTTGGAAGTTTTTTCCTTGCATATTTGATAACTTCCATACCATCCATTCCAGGTATGTTAATATCTACCAGCATGAGATTGATATCTTTTGAATCAATCATCTCTACTGCCTCGAAGCCGCTTTTCGCTTCTCCGACAATTTCTACATCCAGAAGATTCTCCTCAAGAAAAATCTTCATGGAGGTTCTTTCTAATTCTTCATCCTCAACAATTAATATCTTATACAAGTCAACTCTGCCTTTCTATTCCTGTACCAATGGCACTTTTATTGTCACCTTCGTTCCAAGAGAAGGTTTATTTTCACTTTCAATGGATAACGCATATTCATTTCCAAAATAATGAATCAGTCGGGAATTGATATTATAAAGTCCTACAGATCCCTTTTCATTATCTTTATACGCATCCCCGCGTAAAACGCTGACTATTTTTGACTGGGACATGCCATCACCATTATCAATAATGTCAATGCATAAATCTCCATCTTTCTCGATTCCATTCACTTCGACCATTCCACCGGATGCCTTATTCTCAACTGCATATTTAATGGAATTCTCCACAAGTGTTGTCAGAGATAAAAACGGAAGCTTCACACTGTAATATGCCTCCGATATATTAATGGAATACTGCAGCCTGCTTCCCAGGCGAATCTTCTGAATCTTAAGATAATTCTGCACATGGGTCAGTTCCTCTCTGAGTGGGCTTAATGGATCTCTGCTCTTTCTCAAAATGTAGCGCATCATATCCGCAAACGCATAGACAACATCCTCCGTCATCTTCGCATTCTCAAAGAAAGCAAGTCTTCCTATTGTATTCAATACATTAAAAAGAAAATGCGGATTGATCTGATAATGTAAAGCTTTCAACTCAATATCACGAAGAGACTTCTCCATCTCAATACGAAGCTTCTCTTCCTTCATGAGCTTATAATCCTTTTCGCGAAGCTCTGCATTTACCTTATTCGCATATTCTCTCTCCACAGAATAATTATAGCTGTCACAGATAATCTGTGCCACAGCCTCAATCTTCTCCACAGACACCTCTTTTACCTGGCTGTAGAGCTCAACCAGTTCCTGATTGTCCTTCCAATCCTCGCTTTGTGTCGTAATCTTCTTTAAATCTGCAAAATCTGTGCTGGTAACCTGACCTGCCAGAAACGCTCCAACATACTGTCCCTTTATCATAATCGGAATCGCAAAATCAATTAGCCCAGCATGACATATGTACACATAAGCTTTCCCAATTCTTCTTGCCTTTCGTCCTCCACAGGCATCACAGTAATAGCACTTTTCACGAAATGCATCCAGTTCACGAAGACGCTTGCAAAAAGGTGTAAAATTACTCTGCTTTGTAATCGGAGTTCCGTTGCAATCCACCGTCACAAATGCCAGATCTGTAGCCTTCGCCCAATTATCCTGTAAAGTTTGAAGTTCTTTTACATCCACCACGTCTTCAATATAAATATTATTCTTTTCCGTCAATCTTCTGTCCTCCAAACATCGGCATTATCCCAACCTCATCGGTCAGAAATTAATGGTTTTTCTTCCTTCTATCTTTTTTATTCAAATAGCGGCAGGCCTTCTCTGCACAATTACAGGCATCTTCCGTATAACAGTCTGCACCGATTGCCTTTGCCTGCCTCTCCGTCAGAAAATAACCACCTACCATAAAATAAAACTGATCCCGGATACCTTTCATCTCAAATTCTTCAACAACAGCTCTCATATCTTCTTCAGAATGCGGCATGATACCACTTAAACATACAATCTGAGCATGACTGCCTACTGCCTCCTCCAGAAATCTTCTCGGTGAAACATCCACGCCCAGATCAATAACCCTTATATTCTTACTCTCCATCATAATCTTAACAAGATTCTTTCCGATGTCATGTAAGTCCCCTTTTACTGTTCCTATTATAACTGTCCCAATCTCCTTTTTGGCACGTCCGCCACTGTAATGGCGCAGAGTAGAAACGCCCCTTTCCAATGCGCGGGTAACGCTCAAAATTTCTGGCACACCAACTTCTTCTTTACGAAACTTGTCCGCTACCTGTTCCATTCCGGCTAAAAAGCCATCTTCCAGAATCATCTGCGGGTCTGTTCCCTCTTCTAAAGCCATCTTGACCAAGTCTGAGACTCTTTTCCCCTGTCCCCTTTTCAGGGAATCAATAATTTCATCTATTGTTGCTCCCATTTTGCCCTCCAAAAATCTATCAGAGTGTTCTATGGCTTTATTTTATACTTTTTACACCTAAAAAGCAAATTATTATCGTATATTTTGCAAATTACTTTTCTTAAATATAAAATTTTACTAATTTACAGCCCAAAATGATAAATTATTTTATTCAAACGGGCAAGAAAAAAGGTAAAAAAAGGAATTGGGTGAACCAATAACAATTTTTTCTGATTTGGGCTTGCAAAAAACAGATGAAACCTGTACACCAGCTCCTTCACCGCCAACCGTCACTCCGTAGAATCCCCAAATTCTTCCATAACTCTGTACTCCCAACTTCATCCCCTTCACTCCCAACTGGTATTCTGGGAAATCCTGAATTCTCCTGATTCTAACTAAATCTCGCCAAAAAACAGAACCCCAAGATAGAATAGAACCGATATCTGTGACCTCGGAGCAAGGTTTGAACGCGAGTGCATAAGCGAGCATTCAAACCGCCGCGACTAAAGTCACAGATATCGGTTCTATTCTATCTTGGGGTTCGTCTATTTCTTCGACTATTTATTTGCGAATTACAGAGTCACTTTCTCCAGATGCCACATCTCTTTTGCGTACTCTTCGATCGTACGGTCAGATGAGAACTTACCTGCGGATGCTGTCTGGAGCATTGCTGTTCTTGCCCAGTGTTCTTCATCGCGGTAAGCAGCATCGATTCTGTTATGAGCTTCTTTGTAAGAATCGAAGTCTAACAGTGTGAAATAAGTGTCTTTTTCAAGGAGTGCGTCATAGAGGGCACGGAACAGTTCCGGATTCTCTGGTGAATAGAATCCATTTACTAACTGTGTAAGTACCTGACGAACGTCCTGGTTGTTATTATATACGTCTCTTGGATTGTAGTTTCCGTTTTTCTCATATTCCATTACCTGGTCTGCAGATAAACCGAAGATGAAAGCGTTTTCTTTGCCAACTTCTTCTACAATCTCAACATTAGCTCCATCCATTGTTCCTAATGTGAGAGCACCGTTTAACATGAACTTCATGTTACCTGTTCCTGATGCTTCCTTAGAAGCTGTGGAAATCTGCTCGCTGACATCGGCTGCTGCAAAGATAAGCTCTGCGTTAGATACGCGGTAATCTTCGATGAATACAACTTTGATCTTTCCATTGATGGATGGGTCGTTGTTAATCTTATCTGCTACTGCATTGATTAACTTGATCGTAAGCTTCGCTGTGTAATAACCAGCGGCTGCTTTTGCTCCGAAGATAAATGTTCTTGGAACGATATCCATGTCTGGATGTGCTTTGATTTCATTGTAAAGATACATTACATGAAGAATGTTCATTAACTGACGTTTGTACTCATGTAATCTCTTAACCTGGCAGTCAAAGATGGAACGTGGGTCTACATCAATTCCATTATGCTCTTTGATGTATTTTGCAAGACGTACCTTGTTCTGGTATTTGATGTTCATGAATTCCTGCTGGCACTTTTCATCATCTACATATACTTTTAAATGTTTAAGATGATCTAAGTTAGTGATCCAGTCATCACCAATCTTGTCTGTTACCCAGCTTGCCAGTAATGGGTTACCATGAAGAAGGAATCTTCTCTGTGTAATACCATTTGTCTTATTGTTGAACTTCTCTGGCATCATCTCATAGAAATCTTTTAACTCACGTTTCTTAAGGATGTCTGTGTGAAGGCGGGCAACACCGTTAACAGAGTAGCTTCCTGCGATTGCAAGGTGAGCCATTCTTACCTGTCCATCATAGAGGATCGCCATCTTGCGGATTTTTTCCTGATCTCCAGGGTATTTGTTCTGGATCTCGATAACGAAACGACGGTTGATTTCTTCTACAATCTGGTAAACTCTAGGAAGTAATCTGGAGAAAAGCTCGATAGGCCACTTCTCAAGAGCTTCTGCCATAATAGTATGGTTTGTGTAAGCACAGGTCTTTCTTGTGATTTCCCATGCTTCATCCCACTCTAAACCTTCTTCGTCAACGAGGATTCTCATTAACTCAGCTACAGCTACTGTAGGATGTGTATCATTTAACTGGAATGTTACTTTCTCATGGAACTTACGAATGTCGTCATGTGTTTCTTTGTATTTTGCAATTGCTCTCTGAACAGATGCAGAAATGAAGAAATACTGCTGTTTTAAACGAAGTTCCTTACCTGCCATATGGTTGTCGTTTGGATATAATACTTCACAGATTGTTCTTGCAAGATTTTCCTGTTCTACAGCTTTCTGGTACTCACCTTTGTCGAAGGAATCTAAGTTGAAGTTGTTGATTGCTTCTGCATCCCAGATACGAAGTGTGTTTACGATATGGTTGCCATAACCTACGATTGGCATATCGTATGGTACGGCACGTACACTCTGGTATCCCTTCTGAACGAACTTCTGTCTTCCGTTATGCATCTCAACATCTACATAACCGCCAAACTTAACTTCTACGGCATACTCATCTCTCTTGATTTCAAAAGGATTTCCGTATTTTAACCAGTTATCTGGGACTTCTACCTGATAACCGTTCTCAATTTTCTGTTTGAACATACCATAACGGTAACGGATTCCGCAGCCGTAAGCTGGATATCCAAGTGTTGCAAGAGAATCAAGGAAACAAGCTGCAAGACGGCCAAGACCACCGTTACCAAGTGCTGCATCTGGCTCCTGGTCTTCGATGAGGTTAAGGTCAAGTCCTAACTCCTCTAATGTTTCTCTTACATCATCATAGCAAAGAAGGTTAATCATGTTGTTTCCAAGAGCTCTACCCATAAGGAACTCCATGGACATGTAGTAAACCATCTTCTTGTCCTGTTTTTCGTATGCTTTGTGTGTCTCGATCCAGTTGTCAATAATATCGTCTTTTACGGAGTATGCAACAGCCTGATAAATCTGCTGTGGTGTTGCTTCTTCGAGTTTACGACGAAACAGCATACGGACATTGGACTCTAACTCTTTTTTGAATTTTTCTTTGTCGAAAGTATCCTTTTTAATCAATGAACTGATCCTCCTAAATTATCTCGTATAATCCTGGAATCTTTTTCGTGCCTGCTTTCGTGAGAAGATTTCTATCAGCCAGCCTCAGATTTTGAGACGTACGTAGTACATTCGCCGCAAAATCTGAGTGCCTCTGGTCAAAAACCATTCGCTAAAAACAAGTGTTTAAAAGGTTTTAAGATTACATTTTTTTCTCGACACCTAATCTTACTTTTTCTCCATTAATATCCCATTCCTTGGAATATCCGCCTTCTGCGTCTAAGCACATATCGTCTGCCAATACATCATTCTTGATTTCATCAGTGTATTTGGTCATGACTTCTTTAATCTTGTCATTACCCTCTTCGTATACAGTAATGTGGTCTGTCACTTCAAAGCCGGCTTCTTTTCTCATTGTCTGTACCTTACTGATGATTTCTCTTACGAATCCCTCTTCCAAAAGTGCCGGTGTCAGATTAGTATCAAGTACTACGGTAACTCCATGATCTGCCTGAGAAACGTATCCCTCTTTCTGTGACATATCAATTAATAACTCTTCCGGCAATAAATTGATTTTACCATCATTTAACTCTATTGTCAAAAAGCCATTTGCGTCTAATTCTTTCTTAGCCGCACTTCCGTTAAGGTTTGCTAAAATATTACGGATCTTTCCTAAGTCTTTACCGTATTTTGGTCCAAGAATACGCATCTGAGGTTTAAATGTGTAATCTGTGAGGTCAGATACATCATCCTTAAAAATAACGTCTTTTACGTTAAGCTCACCTTCGATGATCTGTTTGTAGTAATCTGTTAAAGCAGCCTCTCCATTTACAAACATCTGACCGATTGGCTGACGGTTCTTGATTCCGGATGCGTTACGTGCAGCACGTCCAAGTACAACGATGTCAAGTACTTCACCCATATCCTGCTCAAGTTTCTCATCAATCATTGCCTCATCCACTGCTGGGAAATCACATAAATGGATACTTTCTGGTGCATCTGTATTAACACTCTTTACAAGGTTCTGGTAAATGTCTTCTGTCATAAATGGAATCATTGGTGCAGAAGCTTTGATGAATGTAACAAGTGCAGTATAAAGAGTCATGTATGCATTAATCTTATCCTGCTCCATTCCTTTAGCCCAGAAACGCTGACGGGAACGACGTACATACCAGTTACTCATATCATCTACAAATGCCTGTAATGCCTTTGTTGTTTCAGGAATCTTATAGTTGGCAAGACAGTCATCTACTGTTTTTACGCAGGAGTTCAGTCTTGATAATAACCATTTATCCATAACAGATAACTTGTCGTACTCTAAGCTGTACTTCGTTGGGTCAAATTCATCGATATTTGCGTAAAGTACATAGAATGCATAAGTATTCCATAATGTACCCATGAATTTACGCTGTCCCTCTGTTACTGCATCTGCGTGGAAACGGTTTGGCAGCCAAGGTGCACTGTTAGAGTAGAAATACCAGCGGATAGCATCTGCTCCATGCTGCTCTAATGCATCAAACGGATCTACGGCATTTCCTTTACTCTTACTCATCTTCTGTCCGTTTTCGTCCTGTACGTGGCCGAGAACGATTACGTTCTTATAAGGAGCTTTGTTAAATAACAGTGTGGACTCTGCAAGTAAGGAATAGAACCATCCTCTTGTCTGGTCTACTGCCTCAGAAATGAACTGTGCAGGGAACTGCTGCTCGAAAAGCTCTTTATTTTCAAATGGATAGTGATGCTGTGCAAATGGCATTGCTCCTGAGTCAAACCAGCAGTCGATAACTTCTGGCACTCTCTTCATTGTCTTTCCACAATCTGGACATGTCAGAGTGATCGCATCAATATATGGTCTGTGAAGTTCTACAGTCTGAGCTTCTGGATTTCCGCTCTTTTCCTCTAATTCCTGGCGGCTTCCGATGCACTCCATCTTTCCGCAGCCTTCACACTGCCATACGTTTAATGGTGTTCCCCAGTAACGGTTACGGGAAATACCCCAGTCCTGAATGTTATTTAACCAGTCACCAAAACGGCCTTTACCGATGCTCTTTGGAATCCAGTTGATTGTGTTATTGTTGCGAATCAAGTCGTCTTTTACTGCTGTCATCTTGATGAACCAGGACTCTCTCGCATAGTAGATCAGCGGTGTATCACATCTCCAGCAGAAAGGATAATCATGTTCGAACTTAGGCGCATCGAAAAGAAGGCCTTCTTTATCTAAGTCAACAAGTACCTTAGGGTCTGCATCTTTTACAAATAATCCAGCATAAGGTGTGTCTTCTGTCATGCTACCCTTTCCATCTACGAACTGAACAAATGGAAGATCGTACTTTCTTCCAACCTGTGCATCGTCCTCACCAAATGCAGGTGCGATGTGTACAATACCTGTACCATCGGACATTGTTACATAGTCAGCGCATGTTACGAAATGTGCTTTCTTATGCTGTTTTTCTGCGGACTTTGCAGCACCTTCATATAGTGGAACATACTCTTTATATTCAAGGTCTGTTCCTTTGTAAGTTTCAAGAATCTCGTAAGCTGGAGTTTCTTCTGTTCCAAGCTTACCAAGAACTTTATCCAGTAATGCTTTTGCCATATAGTAAACATAACCGTCAGCAGCTTTTACTTTACAGTAAGTCTCTTCTGGGTTTACACAAAGAGCTACGTTACTTGGAAGTGTCCAAGGTGTTGTTGTCCATGCAAGGAAATACGCATCTTCACCAGCCACTTTGAAACGAACAACTGCGGAACGCTCTTTTACTGCCTTATATCCCTGTGCTACCTCGTGAGAAGATAAAGGTGTTCCACAACGAGGGCAGTAAGGTACGATCTTAAATCCTTTATAAAGAAGACCTTTATCCCAGATAGTCTTTAATGCCCACCATTCGGACTCAATAAAGTTGTCATTATAAGTTACATATGGGTTATCCATATCAGCCCAGAAACCAACGGTCTTTGAGAAATCTTCCCACATTCCTTTGTATTTCCAAACAGATTCTTTACACTGAGTGATAAATGGATCTAAACCATACTCTTCAATCTGCTCTTTTCCGTCAAGGCCAAGCTTCTTCTCTACTTCAAGCTCTACTGGAAGTCCGTGAGTATCCCATCCGGCCTTTCTTGGAACCATGTAACCCTTCATTGTACGGTAACGAGGAATCATATCCTTGATTACACGAGTTAAAACGTGTCCGATATGAGGTTTACCATTGGCTGTTGGTGGTCCATCATAGAAAGTGTAAACAGGGTCACCTTCTCTTGTTTCGATACTTTTCTTAAAAATGTCATGGTCTTTCCAAAACTGTGCAGTTTCTTTTTCTCTCTCTACAAAATTGAGATTCGTGGATACTTTCTTGTACACGACGTTTCCTCCTTAATTTAGTCAGTTTAATTTAACTACTTTTAGATTAAATAAATTTATATTGTGATGTTATGGCCAAAAGATATTTTGCCCCTAACTTGATGTCACGAATTACTCCACAGCTAACTCTGCTCCCATAATTCTGAAACATCATATTATTATGCCCGATGTGCAGACCAAATTTTCCGGCAAAAAAAGAAAAGCCCCCATCCCCAGTAAAAGGATGAAAGCCTGAACTATCATTATACCACCTGTACATACTGACATATGCTTCTCTGTTAACGGTGAGATTCCGTCACTGCTTACTGTAACCTTTCGGCAGTGCAACTCAGGAGTGATATTCGGATATTCTCTACTGACAACGGATTCCCACTATCTCCGTCTCACTGAAGCGTTCAAAAATTCTTACTGTCTCCATCAACGTTTTTATCACAGATAATCATATACTAGGTGGGATAAATTGTCAACAGATTTTCATTCTGTATTTACTGTATTTATCACTATATTGATTCCTGTACTATTTATATCAGATGTGAGATGACTCCCACATCATAGCAAGAATGCCAGGACATTCTTGAATTGATAAAATGTCACCAGTTACTTTTATACATTATTTATACAATGAGATTTCCCAGTTTCACAAAACATTGTTAATCCTTAAATTTTCTTTTAATTTACAAAAGATTATGCTACAATACTCCTTAATTAGAAAGGAGCCTATAATGTTAAAAAAACTCATTGTATCTTTTCTTTGTGCGATTGTTGTCGCCTGCACAGTTCTCGGCGGATTTTGCCTGCTTTACTTTACTATTCCAAGCCAGAAAGCAAAGGCATCCATTTCCCTGCCTTCTACTGTAGAGGACAGTGAAACTGCAGCGGAGTCTACCACAGAAGCAGATTCCAAAGATAAGAATGTTTATGTGGCCGATGTGTATCAGTCTCTTACACTTCGTTCAGAGGCAAGCGCAGATTCTGACGCGATTACAGACCTTCTTCCTATGACACATCTGGAAGTTCTTGAGTTTGCGGCAGGTACAAATTATGCTTACGTCAAGGTATTAACCGGAGATAAAGAAAGCTATAAGGGCTATGTAAACAGCGAATATATTACTAAATTAGGAGAACCAACCGTTCGTATTGGGACAGAGGAGTAAATGAATTATGTTTTCTAACAATTTAACTATGATGACCGACCTGTATGAGCTTACAATGATGCAGGGATATTTCTTCGAAGGTAACGAAGATAAGGTTGTATTTGATGTTTTTTACCGCAAAAATCCATCCGGCAGTGCTTATGCCATCACCTGTGGACTTGATCAGGTAATTGATTATATAAAGAACCTGTCATTTTCTTATGAAGATATTGATTATTTAAGAGGTCTCGGCATTTTTAAAGAAGATTTTCTTTCCTATCTTGCCGGCTTCCATTTCAGCGGAGATATTTATGCAATCCCAGAGGGAAGTGTCGTATTTCCAAAGGAGCCACTTGTAAAGGTTATCGCCCCTATCATGGAAGCACAGCTTGTTGAGACAGCGATTTTAAATATCATCAACCACCAGAGTCTTATCGCAACAAAGGCTTCTCGTGTTGACTATGCGGCTGGCGGCGGCGTTATGGAATTCGGTCTTCGCCGCGCACAGGGACCAGATGCCGGAACACTCGGCGCAAGAGCTGCCGTTATCGGTGGATGTACCGGAACTTCCAACGTACTCGCCGGAGAACTTTACGGCATTCCTGTACAGGGAACACATGCCCACAGCTGGATTATGAGCTTCCCAGACGAACTTACTGCTTTCCGTACCTACGCGAAAATGTATCCCGATGCTTGCATCCTTTTGGTAGATACTTACGACACCTTAAAGTCTGGTGTTCCACATGCCATTCAGGTATTTAAAGAGATGCGTGATGCCGGAATCACTTCTAAGCTTATGGGAATCCGTTTAGACAGCGGTGACATTGCCTACCTGTCTAAAAAGGCCCGCAAGATGTTAGATGAGGCAGGATTTACAAATGCGATTATTTCCGCTTCCAGCGACCTTGATGAATACCTGATCAACAGTTTAAAAACACAGGGCTGTACCGTAACTTCCTGGGGTGTTGGTACAAATCTTATCACATCTTCTGATAACCCGGCATTCGGTGGGGTATACAAACTTGCAGCCATCAAAAAACCTGGCGATAAAGAATTCACCGCTAAAATTAAGATTTCCGAGAACCCGGAAAAGATTACAAACCCAGGTAACAAAACAGTTTATCGTATTTATGATAAAGAAAGCAGCAAGATTAAGGCTGACTTAATCTGCCTCGTTGGGGAAACATTTGACCCTTCAGAAGATTTAAAGATTTTTGATCCGATCTCTACCTGGAAAAAGTCCATTCTTCCAGCCGGCAGCTATCAGATCCGCGAAATGCTCGTTCCAATATTCTTAAACGGACAGTGCGTATACTCCTCTCCTGCTGTTATGGACATCAAAGCATACTGCCAACAGGAACTGAATACACTGTGGGATGAGAACAGAAGACTGATAAATCCTCAGACCGTATATGTGGACCTTTCACAGAAACTGTTCGATCTGAAACACAAGTTATTAGGAGACGAAAAATAAATACTAATTTGTAAATTTAGAAGAGCCAGAAAAAAGAATTGTTATCTGTTTGATTTTGTTCCGTTGCGCTAAGCATTCCATTCTGCCCAGAAAAACAGGAACTCGGGAAAAACGAGTCCCAAGTTCCTATGGTCAGAATTCCATAGCGCAAAGTCACAAAATGCAATACGAATAACAATTCTTTTTTTCTTTACCATAGTTTCCTTACAATTCAGCATAAAATTTTATTTCAACGGCTGTCTGTTTTTAATAACAATAGCAAAGTCGATCATAATAAGAACAATCGTTAGTATCCATGAGATAGGAAAGGCATAATACAGAACACTTAATTGGCAATATTCCCCGAAAATAGTATATATCCAAATAATACGAAAACAACAGGTTCCTATAATTGCGGCAATAGCCGGGGATAAGGAATGTCCAGTACCTCTTAATACGCCTGCCGGAATCTCATAAAAACTGCATAGTGGTTCAAAAAAGAGAATACACATAATACGAAGATGTGCATTTTGTATAACCGTTTGTTCTGCGAAAAAAAATCCTGTAAAAAATTTTCGAAATATAATGAGTGGCTCAATAATTACCAAACTACTCAAAACAGAAAAAATCATACATATCCATATAATATAGGGAAAGAATTCCTGCTATATAATTAATAGTCAAAAAAGAAAAAACATTGTATAATAAATATATCTTAGGAGTAAGTATTGTATAATATTTTTTAGTTTATCAACCAGAAAATATAACACATGGAGGAGGGTTACATATGACAGGCTGCAAAAAAATTGATATGGATACCTGGGCACGCAGGGAACATTACGAATACTATACTAAACAGTTAAAAGTTGAATATAATATTACCGCTAATGTTGATGTAAAAAATGTATTGGATTTTTGTCATTCAAAAGGTTACAAATTTTACCCTGCTATGATCTATCTTGTTACTAAGACATTAAACCGCATCGATAATTTTAAAATGTTTAAAGATAAATATGGATACCTTTGTGCCTGGGACAAAATCATTCCAAATTATACTATTTTTCATAATGATGACCATACTTTTTCTGATTGCTGGACAGATTTTTCCGAAGATTTTAATATATTTTATCAAGATATCCTAAAAGATATGGCTACTGCCGCAACGAAAAAAGGAATTAAAGCAAAAGAAGGACAACCTGCTAATTTTTACTGCATATCCTGCACGCCATGGACAACCTTTACCGGTTATAGCAGTAGGGTCTCTAATGGTGAACCTTCTTTTTTCCCAATTGTATTGATGGGTAAGTATAAGCAGCATGGCAAAAAAATACTGATGCCTGTTAATATCACAATTGCTCACGCAGTAGCAGATGGTTATCATGTGGGATTATTCTTTCAGTATCTCCAGGAAGAAATTAACAACTACTAATTTGCTGGGGACACAGACGCCGCTTTAATAGAAGATATTGAGCTGAATTGTATGGAGTCTTCTAAATAAAAAAGAAATAATACCATATCTCAGATGCGGCTTCGGAGCGTGTTTAAGATGCAGATAAGCATTTTAAACACAGCGACTACAGAGCAGATGGGATATGGTATTATTTCTTTTTTCGTCTATCCAAAATCTACAAATTAGTATTTTATAATATTTTATTTTGGATAAAACACTCAAATATATAACTTGGATTTTCGTAATAAACACTACTATTATAATCATCTATTTTGTCACTAATAAAAGAATGGTATACTTCAATAATTGCATCTACTACATCTATCTTTTTTTCTAAAGCCACTTGTTTTATCAAGCGCTTATATACTTTTCCGATATCCCAATGGGAAGGAACTGCATACTGACATTCCCCCACATTATCAAAATTTCCAACGGAAATTTTTGCTTCTTCAATAAAATCATCACTCACCCGCTCTATATTATCGCTATGGTAAATATCCGCTAAGTCATATATTTTTGCAATGCATTCTTTGCCTAATGCATCTACCACTGCTGCTCTTTTATTCTTTGTTTTTCTGGCAATATAGTCAATAAGTGAACATGTATAAAATAAGTCGTTGTCTTTCTGACTTTCTCTTCCCAGTTGTCTTTCCATCATCTCGTCTCCTCATATCCTCTATATTCTAAGCATTTTAAAGCTTCTCGTGTACAAAAATTAATCTGATGTGTCGGATATTTGAATTTAGCTAACACCCAGAACTGTTCTCTTGTAATGGCTCCATCAATATAATCGGAAACATAATTATAAATCTGATCATTTGCCATCGCTCCTATTACAATATCATATTGATGCGGTTTTCCTGAACGACAATCAATAATAAAATCTAACCATTCATCTGTCATGTCCTTAAATTCTTTTATATTTAAATGCGTATTTAACCTTACCTCGTAAATAGAGACGATTTTATCATCATATCTTTTCGCCCACCTTTGAGCCTGTTCCTTTATAACTGTACAATAAAATCCTGTACCAAAATCTTTTGTGTTTCTTCCCTCCCGTATTTCCGGATGTTTCACTGGTGTATACCCACCATGATATACCGTCATTTTCGCCATAGAATTTCCTCCATCCTCAATATTATATTTTCTATTTCTATCTAGTATAACACATATCCTGAGTTGCCGCAGGCAAAGAGACGCCGCTGAAAAGAGTGGTAGTCGGATTGCCTGAAGAATTATAGAGAAGAATCAC
>NZ_ACEP01000030.1 GCF_000173975.1 Anaerobutyricum hallii DSM 3353
TGGAGTCTTTTGCTCTGTGATCTTAACAGAACCTTTCACAATATCTATATCCTGGTATTTTGTACGATAGACTGCACTATTTATCCCTTTAGGATTCTCAAGAACATCTCTTACCGTTTTACTGTATCCGTTTACCTTTGCAAAAAATCTTGTACAGTTACATTGTGGATCCAGGTCAATAACTAATACTCTTCCGCCCATTTCCGAAAATGTATAAGCTACGTTTACTGTTGTGGTGGTTTTTCCAACGCCACCTTTTAAATTTGCTACTACATATACTTTCATAATCAATCTCTCCTTAATTTTATCTTTTCAGAGTTAAATTTTATATAATATGTAAATAGATTTAACTCTAGGTTTTTATGTTTTCTAAATTTAATGTTATCCTGTTCATAATAAACCTCCTCGTATAATGAAAATAAAAAAAGGAACAAACCCTGATAATTAGGGTTTATTCCCAAACATGAAACGAGGGAAAGCAATGTTGCTTTCCCTCGCAGAACTTTATATATAGACTTTTACTTCAATATCTTCAAATCTGTTCGCTTTTGTATACTCTGAACGTTCAGCCATAAAGGCCTGCACATCTGCTTTAGTTACCATTAGCGTACAGAGGTAAATATATGATTGTCTATTCCTATTTCCTCTTTTCCGCAATCGCTGCCTGTGCTGCTGCTAATCTTGCGATAGGTACACGGAATGGTGAACAGGAAACGTAATCTAATCCAATTCTATGACAGAATTCTACGGATGATGGATCTCCACCATGTTCTCCACAGATACCACAGTGTAATTCTGGTCTCTGACCTTTTCCTAATTTAACTGCCATATCCATTAACTTACCAACACCATTCTGGTCAAGTTTAGCAAATGGATCGTTCTCGAAAATCTTAGCATCATAGTAAGCGTCTAAGAACTTACCAGCATCATCTCGTGAGAAACCGAATGTCATCTGTGTTAAGTCGTTTGTACCGAAGCAGAAGAACTCAGCTTCTTTAGCGATTTCGTCAGCTAATAATGCTGCACGAGGAATCTCAATCATAGTACCAACTTCGTATTTCATGTCAGAACCAGCAGCTTTGATTTCTTCGTCTGCTGTCTTAACAACGATCTTCTTAACGTATTTTAATTCTTTTTCTTCACCTACTAATGGAATCATGATTTCTGGAACGATTGTCCAGTCAGCATGTTTAGCCTGTACAGCTAATGCTGCACGGATAACTGCTTTTGTCTGCATAACAGCGATTTCTGGATATGTTACTGTCAGACGGCATCCACGATGTCCCATCATAGGGTTGAACTCTTTCAGGCTTTCAATAATAGCTTTAATAGTTTCTACTGATTTACCCTGTGCATCCGCAAGTTTCTTAATATCTTCTTCTGTCTGAGGTACGAACTCATGCAGTGGTGGATCTAAGAAACGAATTGTTACAGGATTACCTTCCATAGCTTCAAATAACTGCTCAAAGTCTCCCTGCTGATATGGAAGAATCTTATCAAGTGCAGCTTCTCTTTCTTCTACTGTATCAGAACAGATCATTTCACGGAATGCATCAATTCTGTTACCTTCGAAGAACATATGCTCTGTACGGCAAAGTCCGATACCTTCTGCTCCAAGCTCACGAGCCTTCTTAGCATCTGAAGGTGTATCAGCGTTCGTACGAACACCCATTGTTCTGTATTTATCTGCCCAAGCCATGATACGACCGAACTCACCAGCGATTGTAGCGTCTACTGTAGGGATAATTCCATCATAGATGTTACCTGTAGAACCATCAAGAGAAATGGCATCTCCTTCGTGGAATTCCTTTCCAGCTAATGTGAATTTTTTGTTCTCTTCATCCATTACGATGTCACCACAACCGGATACACAACAAGTACCCATACCACGAGCAACTACTGCTGCGTGAGATGTCATACCACCACGAACTGTCAGGATACCCTGAGCGCTCTTCATACCTTCGATATCTTCTGGGGATGTCTCAAGACGAACAAGAACAACTTTTTCCCCTCTCTCTGCCCAAGCTTTAGCATCTTCAGCAGTGAAGACAATCTTACCACAAGCAGCTCCAGGAGAAGCTCCAAGTGCTTTACCCATTGGTGTTGCAGCCTTTAATGCAGCAGCATCAAACTGTGGATGTAATAATGTATCAAGGTTACGAGGGTCAATCATTGCAACAGCCTCTTCTTCTGTTCTCATTCCCTCATCTACTAAATCACAGGCAATCTTTAAAGCAGCCTGTGCTGTTCTCTTACCATTACGTGTCTGAAGCATGTATAACTTCTTATTCTCAACAGTGAACTCCATGTCCTGCATATCTCTGTAGTGATCTTCAAGAGTTTTACAAACCTGTTTGAACTGCTCGAATGCTTCTGGGAACTTCTCTTCCATCTGAGCGATTGGCATTGGTGTACGAACACCGGCAACTACGTCCTCTCCCTGTGCGTTTGTAAGGAATTCTCCCATAAGCTTCTTCTCACCTGTAGCAGGATCACGAGTAAATGCAACACCAGTACCACAGTCATCTCCCATGTTACCAAATGCCATACTCTGTACGTTAACAGCAGTACCCCAGCTATAAGGGATATCGTTGTCACGACGGTAAACATTAGCACGTGGGTTATCCCATGAACGGAATACGGCTTTGATAGCTCCCATTAACTGTTTCTTAGGATCATCTGGGAAATCTTCGCCGATTTTCTCTTTATATTCAGCCTTAAACTGAGATGCAAGCTCTTTTAAATCTTCTGCTGTAAGATCAACGTCCTGACTTACACCTTTTTTAGCTTTCATCTCATCGATTAATTCTTCAAAATACTTTTTACCAACTTCCATAACTACATCAGAATACATCTGAATAAATCTTCTGTAGCAATCCCAAGCCCAACGTGGGTTTCCGGATTTAGCGGCAATAGTTTCAACTACTGTCTCATTAAGACCTAAGTTAAGGATAGTATCCATCATACCTGGCATGGAAGCACGGGCACCTGAACGAACTGATACAAGAAGCGGATTCTCTTTATCTCCGAATTTCTTTCCTGTAATCTCTTCCATCTTTACGATATACTCATTAATCTGTCCCTGAATCTCATCGTTAATCTCACGACCATCTTCATAATACTGAGTACAAGCCTCTGTTGTAATTGTGAATCCCTGTGGTACAGGTAATCCAATATTTGTCATCTCAGCCAGATTGGCTCCTTTACCACCAAGAAGATTTCTCATTGTGGCATCGCCTTCTGTAAACAGATATACCCATTTTGCCATTGTTGTGTTCCTCCTTCAATTAACTATCAACATTACTTTATGCGCTTTCCTCACGCGCAATATGAGTATAGCACAAATAAATAAAAAATGCTATATTTTTCCGTCATTTTTTTGCAAAAATTTATCATGGACTGTATTTTTTTGCAACATTCACGATAATTTTAATTTTTTTATACAAAAGAGACTATTTGATGGGATGTTTGCCGTTTAATTCGTTGGGTGGACAGACAGATAGACGAAATTAGAATACAGAATATATGTTTTTAAGTAGATGGGAAACTGCTTGGTGACATCCTCCCCCACCTATAGGACGCCACTGAAAAACTAATTTTACATGCAATATATAGTATTGTAAAATCAACAAACATACTTTATTTTGTATTGATTTACACGTAAAAAGGACTTTTTCAGTGACATCCTATAGAGGTGGGGGCTTCCCAACCTCGGCAAGTTTGGTTCTCGTTCGATAACACTACTGTGCTAAGCATAAGCGAGCTATCCCCGTGTGTCCCACGGTTGTGTTATATTGTGTTAATG
>NZ_ACEP01000029.1 GCF_000173975.1 Anaerobutyricum hallii DSM 3353
ACAGGTGGGGGAGGATGTCACAGGATGCGTTATTGCATTGATTGGCATTTCCATCATTAGCTTTAGCGGGACAACGATGCATTTAAATCCAATTGGAGATATTTTGTCCGTTGGTGCGGCGATGGTATGGTCATTTTATGCAGTTCTTTCAAAGAAAATGGGAGCCTTTGGCTATTCAGTTATCCAGACAACGAGAAGAACCTTTTTCTACGGAATCTTATTTATGATTCCTGCATTATATTTCTTTGACTTCAAATGGGACTTGTAACGATTCTCCACACCAGCATACATATTCAACATTTTCTATCTGGGACTTGGCGCATCCGCCATCTGTTTTGTGACGTGGAATCTGGCAGTAAGAATCCTTGGAGCAATCAAGACAAGTGTATATATTTACCTTGCGCCGGTGGTCACAGCGGTAGCATCCGTCATCGTTTTACATGAGAAAATAACTTTTCTTTCTGGATTAGGAATCGTTCTGGTACTCGGTGGTTTGCTTTTATCCGAACAAAAGAAAAAACTTTTTCTTATTAGGGGTAGAAAGCACACGGAAAATGTTGTAGAATAAAAGATAAATCATAAAAGACAGGAGGAACATCTTTGAAAAGAGAAACCGTTATAGTAATAGACTTCGGTGGACAGTATAATCAGCTTGTTGCACGCCGTGTCCGAGAGTGCAATGTATACTGCGAAATCTATTCTTATAAAACAGATATCGAAAAAATCAAAGCCATGAATCCAAAGGGAATCATCTTAACTGGCGGACCAAACAGCTGTTATGAGCCAGATTCCCCAACTTACACAAAGGAACTCTTTGAACTGGGAATCCCTGTTCTTGGTTTATGCTACGGCGCACAGCTTATGATGCATATCCTTGGTGGTAAGGTCGAGGCAGCTCCAGTACGTGAGTACGGAAAAACAGAAGTATTAGTAGATAAAAAAGATTCTAAAATCTTTGCAGACGTATCCGAGAAAACTATTTGCTGGATGAGTCACTTTGACTACATTTCCAAAGTAGCACCAGGATTTGAAATCAGCGCACACACAGCAGACTGTCCGGTAGCAGCCGCAGAGAATGCAAAAAAAAGTTTATATGCTATCCAGTATCATCCAGAAGTTCTTCATACAGTAGAAGGAACAAAGATGTTATCTAACTTCGTATTAGGCGTATGTGGATGTGCAGGCGACTGGAAGATGGATGCATTCGTAGAGAACACTGTAAAAGAAATTCGTGAAAAAGTTGGTGATGGACGAGTATTACTTGCCTTATCTGGTGGAGTAGATTCCTCCGTAGCAGCCGGCTTATTATCAAGAGCCATCGGAAAGCAGTTAACCTGTGTATTCGTAGACCACGGCCTTCTTCGTAAAGACGAAGGTGACGAAGTAGAAAGTGTATTCGGACCGGAAGGACAGTTCGACTTAAACTTCATTCGTGTTAATGCACAGCAGAGATACTACGATAAGTTAGCAGGCGTAACGGAACCAGAAGCAAAACGTAAGATAATCGGAGAAGAATTCATCCGTATTTTCGAAGAAGAAGCCAAGAAGATCGGTGCAGTAGACTTCCTCGCACAGGGAACCATTTACCCAGACGTTGTAGAAAGTGGTCTTGGCGGTGAATCCGCAGTGATTAAGTCCCACCACAACGTAGGAGGACTTCCTGATTACGTTGATTTCAAGGAAATCATCGAGCCACTTCGTGATCTCTTCAAAGACGAAGTACGAAAAGCAGGTCTGGAACTCGGAATCCCTGAAAAGTTAGTATTCCGTCAGCCATTCCCAGGTCCAGGACTCGGAATCCGAATCATTGGCGAAGTAACCGCAGAAAAAGTACAGATCGTTCAGGATGCCGATGCCATCTACCGTGAAGAAATCGCAAATGCAGGTCTTGACCAGGAAATCAATCAGTACTTTGCCGCACTCACAAACATGCGCTCCGTTGGCGTAATGGGCGACGAGAGAACCTACGATTACGCAGTAGCACTTCGTGCCGTAAAGACCATCGACTTCATGACTGCAGAATCCGCTGAGTTACCATACGAAGTCCTTAATAAAGTTATGAACCGAATTATCAATGAGGTTAAGGGAGTCAATCGAGTATTCTATGATTTGACGAGCAAACCACCGGGAACGATAGAGTTTGAATAGTACCAAAATGCCGAAGAGCCGCTTAGATAGCGGCTCTTTATTTTGTTCGTCTATAAAATGTCTATATTATTCCAGTAGTTTTGTGTGAAAAAGTAATATTAGTTAATTATCATGTCATGAGGGCCAGTAATCTTATTTAAAAATTTCTTATTTAATTCGTCTATTTCTTGATTTGGCCATGAACCAATTCGCTCTTTAATATAGATAATATCATCCCAGTATCTGTTTAGGTTTTCAAGATATTTCCATTGTGAGCTGGCTATTTCATAAGTTACATACAATTCATTATTTTTGCAAGTAATTTTTCTGTTGATATTCAAACCGGCTCTTTGCATAGTTTCAATTTGACATAGGAATTCAGCGAAATATGACTTGTTAGATTCATTATTAATTATATCCTGTGTTTTAATAGAGATAATGTGCATGTGATCATAGTCAATTTTAGTGCTGACTTCGGGTGAAAAACGCTTTATAGGAATATCTGCTTCTATTAATTTTTTTATAAGCAGAATAAATTCAGATTCTTTTGTGATATCCCTATATACTTTTTTACTAGCTGCAAGAGCATCTGCCATTGCAGAATCAAGTTGTGATAGTTCGGCCTCACCTTGCATTTCTGCATTTAAAGCATCCATTTGAGCTTGTAAGTGATTCATTTTCATTTGATTTTGTAATTTTTTTGTGTTTTCCTCAGCAACATTTATTGGATATTCATATCTCCATAGAGCATAGTTAGCTTCTTTTTTTTCTTTCTCTTTTTTAGTATCGCTTGGATTCGGAAGATGTTGTTGGTACATCTCATACCATTCTTTAAGAAATTCGTCAAAATCATGAGGAAGGATATCTTGCCCTATAACAGTAGGTCCACTGAATTCAAGATAGTATTTGTTATTTCTTTTTATAGGATGTAAACCATGAAAGTCTTCAATATCGAATAAAGCGTGAAACATACGCTGATATGGGAGCATATCTGCATCAAATAGGCAATACACATCAATATTCAAGGCCTCACATATGTCTTTGAGTGTTTTCTCTCTTGGTATTTTTTTGTTTTTTTCATATTGAGCAATTCGTACATCTGCGGATGAAGCGGAAAAACCACACATGATACCTAATTGTTTTTGGGTAAGTCCCCTTAACTCACGAATTTTTTTTATTTTTCCGCCGATTGAACCAGGAGAGATAAAGTTATCATTTTCAAATAATTTCATAATATCAAAAGTCATAAAATCAACCTTTCAAAAATAGTTTAATCTTATTATAACAAGAAATGAAAAATATTAAACTAAAAAAATTGGATTAACTAAAAAAATTAAGACTTGACTTAACTGATTAGATTAGTATATTATGAATGTACAAACCTTTAAGGTTGATTATTAAATTCAAGAAAGGAGAAAGTTATGACAGAAGAAAGAGTACCAATGTTTGTAGGAGTCGATACAGTCAAATTTGATCTTGGAGTATCTAGAGCCAAAGCCTATGAGGTGATAAAGCAACTGAATAAGGAAATGAAAGAACAGAATCCAAGAGCGATTGTAGTATCAGGAAAGGTTAATCGAATCTGGTATGAGGAGGCGTGTTTGAAATCTGGTGTTCATTAATAAGAAAGACAGAAATAATTAGAAAAGAAAAAGCCCCTCGGCAAAGGGGCTGCACATGTTATTACTAACATGAATGTGCTGAGTAAATGTTAGCATGGCAGGTGCTTCTTTTCAAGAAAAATCTTAGATAAGGAGTTTTTGAATGGCAGTTTTAAAAAATAAAACTCAAAAAAATTTTACAATAATTAGTAATAATGTTTTGAGAGATAAAGAGCTTTCTATGAAAGATAGAGGAGTTTTATGTACAATATGCAGTTTGCCAGATGAATGGAAATTTAGCATATCGGGCTTAAGTGCTATTGTTCCAGATGGTGTAGACGCTATAAGAAAATCTATTTTTAATTTAGAATCACTGGGATATGTAGTGCGTAAAAAGACTCGGGGAAAAGATGGAAAGTATGTTAGCGAAATAGAAGTTTTTACTGAAAAGAGGAATGTGATAGATTTACCGCCACGGGAAATCCGTCACGGTGAATCCATTACAGATAATTCGACATGGAAAAACCAATACGGAAATGCCATCGCGGAAAAAACACTGCAATATAATAAGGATAATAAGAGCAAAGAAATAAAAACAGATAATATAAAATCTATCCATCTATCTGGAAAATCAGAAGTAGAAGAGGATGTGGAGCGAGAGATAGATATTTATAAATACAAAGAAATAATTGCAGATAATATAAGGCTTAGTTGGCTTATAGAAATTGCAGAACGTCATAATGAAGATGAGGTCATAATGGTACATGAGATTTATGATGTCATTTGCGATATGGTTTGCTATCCAAGAGATAAAGTTTTAGTGAAAGGTACGTTTTATCCATGGGAAGAAGTGAAATCTCGTTTCTTAAAATTACGATATGAACATATAGCGGACATTTTAAACAGACTTATAGATGCGACTCTTGAAATAAAAAATATGTCCTCCTATTTGATTTCTACTTTGTACATAGAGAGTCTTGTGGGTACATTAGATATTCAAGCTAGATTACACGATGATTATACAAAATTCCTGAGAGGAAAGCCATATTTAAATTATGGGAAGGAGAAGGTAGGATATGGCGGTATATAAAGACAAATGGAATGGATATAAAGGAACGACATGGCGTGTTGCTTGTTACTACAAAGACTGGAAAGGCGTGCGTAGAAAACATGAGAAAAGAGGATTTTCTACTAAAAAAGAAGCATTGAAGTATGAACGTGAATTTTTGGCAAAGACCAGTAAAGATATTAATATGGGATTTGGTGCTTTTATTGATATCTATATGGGAGATTTACGACCACAGTTAAAAGCTAGTACTATGGATAATAAAGAAAATATCATAGAAGCACATATTCTACCATATTTTAAGGATAGAAGCTTGTCAGAAATTACTTCTGTTGATGTTTTACAATGGCAAAATGAGCTATTAAGTCAAAGGGATGAGAACGGAAAAGGGTATTCACAGACTTATCTTAGAAGTATTCAGAACCAGTTAAATGCAATATTTAATCATGCAGTCAAATATTATGAACTGCCGAGAAATCCATGTATAGCTAATAAGAAAATGGGAAGGGCAAAAGGAAAAGAGATGCAATTTTGGACATTAGATGAATATCTTAAATTTTCTGAAGCTATTAAAGATAAACCGATTTCATATTATGCATTTCAAATTTTATATTGGACAGGAATTCGATGTGGAGATGATGATGATAAAATAAGACTAAATCAACGGAAACCCAGTAAATACAAGGGGTTGAGTCGATTTGGTCCTGAAAAAAACTTGCAACGAATCAACAAATTTATGAAGGAAAGGCCTATCTTTTATAAAAACCTTATTCAGATGAAAGAAAATTTCCGCTTTTATCTGAGATGCTTTTACTGTATCACGAAAGTGGTGATATTACAATTTAATAGTGAAAACAGGACCGAATTAGCTCGTAATGGATGAAAATCTGTTTAGCTGATTCGGTCATTTTTATTGATTGAAAGGTGATGAAAAAATGGCTAGAATTATTTCTATTGTAAACCAAAAAGGGGGAACTGGAAAGTCCGCATGTACAGCTAATTTAGCTGTAGGATTAGCACAAAAGAATAAGAAAGTGTTAATCGTTGATGCCGATCCACAGTCTGATGTATCCGCAGGATTTGGATATCGTGATTGTGATGACAGTAATGAAACACTTACAGCTCTTATGGATGCAGTAATGAAAGATGAAGATATTCCTTCCGACTGTTATATCAGACATCAGGCAGAGGGAATAGACATTATCTGTTCTAATATTGGACTGGCAGGTACGGAAGTCCAGTTGGTAAATGCAATGAGCAGGGAATATGTATTGAAACAGATTTTATATGGTATCAAGGATCAATATGATGCAGTCATCATAGATTGTATGCCATCATTGGGAATGATTACGATCAATGCGCTGGCTGCATCGGATGAAGTCCTCATTCCGGTTGAAGCGTCCTACCTACCAATCAAAGGATTGCAACAACTGTTAAAAACAATCGGCAAGGTCCGTAAGCAGATCAATCCGAAGCTACAAGTAGGAGGTATTTTGTTTACGATGGTCGATGCTCATACGAATGATGCCAGAAATAATATGGAGCTTCTCAGAAATGTATATGGAAGTCAAATTCATATTTTTGATAATTATATTCCATTTTCTGTAAGAATGAAGGAAGCAGTCAGAGAAGGACAGAGTATTTTCTCTTATGATCCGAAAGGCAAAGCTACAGAAGCCTATCGGAGAGTGGCGGAGGAGGTGCTGAAAGATGCCATCTAAAAAAAGAGCAACTACCATTTCCTTACAGCCACTTGATGCGTTGTTTGGAACAAATGAAGAGACGACCAATGGAATTAGTGAGATAGCAATAGGAAGCCTTCATCCATTTCCGAATCACCCATTTCAAGTAAAAGATGATAAGAAAATGGAAGAATTATCAGATAGCATTACACAGTATGGCGTGTTGGTTCCTGGTATTGTGCGGTTGAGAGAGTCCGGTGGTTATGAGCTTGTAGCTGGTCATCGGCGAAAACGAGCATGTGAACTTGCAGGATTAGAGAAAATGCCTGTTATCATCAAAGATCTTACAGATGATGAAGCGACGGTGATCATGGTAGATTCCAACATTCAACGAGAAGAGCTGCTGATCAGCGAAAAGGCATTTGCTTATAAAATGAAATATGAGGCGTTAAAGCGTCAGGGGAAACGGTCTGATTTAACTTCTTGCCAAGTTGGCAAGAAGTTGGCGGTGGAAGAAGTCAGTCAGAATACAGGAGATAGTTCCAGACAGATTCTTCGATATATTCATCTGACAGAGTTAATCACAGAGCTTTTAGAACTGGCAGACGAGAAGAAGCTTCCCTTTAATACAGCTGTTGAAGTTTCATATTTGAGAAGTGAAGAACAACAGATATTGCTTCAGTATATGAGTAATCACAATATGGTACCGTCCATGAAGCAGGCAAAGGAATTGAAGCAGATTTCAAAAGAGCGGATGTTGACGTATTCAGAGATTGACCAGATCTGTATGAATGAGAGTACTGAGAAAGTACAGGTGCAGATTCCTGCGAAAAAGCTGAAACAGTATTTTCCTGAGTCATATTCTAAAGCTCAGATGGAAGAAGTGATATTTATGCTCCTAGCATCATGGGCAGAAAAACAATAATATGATATGAAAAGTTGGACAGAAGGAATGAAAAGATGATGATAGAAGATGTAATTAAAAAATCAATATTGCCACTGGCATTTATGCTATTCTGGTTCTGGATGGTATTTACCATCATGAAAGTCAGTGGACAGACAGAATTGTTCTGGTGGATATTTCTTTCCGGACTTCCATTTGGAATACATAAAATGCGGCTGATTCTAATCCCTAGAGGAATGGATACCACAGCAACACTTGGTATGGCTGCATTAAGTGTCATCATTGGAGCATTGATTGGAAGTATCATGATTCCAGTGTATGTGATTAGAGCGATATACGTGTTTATACGGTATGTCATTGGAAAATAGAATATTAGATTGATAAGAGGCAGGCTTGCGAAAACAAAAATCGTAAGTCTGCCTCTTTTTTTGTGCTTAAAACCAGGCAATTCAGGGGAAGTCCCTTTTGCAAATATATATTCTTGGAGGATTTTTAAGATGAGAGAGCGAATTGAAAGTAAGCATGTAACTAAGGAAATCAAAAGTCAGATGCCAGTGATTCCGGTGGAAATTGTTAAAGAAAGAGGCTGTACGTTCTGCCCGTATTATCTGGGCAATTATGAGAAACAGCCACGTTGTATGATGAAAACCTGTGCCTGGGATGATGAAAATGAACGTTTCCATCCAGTTCTTCGTGAACTGATCCCATTTTACAAAGAGAAGATGGAAAAAGCAGAAGAAAAGTTCCTTGCAATGAAAAAGATTTATACAACACTGTTAGGAATGTTTGCCGATGAAATGAAGCAAGAAGAGTTGGAAAAAGATGAATGTTACGGATGTGCCTATGGAAAATGTGGACCATGTATCGGCATCTGTTACAAATCAATGAAAGCATAGGAGGGTTAAGCCAATGAATACAACAGTTATTTCCGGGCGATTGGTAAGAAATCCCGGATACAACGAAGTGGAGAATGAAAAAGGACTTCATAAGATTGCCAAGTTTGTTCTGGCAGTCAGAAGAAATTATTCCGATGAAGTCAGTTTCATTCCGGTAAAGGCTTTTGCAAAGAAAGCAGAATTTGCCAGAGATTATCTGATGCAGGGCACGAAGGTCATGGTGGAAGGCGAGATTGTCACAGGTAATTATGAAGATAAGGATACCGGGAAAAAGATTTATACCACCGAAGTGTATGCAAACCGGATTGAATTCGCAGGTGCAAAAATGGTTGACAGACCACCGTTTCCAGAAGATGCGGAAGGGTTCTTAGAGATCCCAGAGGGCATGGAAGAAGAAATGCCGTTTAGATAGAGGAGGATAAAAGATGGGTTCAGTAGATCAGGCGTATATGGTAGGGCATATGAAAAATGCCGATGGAAGTATCAATAACAAAAATGTAGTGCTGTCAGCAGCATGTGAAGCAGCGGAACTGTTCCAGTGCATGATGTCAGTAAATCAGAAACTGGAGGACTGGCAGAGATTTAACCACACCTTGGAGCAGCATCTTAGAAGTGTGGAATGTGAGAAAATCCATGATATCTGTCAGGCAGTATATGGAATGAAACATCCGTCCGATGAACTGGAAGGATTGTATCTGGCAAGAGAGGATGAACAGATATGCCTTCTGTACTATCAGGTATTTGTAGGGATGTTGGAAATCAATATTAATTCAGCCGAAGTGCTGTACAAACAGAAGGAGGAAACAATCAATGAGTAAGATGGAGTATATGCTGGTAGATTGTCTGCAGGTGCCGAAGGTGCTGTTCCAGATGGAAAAATACAAAAATCTGTCAAATACAGCAAAGATTTTATACAGCTTATTTCTGGATCGTTTGAAATTTGCGGTGCAGAATGGTTGGGTAGATGGTAAGGGGGATTTGTATGTAATTTATCCAAAAAGTGAAATGAAGAAAGACCTGAATACAACCAGATATGGGGTAGATCAGGCAGTACAGGAACTGGTGGAGGTTGGAAATCTGGTGCGTATCATTCCGAACAATGGAAAGGCAAACCACTTTTATATCAACGATATTTATGAAAATGAGATGGAGGAAGAATCAATGATGACATTAGACAGCATTATGGCAAATATGCCGATGGAAGAAAGAGAAATCATTATGGACAAAATGGTGAAAGCATCCAGAGATATTCTGGAAACAATTGCAGATATGGGATATCTGTATGAATATGAGACACCACTGACTTCAATGGAAGAAAGAAATTATCGAGATGAGCTGGGACAGCTTGCTGTTGATCAGATTTCCTGCGATGGCTATGAATTTGGCATGAATCTGGCGTTCGGAATTCTTGAAGAGAATGAGGAAAATGCTGATAGAGTACTGGATATTCAGAAATATGTGAACAGGCAGAATAAAAAGTGTTCAAAAAAGAAATTTATGAAAGTTCTGGAGACTCTGGTACACGCAATAGGAAATGATGAAGGATTTATTGCCGATATGTATGCGTGTGATAAAGAGGCTAGGGAAATCTATTTGGAAGAAGCGATGAATGCATTCAATTATGTGCTTGATGAATTATGTCATGGTACAGGAAGTGCAGCAGGGTATGACTTCAATAATATAGAAGAATAGGAAATAATTTATGGCAGATTTTGAATACTTCAGAGCAGAAGAATCTGACCAGTTTTCTTTTTTCCGGATACCGAAAGCTCTGTTTACCGAAAAAGAATTTCAGAGTCTTTCAACAGACGCAAAACTCTTGTATGGAATCCTGTTAGATCGTATCAGTCTTTCTAAAAAAAATGGTTGGATTGACGGTGATGGTTATGTCTATATCATTTACACGATTGCAGAATTGCAGGAGCTGTTGCGAATGTCGCATACAACAGTAACAAAGCTTCTTTATGAGCTTGACAGTGTGCATGGGATTGGATTGATTGAACGGTATCGGCAGGGGAATAATCGTCCCTCTGTCATATACGTGAAAAATTTTGTGAAACGGATTAGAGGAAAGCCCGTAAGATACTTTGCTTCTGGAACGCCAGAAACTGGAAATCCGGACTGCAAGGAATTGGAAATCCGGATTGCAAGAAACTGGAAGTCCGGAACGCAAAAAAATAGAAGTCCGGACTGCAAGAATCTGGATGGAAGTAATACTAAGATAAATAAGACTGAAAAGAATCATACTGATAAGAGTAAGAGCAATACTCCCGCTTTGGAAGAAAAATTCGGTCTGTATGGGAGATTTAAAAATGTTGTTCTGTCGGAAGCTGAACTGCAGGAGTTGATGACTCTATTTCCATGGGATTATCAGAAACGGATTGATCATCTCTCTGTTTATATGAAATCCAGTGGAAAAGAGTATCAGAATCATTTTGCAACAATCTGTCTTTGGGCAGAACGAGATGGAGCCAGGGCAGGAATGGATAAATATGAGTTTCAGGAAGGAGAAAGCCTGTGATGGAAAACAAAGTAACAGCAGATTATCTGGATGAAGAGGGATGTCTTCATTGTGGTATCTGTGGAAAAAGAAAACAGATGAAAGTTAGTCTGATGGGATTTGAGCATGTAGTGTCCTGTTTGTGTGAATGCGAGGTAAAAGCCAGGCAGGAACTTGATGAGAAGATGCAGCGGGAAGAAGCACAGCGGCAGCTTTATCAGAGAAAATCCGTCGGACTTCGGGAAAGAAGATTCTGGGAATGGAAATTTGAAAATGACAATGGAAGCAACCAGAAGATACTAATTGCCAGGCAGTATGTAGAAAACTGGACAGATATGAAGAGAAAAAATGTAGGATTGCTTCTGATGGGACCAGTTGGAACCGGGAAGAGTTTTTTTGCAGGCTGTATAGCAAATGCACTTTTGGAACAGGGAGAACGTGTCATGATGACAAATTTTTCCAGAATCTTAAATGAAATGACCAACTATCAGGCAGATAGGAACCAGATCATACAAAATCTTGTGGATTATCCGCTGCTGATTATTGATGACTTGGGAATAGAACGAAATTCCGAGTTTGCCCTGGAGCAGGTCTATAATGTGATAGACAGCCGTTATTGTAAAATGCTTCCGCTGATCGTAACAACGAATCTGGGACTGAATGAAATGAAATCCACAGATTTGGATACTGCCCATCAGCGTATTTACAGTAGAATACTTGAAATGTGTGTTCCCATCTATTGTGGTGGAGAAGATAAGAGAAAAGAAGAAGGGACAGAAAAACTCGTACAGGTGCAGAACCTGATTACCGGTTAATCTGTCTTTTTTCATTAAAGGGGGTGATTGCCATGATTACAGATCTGGACAGCAGTTGAATCGCTGAAAGGAGGGAAAAGTCATGCAGGAAGAGGTAACTCAGAAAACGGTCACGTTTTGTATTCGGGCTACTAAGATTACGGCAAACCTGTTGAAAAAGGTTCTTGTTGCGTATCTGCGTCATCAGAAGCAGAAATCAGTAGAGAAGAAAGCACAGAAAAATCAGCCGAAACAGGGAAAGGTCACGGTAAAAGAGCTGGCAAAACAGAATGCCGGGATGGTCAATATCGAGATCACAAATAAAAATATCAAGTCCTTTGAACGGTATGCCAGAAAATACGGGATCAATTATGCTCTGAAAAAAGACAAGAGCAAAGAGCCTCCGGTTTATCTGGTATTCTTCAAGGGACGTGATCAGGATGCACTCAATGCTGCTTTCCGTGAGTTTTCCCAGAAACAGATTCAAAAAGCGAATAAACCTTCCATTCATAAGCGTCTTGCAGCTTACCGGGCAATGATGCCAAAGAAATCGAAGGACAAAGTAAAGAACCGGCATCAGGAGCAGAGTCGATGAAAAAGAAAAGCGGCAAAACTCTGATGCAGAAGTGGAAGAATAAAATCGGGGGTAAGCTGTCCGCCCTGGATAAAAAGAAACTGGTTCTTACAAATATTCCTTATGCTCTGGCTGCTTTCTATGCAGACCGGGCATTTTTTCTTTACCGGAACAGTCCGGGAGAAGATATGGGGAACAAACTATTATATGCAATGGAACACGCAGACCGGATTTTTGCTGGTTTTGTGTTAAGCAATAACTGGAAAGATCTGCTAGCAGGTATTGTTGTTGCAGTCGTTCTGAAAGTGTTGGTCTGGCAGAAACAGGCAGACGCAAAGAAATTACGGAAAGGCATCGAGTATGGTTCAGCCAGATGGGGAACCGCAGAGGATATCAAGCCTTATATGTCGGAAGATCCATGGATGAACATTCCATTGACAGCAACAGAAGCACTGACCATGGAGAGCAGACCGAAGCAGCCGAAGTATGCAAGAAATAAAAATATAGTGGTCATCGGCGGCAGTGGTTCCGGTAAGACACGTTTTTTCGTAAAACCATCGGTCATGCAGATGAACTGTTCCATGGTCATTACAGATCCGAAAGGCACTTTGATTGAAGAGTGTGGGAAGATGTTAGCAAAGGGACCACCTAAGAAAGATAAGAATGGAAATATCATGAAAGATAAATCTGGAAAAGTGGTACATGAGCCATATGTGATTAAGGTTCTGAATACCATCAATTTTTCCAAATCGCTTCATTACAATCCATTTGCTTATATACGGTCTGAAAAAGATATCCTGAAGCTGGTTACAACAATCATTGTTAATACCAAAGGCGAAGGGGAAAAAGCTTCCGAAGATTTTTGGGTGAAAGCAGAGAAATTGCTGTACACAGCATTGATTGCGTTTATCTGGTACGAGGGGAAAGAGGAAGAAAAAAATCTCAACACCCTTCTGGATCTGCTGAATGAAAGTGAAACCCGTGAAGAGGATGAAACTTACCAGAATCCGGTGGATATGTTGTTTGAAGAGCTGGAGGCAAAAGAACCTCAGCATTTTGCGGTCAGACAATATAAAAAATACAAAATGGCGGCTGGAAAGACAGCGAAAAGTATTTTGATATCCTGTGGAGCCAGACTTGCCCCATTTGATATCGCAGAACTTCGTGAGATCATGTCTTACGATGAAATGGAACTGGATAAGATTGGGGACAGGAAAACAGCCTTGTTCTTGATTATGTCCGATACAGATACAACCTTTAACTTTGTGATTGCGATGCTGCAGTCACAGCTTTTCAATTTGCTTTGTGATAAGGCAGACGATGTATATGGTGGAAGACTTCCGGTGCATGTGCGTGTCATCGCTGATGAGTTTGCCAACATCGGGCAGATTCCACAGTTTGACAAGCTAATCGCAACCATCCGAAGCAGGGAAATCTCTGCTTCTATTATTTTGCAGTCACAGAGCCAGTTAAAGGCAATGTACAAGGATAGTGCAGATACCATTCTGGGCAACTGTGATACTACACTTTTCCTTGGTGGCAAAGAGAAAACCACCTTAAAGGAAATGAGCGAGCTTCTGGGTAAGGAAACTATTGACCTGTATAACACTTCGGAGACGAGGAGTAATCAGAAATCCTTTGGACTGAATTACCAGAAAACAGGCAAACAGCTGATGACAGAAGATGAGATTGCAGTCATGGATGGAGGAAAATGTATCCTGCAGATTCGTGGTGCCAGACCATTTTTCTCAGACAAATATGATATCACGAAACACAAAAATTATCGGTTTCTTGCAGATGAAAATGAGAAAAACCGATACAAAGTAGAAAAAGAGTTAAATCCGCAGTACACACCGAAACCCGAAGAAGAGGTGGAGGTAATTCAGGTGGAGCTGTCGGAGTAACCTTGGGAATGAACGAAAAATAATGAGGAAAGGAATAACTGACATTAGGTGCGCCGGCTTTTTAGTCGGTGTTTTTTCATTCCCGTAAACACCTGAAAGAAGTCAGTTTTGGTGAATGTATATGGCATTTTTTAGCAGTGCAATTACAACTTTAAAAACTCTTGTAGTCGCAATCGGCGCAGGTCTTGGCGTGTGGGGTGTCGTAAACCTTCTGGAAGGATATGGAAATGACAATCCCGGCGCTAAGAGCCAGGGCATCAAACAGCTGATGGCTGGTGCCGGAATCATGCTGCTGGGAACTACCCTGATTCCACAGCTGGCAACATTGTTCTCTTAAGAGGAGTGGTAGATGAACACCATCATTGAGAGAATTACGGAAGCGATAAAGGATATCCTAATCGGGCTTATTAAGTCATGTTTGGATAACATGTTCACGTCTGTCAATGAGCAGGTGGGAACCATAGCCGGGCAGGTGGGACAGACACCGCAGGGATGGAATGCCGGAATCTTCAATCTGATCCAGAACATTTCCCAGACGGTGATCGTCCCCATTGCGGGACTGATCATCACATTTGTCCTGTGCTATGAGTTGATTACGATGGTAACGCAGAAAAATAATTTTCATGAATTTGAGACTTATAACATTTTCCTCTGGATCTTCAAAGCGTATGTAGCTATTTATCTGGTGACAAATACGTTCAATATCACGATGGCGGTCTTTGACGTTGGGCAGCATGTGGTCAACAATGCCGCCGGGGTGATATCAGGAAACACTGCGGTGGATGCATCGGAAGCAATCACAAGGATTGTGGATGCACTGGAAGACATGGAACTGGGGGATTTGTTCTTGTTATCCATGGAAACGCTGTTGATCAGTATTACCATGCGGATTCTGTCAATCATTATAACCGTTATTTTGTACGGAAGAATGATAGAAATTTACCTTTATACTTCCATAGCACCAATTCCGTTTGCCACCATGACCAATAAGGAATGGGGCAATATCGGAAACAACTATTTAAAAGGCTTGTTCGCACTGGCATTTCAGGGATTCTTCATGATGGTCTGTGTGGGAATTTATGCAGTTTTAGTAAATGCAATGACCATATCCAGTGACCTTCATGCAGCAATGTTTTCAGTAGCGGCTTATACCGTGATTCTTGCATTTTCATTATTCAAGACCGGAAGCCTTAGCAAATCAATATTCAATGCCCATTAACGGGCAGGAAAGGAGCGCATACCATGGCGTATGTACCAGTACCAAAAGACCTTACCAAGGTCAAAACAAAAGTAGCGTTAAATCTGACAAAGCGGCAGCTGATTTTCTTTTCACTTGCCGCAGTTGTGGGGATTCCGTTTTATCTGGTCATGAGAAAACCAATCGGTTCCAGTATCGCAGCCATCCTGATGGTAACGATCATGCTTCCATTTTTCTTCATGGCAATGTATGAAAAAGACGGTCTTCCCTTTGAAAAAGTGGTGGCAAATATCATTCGACAGAAGTTTATCTGTCCGGCAGTAAGACCATATAAGACAGAAAATTTTTATCAGGAGATTTCCACCCTTGTGAAAAAGGAGGGTGTGCCGGATGGCAAAAAAGACAAAGCAGGAGGCTCAGCAGGAGCGTCTGTCCCTGGCGGAAAAAAGAAACCGTCAGGAAAGAAGAAACAAAAAAAGCAGAAAAGAAAGAGAACAGGAAAAGCGTAGAAAGAAGCAGGAACGGGATCGTAGGAAACAGAAAAACATTCCTACAACTGCACAGCAGAGTATTCCGTATATTCGGATGCTGCAGGATGGTATTTGCCAGGTGACAAAGACCTTTTTCTCCAAGACGATTCAGTTTTATGACATCAACTATCAGCTTGCTTTAAATGAGGATAAGACCACGATATTTGAAAATTACTGTGATTTCTTAAATTACTTTGATTCTTCCATCAGTGTGCAGCTGTCCTTTATCAATCAGCAGGTGGATGTGGCAGAATTTGAGAAAAGCATTGACATTCCGGATCAGAACGATGACTTCAATGCCATTCGTGAAGAATACCGTACCATGTTGAAGAATCAGCTTTCCAAGGGAAATAATGGTCTGGTAAAGACAAAGTATATCACTTTTGGAATCGAGGCGGAAAGCCTGAAAGTGGCAAGACCAAGGCTTGAAAGAATCGAAACAGATATCTTAAACAACTTTAAGGTCCTGGGAGCACAGGCACATTCCCTGAATGGTCTGGAAAGGCTGGAGATTCTGTATCATGTGTTCAACCAGGATCGCATTGAACCATTTAAGTTCCAGTATAAGATGCTGCCGGAAACCGGATTAAAGACCAAAGATTTTATTGCACCGACTTCCTTTAACTTTTCCAAGAATCAGACATTTTTGATGGGAAGAACGATGGGGAGTGTGAGTTACCTGCAGATTCTTGCACCGGAGCTGACAGACCGGATGCTTGCAGACTTCCTGGATGTGGATGACAGCATCAATGTTAACATTCATATCCAGTCCATTGACCAGAGTTCTGCGATCAAGATGATCAAGAGTAAGATTTCAGATCTGGATAAGATGAAGATTGAAGAGCAGAAGCGAGCAGTACGTTCCGGTTATGATATGGACGTGCTTCCATCGGACCTTGTGACTTATGGAGAAGAGGCGAAGAACCTGTTGGAAGATCTGCAGTCTAGAAATGAGAGGATGTTCCTTGTAACGGTTCTGGTGATGAATACCGCAAGGAAGCGTCAGAAACTGGATAACAATATTTTCCAGGTGCAGGGAATTGCACAGAAATATAACTGTTCTTTAAAACAACTGGATTATCAGCAGGAAGCAGCACTCATGTCCTGTATTCCACTGGGAGTCAATCGAATTGAAATTCAGAGAGGGCTTACCACATCTTCAACAGCGATCTTCGTGCCATTTACGACACAGGAACTGTTTCAGGAAGGGGAAGCTCTTTATTATGGATTGAATGCATTATCCAACAACATGATCATGGTTGATCGGAAACGTTTGAAGAACCCGAATGGACTGATTCTTGGTACACCAGGTTCCGGTAAGTCCTTCTCAGCAAAGAGAGAGATTACGAACTGTTTCCTAATTACGGAAGACGATATCATCATCTGCGATCCAGAAGCCGAGTATTCTCCATTGGTACAGGCACTGCATGGGCAGGTGGTGAAGGTTTCACCGGTATCTGACCAGTATATCAATCCAATGGATCTGAACCTGAATTATTCCGAGGAAGATAATCCACTGTCACTGAAAGCAGATTTTATTCTGTCTTTGTGTGAGTTGATTGTTGGAGGAAAGAATGGACTGGAGCCGGTAGAAAAGACCATCATTGACCGTTGTGTGCGGTTAGTATATCAGGAATATCTTGCCGATCCAATGCCGGAGAAGATGCCAATCCTGGAGGATTTATATAATCTGTTGCGGAAACAGGAAGAGCCGGAAGCACAGCGTCTTGCAACTTCATTGGAGATTTATGTTACAGGCTCCCTGAATGTATTTAATCATCGCACAAATGTAGATATCAACAATCGTATCGTTTGTTTTGATATCAAAGAGCTTGGAAAACAGCTGAAAAAGATCGGGATGTTGATTGTGCAGGACCAGGTATGGAACCGAGTGACTATCAATCGTTCCGCTCATAAATCTACCCGTTACTATGTGGATGAATTCCATCTTCTATTAAAAGAAGAGCAGACAGCAGCTTACAGTGTGGAAATTTGGAAGAGGTTCCGTAAATGGGGAGGTATTCCAACTGGTGAACTGGTTTGTTACTTGTTAGTCGCTTAAAGTGCAAACTATCGCCGTTCTGACTGAAACCGGCAAGTAAGTCAGAAGTATCAATGCGGAAAAAAACGGGAAAGGGGTAGCGACCTAATCCGAGTGGAAGGCTATTCATAATAGAATAGCCACACGCAACGCATAGAGCTTGAACCTGCATAAGCAGAATATAACAGCTCCAAGAGGCCGCATTGCCAGCCGGTACGATATAATCGTGGTAAAAAGATATGCTATGCTGAGCGTGAAATGACACGCTGATGAAAATGGGCGAAAGTCCCAGAGAGGTGGATAAAAAGCCGCCTGATAATAACAATCAGATAACACAGAATATCAAAGATTTATTGGCTTCCAGAGAAATCGAGAATATTTTTGAAAACTCTGATTTCATTTATATGCTCAACCAGGCTTCCGGAGACAGGCAGATTCTGGCAAAACAGCTGAATATCTCACCAACCCAGCTGTCCTATGTAACCAACAGCAATGAGGGGGAAGGACTTCTGTTCTATGGAAATGTCATTATCCCATTCGTAGACAGATTTCCGAAGAATTCCCTCTATAAAATCATGACAACCCGCTTGGAGGAAACTTCTGAAGCAGGTTAAATCAAAGGAGAAAATAATGTTACGAGCAATTTCATATGTATTAACTTTTAGTGGCGGTGCTGTTTTTGGCATCGCTTTTCTCTGTTTATTACAGGCAGGGAAAGGGTATCCGAAGAAGGAGGAGTAAGTAGTGGCAGAACAGAGAATGAAAGTCAGGGATAAGAAAGTCCAGAAGATGACCAAGGATGGTCTGGTGGAAGAAAACCTGACGGATAAATCTTCTGTTCGTGTCAGTAACCGTGCCAGTGATGTGCAGATGGGAGGAAAACAAGGGGAAAAAGAATTAAGCCTTGTGGATAAGTCTTCCCGCCAGTCTGAACGGAGTGGGAAAAATATTCGTCCCTCTGTGCAAAAATCCAGAGATGCACCGGAACTGATACGGACAGAGAAGCAAAGTAAGGATTTTGGACAAAATAGAAAGCAGCAAAACCGGAAAAGGATTCGTGCTGAAGTCGGAAAAGAATCCAGACTTGCAGAAAAATCTGAAGCCGGACAGTCAGGGAGACTGAAAGAAAAACGTGCTGATCTATCAGAAAACAGAGGAGACAGCCGGAGAAATCAGACCGGCGGCAGCAAAAAGCCAAAACAAAAACAGCGTTTGAAATTTGCTTATGAGGAAACTGGTGCTTCTGTGAAAAATGAAAAAGATATGGAGAAATTGAACCAGATGGATACGGATGGAGTCAATTTTCGCCATCAAAAACAGAAGGAAAAAGCCAAAAAGTTTTCTTATGAGGAAGCAAAAAAGAAAAAGGAAGCTAAGCAGCATTCCAAGAAGGCACAGGTCTATCGGGCAAATGAAGGGGAAGCTCCTGGACAGAAGAAATCCCGCTTGAAGTTTGGCGAAGGGGAATCTGTGAAAACAGAAAAAATTTCTGCTGTTAAGAAAGCAGGAAGTGCAACTTCCGTAGCATTGCACCGTGAGATCAGCAAAAATGAAGACGATAATGCGGCGGTAGAAGGTGCCCATAAGTTAGAAGAAGGTGGCGAAGGTGTTTACCGGCTGGAACAGAGAAGTGCCAGACGCAGGAAACAGAGGGCATCCAGAAAAAGAAGCAGACTTGAAAGACAGGAAGAGAAACAGGCACAGGCTGCAGCCCATCAGGAGCAGAAGAAGCTGAAAAAACAGATTCAGAAGCAACAGATCAAACGGGATTATGCCAAAGCGAAGCGAAGTGAACAGACAGTAGGAACAGCTACAAAAGGTACGATTGATTATATTAAGAAGATTGGCGGTAAGGTCACCAACTTCTTTAAAGAAAACCGGAAGGTGTATATCAGTGTAGCAGTTCTGATCGGATTGATGTTTCTGATCATAACGAATGTCACGTCTTGCTCTGCAGTGTTTTTACAAAATGTGATCACTTATACCGGAACCAGTTATCTGTCATCGGATCAGGCAATCCGGGAAGCGGAACTGTATTACACACAGCTGGAAGCTAATCTGCAGGAGCGGATCAACAACATGGAGTCTGAAGAACCGGGACATGAGGAATACCGATATAACATCGGGCCTATTGAGCATGATCCGTTTATCCTGATCAGTTATCTGTCAGCAAAGTATGAGGAGTTTACTTTTGAACAGGTCAAGCCTGAACTGGATGCATTGTTTGCAGAGCAATATCATCTGACTACTGAAGCAGTCAATGAGACTGTGACAGAGACAGCAACAGTAAGAGTTGGAGAATCGTTGGGACAGGTTGTAACAAGCGGATATTGTAACTGTCCAATCTGTTGTGGTATTTGGAGCGGAGGCCCGACTGCCAGTGGAGTATACCCAACTGCTAATCATACCTTAGCGGTAGATGCTTCCAATCCGTTTGTTCCAATGGGAACAAAGGTGGTCATGAATGGTGTCGAATATACGGTAGAAGATACCGGAGCTTTCGCAAGATACGGTGTACAGTTTGACGTTTACTATGATAATCATGCGGCGGCATCCGCACATGGGCATAAGACCTGGGAATGTTATCTGGCAGATGATAATGGAAGCCAGGAAGTGGAAGTGACCAGGACAAGAGATGTAGATGTGCTGAATGTCACCTTAAACAGTGGAAATCTGATGTTGATCTGTCAGGACAGGCTGAGATTTTTTCAGAAAGAACTGTTCAGTGCCTATAACGATACGAAAGGCAATTTACAGATGTTTGCGACACCGGTTGATTTTAACTGGTATTCCAGTGTGACAAGTTATTATGGATATCGGATTCATCCAATTTCAGGAGCAAATCAGCTTCATAATGGTATGGATATCGGAGCACCGGAGGGAACGAAAGTAATGGCAGGGCTGACCGGAACGGTTACAACTTCTGCTTATAACGATAGCTATGGCAATTATGTTGTGATTAAGGACAGTAAAGGCTATGAACTGCGGTATGCACATTTAAGCAGCCGGAGTGTATCTGCAGGTGCATCCGTCACGAAAGGTGATGAGATTGGTCTTGTAGGAAATACTGGAAATTCTACAGGAAGCCATCTTCATATTGAACTTCTGAAAAATGGAGAGCGCTTAAACCCGATCTTTTATCTGGAAACTGGAGAAGGGACAGGCTTTGGCGGCAATGAATACACCAGTGAAGCGGCACAGCGTTTGTTGAACGAAGCAGCGAGATATCTGGGAACACCGTATGTGTGGGGTGGATATTCTCCAAGTGGATTTGATTGTTCTGGATTTGTAAGTTACTGCCTGACAAACTCTGGTGTAAGAAATACAGGAAGATTGACTGCACAGGGACTGTACAACATTTGTACACCAGTATCCCAGTCGGAGGCACAGCCGGGAGATTTGATTTTCTTTACTGGAACTTACGACGCAGGGGAGCCGGTAACGCATATCGGAATCTATGTAGGCAATGGTCAGATGATCCATTGTGGACATCCGGTGCAGTATACGTCCATCAATTCTCCATACTGGCAGAGCCATTTCTATGGATTTGGACGATGGTAAGAAAAAAGGGCGGCTGCATCAGCCGTCCGGAAAGGAGAAGCGATGAAAAGTCTTGAAAAAGCAACGGCAGATTATGAGAAAGCCAAGGAAAAAATGGAAGCATCCAAAGCCAGATATGAAGCAGACTTAAAGCGTTTCAAGGCTGCGGAGATTGCAAAAACAGAAGCAGAAAATCTGGAAATTGTAAAAATTATCCGTGCAATGGATATGAGTATTCCGGAATTGGAAGCTTTCAAAAAGAGAATGAAAAATGAATTGCCCGGCAGGGTAGAAATACAGAAGGAGGAAACAAAAGCCGATGATGAATCTGGAAAAAATGAAACAGAAGAAGAGAACAATTACTAAAAGCAGGGTAAAAAAGAGCTTGCTTGCAGCAACGACATTTCTTTGCCTGACAACACCTTTGCTCCAGACACAGACTGCTTATGCAGCTGAGAATACCACACCTGCGATTACGATTGAGAAACCGGATGGCTGGAAACAGGGTGAAACAACCATTGCTGTTACGGTAGATGCCAGCCATATGCCGGAAGGTTTCTCAATAGCAAAGATTGAAGCAAAAGCAGGAAAAGATGGAAGCTGGCAGGATGTAACCGGAAGCGGAAGTATCACGATCACTGGAAACCAGACAGTGTATGTGCGTGTGACAGATGGTGAGGGGAAGGTCTATGAGCAGAATCGCTCTATTAAGTGTTATGACACGGAAAAGCCGACACTCTCTGCTTCCCTGACAGATGGTGTGCTGACGATTCAGGGGAATGATACAGTATCCGGGATTACTGCGGTAACCGTCAATGGCACCACTTATACAGACTTGAAGGATGGAATGCTGAGAGTGCAACTGACACAGAAAGATTTTACTACAAAACAGATTGAGATTACGGTAACAGATGGTGCTGGAAATACTTCTGAAAAGTATGTGTTGCAGAATCCTTACTATGAATGGGCAAAGAAGCAGGCAGAAAAACAGAAATCTTCCAGGGACAGCAATGGTGCAATGGCAACTACGACCAGTGCAGATGCAACGGGGACTGAGAAAACAACGACTTCTCCGCTTCCGCAGGATGCACAGGCTTCTGAGCCGACAGATGCAAAAGGAACCGTGGATGATCGGACAGTAACAGGTATTGAGGAACAGCTTAATAAAGAAGGCGAGACGGCAGAAGCCGTTACCAAAACAGCTACGGAAGGCACAAAAGAGTTTTATACCATTTCAACGAAGAGTGGTAAGATTTTCTATTTGATTATTGACAATTCAAAATCTCAGGATAATGTGTATTTCCTTACAGAAGTCAGTGAGAAAGATCTGATGAACTTCACACTTTCTGATTCAGTGACACTTCCGGAAGTGGATACGGTTTATGCAGAACCAGAGAAAAAAGCAGAGGAAGAAAAACCGGAAACGACAGAGACAGATGAGAAAGATAAGGTGGAGGATGAAATCCAGATGCCAGAAGATAAAAGCCCATTTGGAACGTATCTTCTGATTGCGCTGGTAGCAGTCGGAGCTGCGGCAGGAGGATATTACTTCAAAGTCTATAAACCAAAGCATGAATATGATGACGAGGATGAGATGGAAGAGGATGAAGATGAATCCGAAGATTCAGAGTCAGAAAAACGGGAAGTAGACGATGCAGATGAGCAGGAAGAAAGTGCAGAACCGGAAATCCTGAGAGATGAAGATTTCAATGATGATGTACTGGAAGATGAAGAAGAGGAGTAGGAGTAAATGAAATTAGTGATTGCAGAAAAGCCATCGGTTGCGATGGCACTGGCTTCCGTGATTGGAGCCAGAACAAGAAAAGATGGCTACGTGGAAGGAAACGGTTATCTCGTTTCCTGGTGCGTAGGACATCTGGTTGGATTATGTGATGCATCAGAATACGATGAAAAATATAAAAAATGGAGATATGAAGATCTGCCGATTGTGCCGGAATGTTGGAAACACAGGGTATTGGAAGGCACGAAAAAGCAGTTTGGAATCTTGAAAAAACTGATGCGAGATTCCAAAGTAGATGAAGTAATCTGTGCTACAGATGCCGGGCGGGAAGGAGAACTAATCTTCCGTCTGGTGTATGAGCAGGCAGGATGCAAAAAGCCGATGAAGCGGCTCTGGATCTCTTCCATGGAGGAACAGGCAATTAAAGATGGATTTGCGTCATTAAAAGACGGTTCGTGTTATGACAGTCTCTATCAGTCAGCACTTTGCAGGGCAAAGGCAGACTGGCTGGTGGGAATCAATGCGAGCCGTCTTTTTTCCGTTCTGTATAACCAGAATCTGAAAGTTGGAAGAGTACAGACACCAACACTTGCCATGATCGTGGATCGAAATCAGAAGATCAAGGAATTTACCAAAGAAAAATATTATATGGCTCATATCAAGTTTGACGAGATGGATGCGGTCACAGAGCATTTTCAGAAAAAAGAAGATGCAGATAGAGTGGCTGCGGACTGTATGGAGCGTATGTGCGAAGTGGAAAAGGATGATGTGAAAGAAAAAACGGTCCGTCCTCCGAAGCTCTATGATTTGACCACTCTGCAGAGGGAAGCAAACAGAATGTTTGGTTATACCGCACAGCAGACATTGGATGCCGTGCAGGAGATGTATGAGCAGAAGCTGGTCACTTATCCGAGAACAGACAGCCAGTATCTGACAGATGAGATGGGAGAAAGCACTGAAACACTGATTCAGATGTTACTTGGGAAAATGCCTTATGCTGAAGGTCTGGAATATCACCCAGACGTGAGTAAGGTATTAAATTCAAAGAAAGTATCCGATCACCATGCGATTATTCCAACCATGGAAGTAGCCAAAGCAGATATTGGTGAACTGAAAGAACGAAACCGCAAGATTTTGTATCTGATCAGTGCCAGGGTTCTGACAGCAACTGCAGATCCTTATATTTATGAAAGCCATAAATGCCAGATCACCTGCAATTATCATACGTTTTATCTCACAGCAAAGAAAACAAAGCAGGAAGGATTCAAGGCGATCGAAAATAAATTGAAACAGTTCTTTGGCGTAAAGATTGAGAAAGAAGAGCCGGAGCTGGATATCTGGGCAGGCAAGCATTATGGTCCCTGTGATTCTTTGGTATCGGAGCATTTCACACAGCCACCGAAACAGTACACAGAAGATACCCTGCTTTCTGCGATGGAACGTGCAGGGAATGAAGAACTGACCGAAGATACAGAAAAGAAAGGACTTGGTACTCCGGCAACAAGGGCAGCAATCATTGAAAAACTGATTCAGTCTGGTTTTGTGAAAAGGGAAAAGAAAAATCTGGTGCCGACAGATGATGGTAATGTATTGATTACAGTTCTGCCAGATGAGATTAAATCTCCGAAGATGACCGCAGAGTGGGAAATGGCATTGAATCACATTGCCCAGAATACAGAGACAGCAGATGAATTCCTAAATGGGATTACAGAACTGATGCAGGAACTGGTTGCCAGGTATCAGGGAATTTCAGAAGAAAAGAAAAATCAGTTTCAGGGAAAGGCAAAAGGAGAAGTCATTGGCAAATGTCCCCGATGTGGAGCAGATGTCCAGGAAGGGAAAGTAAACTTTTACTGTTCTGACCGGAACTGTACTTTTACCTTATGGAAGAATGATAAATTCCTTGCGAGTCAGGGAAAAAAGATGGATAAGACGGCAGCAAAGAAGTTCCTGTCTAAAGGAAAAATCCATTATAAGGATCTGGTATCAAGAAAAACAGGGAGACAGTACGAAGCAACTGTGGAGATGGTTGATCCCGGAGAGGGAAATGTACAGTTCAATCTGAGTTTCCCGCAACGATAAGCAGTGTATTGCAGGCAGTCTAAGGACTGTCTGTTTTATGTGAAAATAGTGATTGTTCAGAGCCGCATTCGCCAAATTGCTGAAACAGCAATTTTTGCTCATGTGGCGTATCCGCCAAATAAAATTTCAAAATCAGCCTTAGAAATGCAAGCATTTCACATCTGATTTATGAAATTTTGCTTGGCTCTGAACAATTGCCACAAATATATGAAAGAGAGGACCTTAGCATGAAGAAAAAAGGTAATTTTAGAAAAGTAGTATCTGGCTTGCTGGCAGGCATGACAATGCTTAGTACAGTGCTGTCTCCGATGACGGCATATGCAGCGGAGATCCAGCCAGAGGAGAAACCTCCACTTTATGAGGAAGTGAAAGACCTTCTGGATGAAGATGAGGTGGTGACTGCCAAAGATTATGAAATCGAAACAGGCAGTGTATTTAATGTGAAATCAGATTATACCGGACTGGAAATCAAGGATGATAACAAGGTTAAAGTCACATTTGAGGAAGCAAAGAATGATAAGAATGAGGATTTTACGACAGATCATGCGGACACTTACAAAGCGGTCTATTATGTGGAACCGGTAAATCAGGAGCATCCGAAGTACCAGATCAGCCGAAAGCTGATTGTGCGTGAGAAAGAAACAGAAGTGCAGACAGAAACTGAAGGGAGTGAAGCAGTAACCGAATCAGAAACAGCTGGCAGTGAACAGCAGACAGAGGAAACGGAGAATTCAGAAGCAGACTCGGAATTGCTTCCAACAGAGGAAGTGACGGAAAGCGAGATAGAAGAATTTGATTCTCAGGCAAGCGAACTATTACCGGATATGGAAGAAGATACTGAAAATACAACGGATTCGGAAACAGGTCTTACAGTATCGGATGCAATGGAGCAGGCGGAAGAGGAAGGAATTGATTTATACGCCATGGAAGCTGGTGAAACAGTCACTTTTATGGCAAAGACAAGTGCAAGAAGTGTACAGAAAGTATCTGTTACAAGAGGAACTCTGTATCGTTATGCGGATTATGGTTATGGTTCTTATCTTACCTATCAGTATACGGTTCAGTTTGGAAATGTATCTGCGACTGCTTACTGTGTACAGCCATCAAAACCGGGACCAGGAACAGGTAATTACACGATTAGTAAAGTCGGAGATGGAAAAACATTAGCTAAGGTATGTTATTACGGAACCAAGGCAGCAGGAGATGAAGGATTCTTTACAGAAGAGAATGGTTATGGAAATCTTAGTGCTGGAGCAAAATTCATTCTTGTTCATCTGGCGGCTTCTTATGCTAATGGAAGTGGCGACGCTTTTTCCGGAGCGAATAGTACAGCCAAGAATTTAGCAATGAAATTGTATAATTATTGTGTTTCACAGCCAGAAATACCGGATGTAGCAATGTCATTTTCTGATGGAGATGTAAAAGCTTATGTGGATGGCAATTCACAGAGAACCAAAGATATTACATTCAAAGCAGATAAGCTACAGACAATTACGATGAAGCTTCCGTCTGGTGTGAAACTTCATAATCTAAGCACAGGCACAACAAGTAAAGCTGGTGCAAGTGTAGAAATTTGCGGAGGAACAAAGTTTTATCTTTCTGCACCACTGACACAGGTGAGTGACGTGGCACAGAGCTGGTCTTCTACAATGAAGGGAAGTATTACAAAAGATTACTCTGCTTATAAAATCACCACCGGATCTGACACGCAGGATCTTGCGTTGGTATTTGGTGAAGGTGTGACAGATGAAAAATATATTGATTTCAAAGTGTCTTGGATTGAACAGGCTACGATCGAAATCGTAAAGAAAGACGATACAGCGGATGTCAATCTTGCAGGTGCAGTATTCGGTGTATACAGCGATGAGGCTTGTACAAAGCTGATCACTCAGATGCCGGCAACAGATAAAAATGGAAAATCCTCTGTTACGATCATTAAGACACAGGATACCGTTTATCTGAAAGAGATCACAGCACCACAGGGATATGTGGTAAATGCAACGGCAACAAATGTGAAACTGGTAGCAAGTAAGATCTCGGCTGTGACCGTGGAAAACAAGGAACAGCTGGCAGAACTTACCATTTATAAAGAAGGACAGGTTCTGACAGGAGCAGAGGTCAGTGAGAGCGGAACTGTATTTCAGTATGAAAACCGTAGACAGAAAAATGCTGTTTATAACGTGTATGCCGGAGCGGATATCGTTACTGCTTATGGCACAAAAGTGTACAGCAAAGGTGATCTGGTAAAAGAGAACCTGACTACCGGAGAGAATGGTTCTGTTACACTGAAGAACCTGCATCTTGGAACCTACGTGGTAAAAGAAACAAAAGCACCAGACAATTTCTATAACGGCAGCGAAGAAAAGTCAGTGACTCTAACTTATGCTGGTCAGAACAAAGAAGTTGTATTTGCAGATGTGACTTTTAACAACGAGAGACAAAAAGCAGATGTTTCCGTAGTTAAACAGGATAAAGACACCAAGAAACCACTGAAAGGCGGTATTTTTGCTCTGTATGCATCCGATGATATTAGAAATGCAGACGGAACCGTTATTGTGAAAAAAGGAACACTGATTGAGAAAGCAACTACTGGCGAAGATGGAACTGCAAAATTCACAGCAGATCTTCCGATTGGATATTCCTATTCTGTAAAAGAAGATCAGGCGCCGGAAGGCTATGTAAGAAATACAGAAGATGTGTATACGTTTAAGTTTTCTTATACCAATGATAAAGAAGCAACCGTATCATTTGCCCATACCTTCAGCAATGACCGTGTGACAGCAAAGATCAATTTATTCAAAGTTGATAAAGAGACAGGAAAAGCAGTACCACAGGGAGATGCCACACTGAAAGGTGCAGTTTATGGTCTGTATGCCCGTGAAGATATCGTGCATCCGGATGGAGCAACTGGAACTATTTATAAAGCAGGAGAACAGGTAGCTTCTCTTACAACAGATGACAAAGGACAGGCTTCTGTAAATGGCTTATATCTTGGCAAATATTATGTCAAAGAGATCACACCGCCGACCGGATACCTGGCAGATACAGAAGAGCATGATCTTACGTGCAGTTATGAAGGAGATATGACAGCAGAAGTAAAAAGAGAGTGCACTTCCAGTGAGCAGGTCATCAAGCAGCCATTCCAGATCATCAAAGCAGCTAACAATGGAAAGACAGATGCAGATCTGTTATTCGGAGCTGGATTTACAGTTTATCTGAAATCTTCCCTTACAAAGAAAGCAGATGGAAGCTATGATTTTGATTCTGCCAAACCGGTAGTGAGTGGAGAAAATGGAGCAACGGAGATTTTCACAGATGAAAAAGGATATGCCTGCAGTATTCCATTACCATTTGGAAGCTATATCGTGCGTGAAACTACAACACCGCACAATTACAAGCCGGTCGATGATTTTGAAGTGAATATCACAGAGCATCATCCAAATGAGCCGCAGATCTGGCGTGTGCTTCTGGATGAAGAGTTTAAGGCAAAACTGAAAATCGTGAAAAAAGACGATGAAACAAAGAAATCCGTACTGATTGCAGGAACAGAATTTAAAGTGTACGACCTTGACAACAAAAAGTACGTGGAACAGGTAACAACTTACCCAGTGACAACCACTCACAAGTCTTATTTTACGGACAGTCAGGGATATCTGATCATGCCGAAGAATCTGAAGATCGGACATTACCGGATTGAGGAAGTCAATGCACCGGAAGGGTACACAATCAACAAGAACTATGTAGAGATTGCAGTGGATGCAAACACAGCATACCAGATGGATTCTGAGAGCGGAGATGCCATTATTACGGTAGATTACGAGAACCATACAGTAAAAGGAAAGCTGACAATCTATAAAAAAGGTGAGATGCTGACCGGATTCAAAAAGGATTTTGTTTATGAAGAAAGATACCTGAAAGGTGCATCATTTAATGTCTATGCCGCTGAAAATATCTATACACCGGATTATCAGAAAGATGAAAACGGAAACAGACAGCTGATCTATGCGAAGGATGCACTGGTAACAACTGTTACGACTGGGGAAGACGGAAAAGCAGTTGCAGAGAATCTGCCGCTTGGTTCTTACTATGTGGTAGAAAAGACTGCACCGGAAGGATTCGTTCTAAACCATGATAGATCAGAAGTCGCATTTGTCTATGCCGATCAGGATACACCTGTGATTGAACAGGAAGTGACTGTTGGCGATGACCGACAGAAAGTTGCAATCCAGGTAGAAAAACAGGATGCAGAGAATGGTGCAACCGTAGTAGGGGCTGTCTTTGGTATCTATAACAAAGCGGATATTAAGGCGGATGGAAAAGTAATCGTGAAAGCAGACACACTCTTACAGGAAATGACTTCTGATAACGATGGTCTTGCAGCATGTACGCTGGATCTGCCACTTGGACAGTATTATGTGAAGGAGTTAAAAGCACCGGCGGGATTTGTATCCTCTGATGAAGTTCTGAATCTGGATGCTTCTTACCAGGGACAGGATGTGAAGACAGTAAAACTGAAAACAGTGAAAAAGAACCAGCCGACAACAGTTGAAATCACAAAATCTGATGTAACAACAGGTGTGGAACTGGATGGGGCAAAACTCACCGTTCTTGATAAAGAAGGAAATGTTGTGGATCAGTGGACTTCTGTAAAAGATCAGCCACATGTGATCAAACGACTGACTGTGGGTGAAGAATACACCCTTCGAGAGGAAATGGCACCGTATGGATATCTGAAAACGACGGATGTGAAGTTTACGCTGGAAGATACTGCCGAGATTCAGAAAGTAGAGATGAAAGATGAAGTTCCAACAGGACTTCTGATCATCAACAAAAATGGAGAATTTCTGGATAAGGTGACACTTCTGGACAATGTAAAAGGTACTGTGGAGCATCTCTTTGAGTATGTAACCGGAAGCCTTACAGATGTGACGTTCGATGTATTTGCTGCGGAAGATATTAAAGCGGCAGATGGTGTCAGTGAAGATTATTTCAAAGCAGATGAAAAAGTGGGAACCATTACCACAGATTCTAATGGTATTGCACAGATGGGAGATCTACCGGCTGGCAAGTACTATGTGAAGGAAGTAAAAACTGCCCATGGTTATGTGCTGGATAAAGAGCCGAGATATGTTGATCTTTCCTACCGTGATCAGGACACACCAGTCATTACTTATGATGAGAAATGGCAGAATGCCCGTCAGAAAGTAAAGGTTACGGTTGTGAAGAAAGAAAAAGATACAGACCGTGTCCTTGCAGGTGGTGTCTTCGGTCTTTATACCAGTGAAGATATCAAAAATGCAAAGGGCGAGGTACTCCTTGAGAAAGACAGTCTGATCGAGCAGCGAGTAACGGATGAAAAAGGGCAGATTACTTTTACGGCAGATCTTCCGGTAGATGGAAAATACTATGTGAAAGAAATCTTTGCGCCGGACGGATTTGTTACAACAGAAGAAGTACAGGAATTTACCTTTGAATATGCCGGAGAAGACCAGGCAGAAGTAAGCTACGACTTTACTTTTGAAAATCAGCCAACCACAGTGGAGCTGTCCAAAACAGACCTGACAACAGGTAAAGAACTTCCAGGTGCACACCTGAAAGTAACGGATTCAGATGGCAATACAGTAGATGAATGGACTTCTACGGAAGAATCCCATGTGATCAAAGAACTGGTTGTTGGTAAGGAATACACCATGACAGAGACAAAACCGGCAGATGGATATGTCACTGCAGAAAGTATTGCCTTTACAGTAGAGAATACAGCAGAAATTCAGAAAGTAGAGATGAAAGATGATGTGACAAAAGTAGAGATCAGTAAGACTGATATCACAGGAGAAACTGAGATTCCAGGTGCGAAACTGACGATTCTCGATAAGGATGATCAGGTAGTAGAGAGCTGGACTTCCACAGAGGAAGCACATTATATCGAAAAACTGCCAATCGGTAAATATACCTTACGTGAAGAGCAGGCACCGAAAGGATATCTTCTGACAGCCGATGTGACATTTGAGGTGAAAGATACCGAAGAAATCCAGAAAGTGGCTATGAAAGATGATACTGCCAAGGGAAAAGTGATTCTCAATAAGACAGATAAATCGTCAGGAGAACCACTGAAAGGGGTAGAATTTGAACTTCGTGACAGCAAAGGAAAAGTTCTGGAAACCTTAAAGACAGATGCTGCCGGTCATGCAGAAAGTAAGCTGTATGAGATTGCCACATTTAAGAACGGCAAATATGATACCGCTATCAAGTATTATCTGGTGGAAACAAAGACACTGGACGGATACACACTGGATCAGACCAAGCATGAAGTGACATTCGCCTATTCAGATGACAGTACACCGGTTGTGGAAGTTACCTTTAATCTGACAAATGAGAAACCGGAAGTTCCAGAAACACCGAACACACCGGATACACCACAGTCCCATGAAGAGACAAAGGTATCAAACGCACCGAAAACAGGTGACAGCACGAATATCTGGCTGCCAATCCTGCTTCTTGTAATCTCCACAGGAGGTATGGCAGGACTTTATATCAGCCGGAAAAGGAAAAGCAAATAAGGAAACTAAAACCAACGGTTATGATTGGGAGCTTCTATGTGAGGCTCCCTTTTTCATACAAAAAAATCACAGAAAGGAACAGAAAACTATGATGAAAGCAATGGAAAAAAGACAGGAAGCACGAAAAAACCAGGAGAAAACTTTAAAGAGAATGATGGCTTATCAGAAGAAAGCCGAGCAGATGGTCAGCAGAAAAAGAATGAACCATCACATGATCAGAAAGGGGTAAAAGCGTATGATGAACAGAAAAGAATTTTATGAATATGTCAAAGACAATGTAAAGGAGTATCTGCCAGAGTCTTATAAGGACGCAGAAATTAAACTTCAGGAAGTTGAAAAGAATAACGGATTGAAGTTGACTGGTATCACGATTCCAAACGGAGATCAGAGAATCGTACCGACAGTCTATCTGGATTCCCTCTACCAGGAATATATCCATGGAAAAGATGTAGATTCTTGTGTTGGTGATGTAGCTGATATGCGTATTGAGGCACAGGGAAAAGCAGAATTTTTTGATATGGGAGTTCCGGATATTCTGGATTATGAAAAGATGAAAGACAAATTACAGATGAGAATTTGTGATAAGGAATGGAATACCGATCTTCTTGCAGATAAAGTAGTCACAGAACACGGAGATTTTGCAGCTTATTATGCAGTAAATCTGGAGGAAAATGGAGAAGGGATCAGCAGTATTCCGGTAACTGTTTCTCTGATGAACGAGTGGGGAGTATCTGCCGAACAGATTCAAGCGGATGCGATGGTGGCAGACCGAAAACGTGGTGTCACACTTATGGATATGAATGAGATTATCAAATCTATGATTTTTGGTGAAGAACCAGAAAACCTGCTGAATGAAAAAATGGATATGGAAGCCATGGAAAACCCAATGTTCTGTCTGACAAACAAAGCTAAGATGAATGGAGCTTCCCTGTTACTGCAGGAAGATATTCGTAAACAGATTGGGGAATGCCTGGGAAGTGATTACTTTGTCATCCCATCTTCCGTTCATGAAGTGTTGATTCTCCCTGATAACGGAATTTTTCAGGTTCCAGAATTAAATGCGATGGTACAGGAAGTCAATGAGACACAGGTGGAAAGACAGGAACAGCTTTCTGATAAGGTTCAGTTCTGTGATAAAAAGACCGCAGTAATGGAAAATGCTGAGCGTAGGGAAGCACGTCTGGAAAAAGAAAAAGCAGAAGTAAAAGGTGGAATCCATGGAAGATTGGAGAAAGCCAAGGCAGAGATCAAGGCAAAAGAGGCAGACAAAGTGCCAAAGAATAAGTCAAAAGAGCTTGCCACAGCATTATAAAGAGAAACAACGATGATATTAAGGGGACTGTGCCAAGCAGTCCCTGATTTTATGAAAAGGAGTAGCACATGGCAAATAAATTATATGCAATGGAACAGCTAACGGAAGAGGTGGCAAAAGATGTAGCTGCCAGTCCGCAGGAATGGATGCGGTTCCTAAACACTGCATCCAGACTGTACAAATACACTTTTCCAGAACAGCTTTTAATTTATGCACAGCGACCGGAAGCAACTGCCGTAGCATCCATGGAAATCTGGAATCAGAAGATGTACCGCTGGATCAAAAAGGGATCCAAGGGGATTGCCTTGATTGACAATACTTCCGGATCGAAAACAAAACTTCGGTATGTATTTGATGTGCAGGACACTTATAAAGTGCGGAATCTGGGAAAAGATCCTCAGTTATGGAATCTTCCGGTGAAAGGAGAACAGCTGGTTGCAGATTATCTGCAGGAACAGTTATCACTGGAAGATACAGAAGGAGGACTTGCTGAAAGTCTGCATCAGGCAGCGAAGGAGAGTATGCAGGAATGGCTTCCAGATGCATTGGAAGAACTGAGACTGGACGTAACAGGGACATTTTTGGAAGAACTGGACGAACAGAATCAGGAAGTCGAATTTCGGGAACTGATGACCAATAGTGTCTGGTATGTATTACTAAACCGGTGTGGGCTGGATGTACAGGAATATCTGGATGCAGAGGATTTTCGGCATATTACGGACTTCAATCAGCTGAAAGTATTAGGACATCTGGGAAGTGCAGTCAACGAAATCAGCAGACCAGTCTTGATGCAGATTGGACGATATGTTCTGAAGGATCTGGAAAATGACCTGAAAACGGTTGCAAAAGAAAAAGAAGTAGTTTATAATGAATTTAACACGTTAATTCGTGAAAGCATAGAGGATAGTACAGAAGATAGAGAAGAAAATAAGGAGGAAGTAGACTATGAGAGAGATCAGTTACAGTCAGAACGGAGAATACCAGATTCCGGATATCAGCCTGGAGGAGACGAGAGGGACGATCGGGAAGTACGGAATGATGAGGAAAGAGTATCTGAGAAATCACAAGGTAGCCAGGTTCAACATTCTGACACTGCAGAACCGTCTGGACAGTCATCTGATGGAGATCGACAGTCAGGCAAGACAGAGAGTAGACAATCTGATGAACGAACTTTTGGAGAAAGATCCGGCACCGGACAAGATGGCAGACACAATGGCGTGGACCAGACACATGAACCAGATCAAAGCACAGGCAGAGGAACTGGTGATCCAGGAGATTATTTACAGTTAAGCCTGTTCCCAACAGAAGAGGAACAGTTAGGAGAAATAAGGAAAGCGGCAGCTGCATTAGAACAGCCAGCCGCTTTTCTTATTTCTGATGAAATGGTAGACGATATTCTCCGAACAGGAAGCGGACAGAAAAATACGCTGTTTCACATTACTGCAAGACTGATTGAGGGTCTGGACAATGAAGAAATGCAAAGTTTCCTGAAAGATGAATATAGAACTGGAGGAAAAGGATTTACCATAGATGGTCAGAAAATCAGTATCTGGTACGACAACGATGGTATCCGTATCCGGAGAGGTGACTCTGCAAGAAGAAACTTTGACCGTATTGTTACGTGGGAAGAAACCGCTGATCGAATCCGAGATATGTATGAGGAGGGAAATTACGTTGATAATCTAATCTCTAATAATGCTATCGAGCAGGAACAGAAAGAAATGACAGATCTTCTGGCACTTCATTTCCGAGATACAAATAGAAATACGGAAGAATACCGGTCTTATACGGATTGGCAGGATATCATTCGGAATGCCTGGCCAGATCCAGAAGGACAAAAAGAAATCTATCAGCAGTTTGAATGGTTACAAGCGGATATGAATGAAAATCCGAGTAATTATCATCGTTGGGAAATTCAGCACAATCCAGTGTATTTTCAGCGTTTTCGTGACCTCCAGAGAGATTTTTCCTGGGTGGCTCAGCAATTCAAGGTAGAGCGGCCGGCGCTATCCTTTATCACACAGGATGAAATAGATGCAGTGTTAAGAAGAGGCGGCATTACTGCCGGAGGACGTAACCGGATTTATGAATATTTCATGGAGCACCATGATATGAAAGATGCAGCTGAGTTCCTGAAAAATGAATATGGAACAGGTGGTTCTTCACCCGGAATACCAGGAGCAGATGCTTCTGACGCATCCCACGATGCAAAAGGATTAAAGCTTGGAAAAGGGAAGATTGGCAATCCAGAGGTAGAAGTTTTATTAAAGTGGAATAAGGTTGCGGAACGTGTCCGCCAGTTAATCCGCACAGATGATTATTTGTCACCGGAAGAAATGGAAAAGTACGAAGAGCGACAGGAAGCACAAAGACTGGCAGACCTGGAAGAAGCACAGCAGATGTTAGGAGAACAGCTGGAACAAGATACTTTTACAGCGGAAGATATAACGGATCTGCGACTAGTTGATTCAGAATATATGTCCGGTACCAGAACAAAAATCTATGATTTTGATTGCAAAGTTAAGGGAGAAGAGGATCGACTTCAATACACTTTAGAATATCATGATGATGGAGAAGGTTTCACGATTCATACTGAAAAAGATGATATTTGGGATCGAATGTCAACACAAGAATTGGAACGTTTGGATGTAAAACTTGGACAAGAAGTACTTTATTATCATTATCACAATAAAACAGTAAATGCGGATACCTTAGATAAATTACGAGATATCAGGGAAGAAATTATGGAGGAAGAGTCTTCCTATTTTACTGCTATTTCTAATCGTGTGTGGACAGATTATGATAAAAAAGAAAAAGAATTATCAGGAGAAATTGAGGCATCGGAAGAAAAAGAATCATTGGAAGAGATTAACGGAATAGCAGAACCTATTCAAGCAACGAACTTCCATATCACAGATGATGAACTTGGACAGGGAACACCGAAGGAGAAATTTCGAGCCAATATTATGGCTATCCAGTTGTTAAAGAAATGTGAGGATGAGAACCGCAATGCAACACCAGAGGAACAGGAAATCTTATCCAGGTACGTCGGCTGGGGAGGTCTTGCAGATGCATTTGATGAGACAAAATCTGCATGGGAAACAGAATATCTGGAATTAAAGACCGTCCTTACACCGGAAGAATATGCTGCCGCCAGAGCTTCCACCTTAAATGCTCATTATACACAGCCGATTGTGATTGAAAGTATGTATCAGGTGTTGGAGAATCTGGGATTTACAAAGGGAAATATTCTGGAGCCATCTATGGGAGTCGGGAACTTCTTTGGAATGCTTCCGGAGAATCTAAACCAGTCCAAACTCTATGGTGTGGAACTGGACAGCATCAGTGGCAGAATTGCAAAACTGCTCTATCCAGATGCCAGTATTCTGATCAAAGGCTTTGAGAAGACAGATTATCCCAATGATTTCTTTGATGTGGCGATTGGAAATGTGCCATTTGGTGCATACAAGGTCAATGACCGTCAATATGACCGCTACAATTTTATGATTCATGATTACTTTCTTGCCAAAACGATAGATCAGTTACGTCCAGGTGGTGTGGCTGCATTGATCACAACAAAGGGAACCATGGATAAGGCATCACCGGAAGTCCGGAAATATTTGGCAGAGCGTGCAGACTTGCTGGGGGCAATCCGACTGCCGAACACAGCTTTTAAAGCAAATGCGGGAACAGAAGTCAGTACGGATATTTTGTTTTTCCAGAAGCGTGAGAGTTTCACAAAAGAGATGCCAGACTGGATAGATTTGGAGAGTGATGCAAATGGAATTAGCATTAATAAGTATTTTGTTCAGCATCCGGAAATGATTCTTGGTGAGATGAAAGAAGTGTCCGGTCCGTATGGTATGGAAACAACCTGTGCTCCAATGGAAGGAGCTGATCTGGAATTACAGTTACAAGAAGCTGTAAAACACATCAAGGGAAGCATGGCACCGGCAATAGATGTGGAGGCAGAACTGGATGAGATGCCAGAGAGTATTCCGGCAGATCCAAATGTCCGAAATTACAGCTATACTGTGGTAGATGCTCAGGTATATTACCGTGTCAATTCTTTGATGAATCAGGTGAAAATGCCTGCAGCCACTGCAGAACGTGTAAAAGGTATGGTTGCAATTCGTGATACCGTTCGTGAGCTGATCGCCATGCAGATGGAAGAATTTGTAACAGACGAAGAAATCCAGAAACAGCAGGAAAAACTGAATCAGGTGTATGATACCTACACAGCAAAGTATGGAGTTATTGGAAGTAATGCTAACAAACGGGCATTTTCTGATGACTCTTCTTATTGTCTGCTGTGTTCCCTGGAAGACTTGAATGAAGATGGAACATTGAAGCGGAAAGCGGACATGTTCACCAAACGAACCATTAAAAAGGCAGTCGCTGTAACAAGTGTGGAGACAGCCACAGAAGCACTTGCTTTGTCCCTAAATGAAAAGGCTAAAGTAGATCTCCCATATATGGCACAGTTGACCGGAAAGACCGAAGAGAAAATCACAGAAGAGCTGGTTGGAGTTATTTTCAAAAATCCACTGACAGACCAGTGGGAAAGCGGAGATGAATATCTCTCTGGAAACGTCAGGGATAAATTAAACACTGCGAGAACTTTTGCAGAGAATCATCCAGAATTCACACCGAATGTCCGTGCATTGGAGGCAGTTCAGCCGAGAAATCTGGAAGCATCCGAGATTGAGGTGCGTGTTGGAGCCACCTGGATTGAACCTTCGGATTATCAGGATTTTATGGTGGAACTGCTTCATACGCCGAGGTATCTTGCACAGAAGGAAATACAGGTAAAATTCTCTGAGGTAAATGGTGAGTGGAGGATTACAGGAAAGAATGCCGATAGTCCAAGAAATGCGTTTGCCTATGCAACGTATGGAACGGAGAGAGCAAATGCCTACCGGATTCTGGAAGATACCTTGAATCTAAAAGATGTACGAATCTATGATAAAGTCGTAAATGACAATGGGGATGAAGTGCGAGTTTTGAATAAAAAAGAAACTATGTTGGCCTCACAAAAGCAGGATGCCTTGAAGGTTGCATTCCAAGATTGGATTTTCAAGGATCAGCAGAGGAGAGAAAGGCTGGTAAGCGTGTACAATGAGCGTTTCAATAGTATTCGTCCCCGTGAATATGATGGTAGTCACTTGAGTTTTCCAGGAATGAACCCGGAAATAGAACTTCGTCCGCATCAGAAAAATGCAGTTGCACACCAGCTATACGGTGAGAATGTGCTTCTGGCACATGTAGTAGGAGCTGGGAAGACTTACGAAATGGTAGCGGCGGCAATGGAGAGTAAACGTTTGGGATTATCTCAGAAAAACCTCTTTGTAGTTCCAAACCATTTGACGGAGCAGTGGGGAGCAGAATTCCTGCAGTTATATCCTGGTGCCAATATTCTGGTCGCAACGAAAAAGGATTTTGAACCTGCAAACCGAAAGAAGTTCTGTGCCAGAATCGCTATGGGGAATTACGATGCTGTTATCATTGGTCACTCCCAGTTTGAGCGTATTCCAATCTCTGATGAGAGACAGGAAGCCATGCTTCAGAGGCAGATTGATGATCTGGAAATGGCAATCCAGAGTGCAAGGTATGAACAGGATGGTGGACGTTATACCGTCAAACAGATTGAAAAGACAAGAAAAACATTGCAGACAAGGCTGGAGAAACTAAATCAGAAAGAGAAAAAAGATCAGGTAGTTACGTTTGAAGAACTGGGAGTGGATCACTTGTATGTAGATGAAGCACACAGCTATAAAAATGCCTTTCTTTATACAAAAATGAGAAACGTAGCCGGAATTGCACAGAACGAAGCACAGAAATCTGCAGATATGTTCAATAAATGCCAGTATCTGGACGAGATTACCGGAGGGAAAGGCATTACCTTTGCTACGGGCACACCGATCAGCAATAGTATGACGGAATTGTATGTTATGCAACGGTATCTGCAGAATAGTAAATTGCAAAATATGGGACTTGGATTGTTTGATTCCTGGGCCTCCACCTTTGGCGAGGTAGTCACCAGCATTGAGCTTGCACCGGAAGGAACAGGTTATCGTGCAAAGTCAAGGTTTGCAAGATTTTATAATATTCCGGAGTTGATGAATATGTTTAAGGAGATTGCAGATATCAAGACTTCCGATCAGTTAGAGCTTCCTGTGCCGGAAGCGGAATATGAAACAGTGGTGCTGAAACCAACGGAACAGCAGAAAGAAATCGTAGAAAATCTGGGAGAACGTGCAGAAGTTGTCAGAAACGGCGGGGTAGATGCCTCGGTTGATAATATGCTGAAAATCACCAATGATGGAAGAAAATTAGCATTGGATCAGCGTTTGGTGAACGAATTATTGCCAGATAATCCAGAAAGCAAAATATCAGTCTGTGCAGAGAAAAGCTATGAGATCTGGAAAGACACAGCAGCACAGAAATCGGCACAGCTGATTTTTTGTGACTTGAGCACACCGAAAGGTGATGGCAGTTTCAATGTTTATGACAACTTGAAGCAGAAACTGATGGAAAAAGGTGTACCGGAAAAAGAGATTGCATTCATTCATGATGCAAATACAGAAGCAAAGAAGACGGAGTTGTTTGGAAAAGTGAAATCCGGGCAGGTTCGTTTTTTGATTGGTTCGACAGCAAAGATGGGTGCCGGGACCAACGTGCAGGATCGTCTGATTGCATTGCATCATCTGGATATTGGCTGGAAACCATCTGACTTGGAACGTGCGCCCGTAAAGGCATCATAATAAATATACCTTTGGCAAGGTATTAGGATAGTATCTTACAGTCCTATCATCAACCGATTTACCTGTGAGGGAAACTAAATATCAGGGAAAATAGCACGTCGGTAAAGCCATAAGTCAGCTAATTACCAAGCTGCGACTGAATGGGGAGATGAAAAGTTAGGTATGAGGATAAAGCCCATACTGGTTGAACGATAGTCCAAACGGTCAATGTCGGGACTATGGCGTAAGGTAATTATTATTCGCTATATCTCAGCACTTATGTTCCGCTGTTCAGGAGCGTAAGCAAAGATAGGCTGAGACGTATATGCAATAAGCATAAAAGGATGGAAGTCGTATCCGACAACCTAACAAGCCAAATCGTTAGTATGATGCTAAACGGGGATTACCTAAGTCGAAACGCTTAAAAATAAGCTATTAAGTGTAGGCTTATGAATATTCGATATGGTAACGGAGCCTTCATAGTAGTCCGAGAGTGTTAATGGCACTTACATGGCGAAGGAAGGCAGTTTATAACATTAACAATATAGAAAGGATAATGTGTGATACATTATGAGAAATCCTGAAAATGTGTTAATCAGCTTAACGAAACACAGTAACCAAAAAGATTACAAGTACGAGCGTTTATACCGTTTGCTCTACAATGAGGAACTGTACTTAACCGCTTATCAAAACATTTATTCCAATGACGGAAGTATGACAAAAGGTACTGACAAGCAAACGGTTGACGGTATGAGTATCGAAAGAATACGGAAAATCATAGTTTCGCTCAAAGATGAAAGCTATCAGCCAAAACCTGCAAGAAGAACCTATATTCCAAAGAAGAACGGAAAAATGCGTCCACTCGGAATACCGTCCTTTGAGGATAAATTGCTTCAAGAGGTTATCAGAATGATTTTAGAAGCTATCTATGAGGGGCATTTTGAAAATACTTCTCATGGGTTCAGACCTAATAGAAGCTGTCATACGGCACTCAATGAAATTCAAAAAACTTTCACGGGTGTGAAATGGTTTATCGAAGGAGACATTAAAGGTTTTTTTGATAACATCAACCATGCTACGTTGATTGGAATTTTACGAGAACGTATCAATGACGAGAGATTTCTTCGACTGGTAAGAAAATTTCTGAATGCAGGCTATATTGAGAATTGGACTTTTCATAACACCTATTCGGGAACACCGCAGGGTGGCATTATCAGTCCTATTCTTGCAAACATTTATTTGGATAAATTTGATAAGTATGTAAATGAGTATGTCCGAAAATTTAAAAAAGGTAAAAAGCGTATGCGTACAAAAGAGTACCGCAGGAACGAAGTCGAATTAAGCAAAGCCAGAATCGCATTGAAAAATGCAAACGACGACTGTGAAAGAGAAAATGCGATTGCACGCATAAGGCAGTTGGAAAAAGAACGGGTGAATATTCCCCCAAGTGACCCTATGGATAACAATTATGCAAGGCTGGTCTATGTCAGATATGCTGATGATTGGCTGTGCGGAGTTATCGGTTCGAAAGAGGATTGTAAGAAAATAAAAGAAGATTTTAAGAATTTTCTCAAAGAACAATTACAGTTGGAGCTATCAGAAGAGAAAACGCTGATTACCAATGCCCAAAAAAGTGCGAAATTTCTCAGTTATGAAATCAGAGTACGGCATAGCAATCTAACCAAGAGAGATAAAACAGGCAAGCTCGTTCGTAATTACACGGGCAGAATTGTACTGGAAGTTTCAAGTGATACAATCAGGAAACACTTGATTGATACAGGTGCTATGAAGTTAATCTACCATAATGGAAAAGAAATTTGGAAACCCAAGGCAATATACAGATTGAAAAACTGTGATGATCTGGAAATACTCGACTACTACAACAGTATGATACGAGGTTTTTACAATTATTACTGTATAGCCAATAACAGCTCAATCATCAACAGCTACAAGTATATTATGGAATACAGTATGTATAAAACCTACGGCACAAAATACAGAACATCAATTTCAAAAGTAATCGGAAAATTCAGAGCAGGAAAAGATTTTGCTGTAAAGTTCCGTAATTCCAAAGGAGTTGAGAAAATGCGAGTGTTTTATAACGAGGGTTTTAAACGGCAGAAAAAAGCATTCCAATCTAATGCAGACTTAGTTCCAAATACAATCAAATATTTCAGCAGTACAAAGCTAATCGACAGAATAAAAGCCAGAGAATGTGAGCTATGCGGAAAAACTAATACTCCCATAGAAATTCATCATGTTCATCGGCTTAAAGATTTACAAGGTAAAACTTTTTGGGAAGCTCTTATGATAGCGAGAAATCGCAAAACAATAGCTTTGTGTAGAGAATGTCATAAGAAATTACACTGTGGACAGTTAAATTGAGTTTATAAATGGAGAGCCGTATACAGTGAGAGTTGTAAGTACGGTTCGGGGGCGAGTATTTGGAAACCTACCATAGCAATATGGCAAGGCGCTGGGTACTTAGCCTACAGAGAGAAGGGCGTATCATCCGCCAGGGAAACCATAATAAAAAGGTTCATATCTTCCGATATGTAACAGAATCCACATTCGACAGCTACATGTGGCAGCTGATCGAGAATAAGCAGAAATTCATTTCTCAGATTATGACCAGTAAAGCACCTGTGCGAAGCTGTGAAGATGTGGACGAAGCGGCACTTTCCTATGCAGAGGTCAAGGCACTGGCAACCGGAAATCCAGCAGTAAAAGAGAAGATGGCATTGGATGTTGATGTGGCAAAATTAAAACTTTTAAAAGCCAACCACATGAATAACCAGTACCGCCTGGAAGATGATATTGCAAGGAATTTTCCACAACAGATTGCAAAACTGACGGAGATCATTGACAGCTACAAGGCAGACATCGCTCATTATTCGGAGCATAAAAGCACAGATCCAGAGCAGTTTACTATGGAGATTAGTGGCAAAGTGTTCACAGAAAAGAAAGAGGCAGGAGCAGCACTTCTGGCGGTATGTAAAGATATTAAAGCTGTAGATGCTGCGATGGATATCGGAAACTATCAGGGATTCAATATGAGGATTCAGTTTGATGGATGGAGTAAAGAATTTATTCTATCTGTCAAACATGAGGCTGTCTCGAAAGTTCATCTTGGAGCAGATGCACTTGGAAATATTACTCGTATCAACAATCTGTTGGATAGTTATCCGGAGAAGCTTTCAGAAGCACAACAAAGACTGGAAACAGTATATGAACAGCTTGCAAATGCAAAAGAAGAGGTTGGAAAGCCATTTCCAAAAGAAGAGGAGTTGAACCAGAAACTGGAGCGACTGTCAGAGTTAAATGCATTGCTCAATATGGATGAACGGGAAGATGCTGAAGCAGAGGTATCTGAATCAGATGAGAAAGAAGAAAGATCGGCACGTGGTTCTATCCATGAAAAACTGCAGATTTATAAAGAAAAGAGTCAGCGGGAAAGTGAAACTGGCAAGGAAAACAGAAAACGGGACTTCGGTCTGGAATAAGTAAACAGGAAAGATGGCATAATCTGGCAGAAAGAATGTTCTGCCTGTTATGCCATTTTTTAGAACACAGGAGGAATTTGAATGGCGGGAAATATGATAACAGGAAAAGAAACGCAGAAAATGCAGGAATATACGCAGGAACGGATTGCTCAGGCAGAGCGTAGAGATATAGAATTTTCAACAGATGTAAAAGAACAGATTTTTGAATATGCGAATCTGATCGGCGAGGAAGAGAAAGTTAGGACTTTGGTAAGAAATCTGGCAGATGCAGTGAGTCAGGCAGATCAAGAAGGTGTAGAGGATTTGCTGGATGACGTAAGAATGGATATTCAGGAACTGCCGGATCCAACCATAGGTAAGCTGGAATTACGTGACTATGGATATACAGCAGAAGATATGGTGCCACTTAGAAAAGAAGCAGCCTTGGATTATCACAGAATGGGTTCTAAGATTTATTGCCTTGGAAGTGATGGCAGTAAAGGTGAATATGCGAGTAAAGAAATGATACAGGCACACGACGGTTTGTTTGGAATGGAATCGCAGATGTGGGAACGGATTAAGGATAACAACCTGGATTATGCAGAAGAAAATTTAGGAGCATTTCAGGAGCCTATGAGTGTCATTGAGCAGGAAGAAGCACTGAAATTATACGATGCCGGAGCAGATATCTATCTGATCACTAATTTTTCATCACCTATGTATGTCACAGAACGCATGGAAATTGAACGAGGACCGGAGCATTATCAGATGTCTATGACAGAACTGGAGCGTTTCCGTAACCTGGAATGGGAAATGCAGAAATATCCACAGATTCAATCTTTGAAAGAAGCAAACCTGTTGTTAGGAACAAGAAGGATATTTGGAATTTATCAGATCCGGGATGATTTACCGGGAGAAAACTATGCATTTATGAATATGAGTTTTATTGAAAGTCATGGTATGCAGATAAAAAAAGAAGATTATAAGCTGGTCTATGTTGGTGAATTATCAGGAAATATGTCACTGGATGATATTTTTGAAAAGTTCAACATTGACAGACCGGAAGACTTCCGTGGGCATTCCCTGTCTGTCAGTGATATCATAGTTCTGAATGACGGGGAAAAGGTAACTGCTCATTTTGTAGACAGTATCAGTTTTGAACAGCTGGATTCTTTCCTGAATCTGGAAGAACAGGTTCTTAGTGAACTGGCATATGAGGTAGGAGAACGATATTTTGCTATTCAGAGAACAGAAGAAGGATATGATTATTCCTTTTATGATGAAGATTTCCGCTTGATGGATGGTGGCATTTATGAGAATGATGAAATTTCTATTGAAGAAGCGGCGGAGGAACTTTTGGAAGACGAAGGCTGGACGGGAGAACGCATCCGTGGGGATTATGATCAGTTGATGGAAAAAGTAGAAGAAATGGATGAAGCTGTAATGGCAGAGATTCAGAAAAGCCAGGGCGAATATAAGCCATTGGCAAAGGTAGAGGAACTGGAAGAGGCAAATTATAACATGATTGATAACGTCCTTAACAATATGCCACCGAAGAAAGAACCATATCTGGAATACTTTGCGGCAGAATGCGATGAGTTCCATGATATGGGAGCGTATGAAAAAAGTACCGATGCTAATCAGATTGCTGCAGTCTATGAAAAATATAGGGAGAATCCAAAAACAGCGTATCTGGGATGCTCGATGGGAATTATTTATCATGATCCGGAAGACAGTTACTATGATGAAGCTGAATTTGCAATTGTAAAAGGAAATACTGTGTTTGGAAATCTGATGGATGATGTTCGGTTTTATGGGGAACTTGCATTGGTACGGGAAGGAATTGAGAAAATTCATGAAGCATTACCTGACTATAAGTACGTTCCGATGCGGGATGTTCGAGAAGCAATGTATCCAGAGAAGATGACCACAGAACAGTTAGCAGAGGCACTGGATGAGATTGCAGAAGCGTTTGATCCATATGAGTATCGGGATAATGTGGAGCCGGGAGAAAATACGGTACAGGAAGTAATGCTGGATTTGCGAAGTGGAAATATTCATTACTATGTTTCTTACTTGAAAGATATTGTAGACGAAGAATGCGACTTGTCTGTTCGTGCAGGTGTATTGATTGAAAGGCTAAAAGCCTATGAACCGGAACTTCCAAAAGATATGCAACCAATGGTGTATGTGAATTATTGTGAGAAAAGTGAACTGGGGAATCCAAGATGCCAGAAGTTATCTGATTTGGATTCCAAAACCATAGAACAGGACAAAGTCTGGTATGCTGATCGTGATCCAAAGACTAACGAACCAAAAACGACAGCACAGATGTTTTTTACAGTATATTATGCTGAGAAGGGCGACAAGATGCTGCATCATTTTCAAGGTAAGATAGATATTGGTACCGGAAACGGCGGTATCATCAGTCAGTTAAAGATGCAGAATGAAATGAAATTGACAGATGAAAGCTGGATCAGCTACCAGCAAGGAAAAGGCAATGAAGAGTATCAGAAGTATATGGAAGATCTGACAGATATGCAGAATCATGTACTGCCGTATCTGCAGAGCTTTTGCAGCCTGGAAGAAAAAGGTGTGAAGGAGAGACGAGAACAGCAGGTAGCAGAGAAAAATGAGAGCAGAGAAGCTGTGCCAAGAACTGGCGGTGAAGCAAATATAGCAGTTAAGGATGCGGGGAAAGCTGAAAGAAAGGAAATAACAGGAAAAGAGAAGAAACCGTCGATCCATGAACGCTTGGAAATCAATAAGAGAATCATCCAGGAAAAACAGGGAAAAGATGAGCCGGAGAGAGGAGATGATTTGAGTGTAAGGATGGTGTAGTATAAGATAGAATGGAGTCGGAGGTCACAGATAACAATGTGGCTTTCGGCTTTTTGTTTTGAATGATTATGCTTCAAACTTTTATGTGATAAACGTAACTTGCTGTGATATTATAAAAATGATATAAGCGAAAATGACTTTTGCGGAAAGGAAAGTATCTTTATTTTTTTATGTGTATGCTTCCTATTGTGGAAATGAATACTTGCAAAGTTGATAACTAATATTTTTCTGCTATTACAGGTGCAATAAGAACATGTAATAGCGGAAATGAGGAATAGTTACTTGTAGATAGAGAAGTATATTGCGGATAAAATAACATCTCTATGTGAAAAGCGTGATATCAGTAAATGCAGATTATCGCAACTGTCGGGAATTTCCCAGTCGTCACTGGGAAGAATCATGGCGCAGGAAAACCTGCCGTCGCTGATCACACTTGAAAAATATGTACAGCTTTGGGCGTGACATTATCGTAGTTTTTTCAGGAAGATAATTCAGAGAATCTGACAGAAAAACAGAAAGAAGTTCTAGGAATATGGAACGATCTGAGTACAAATGAGCAGGAAACAGTAATGTCAATGCTGCGTGGACTTCGGAAGTAGAAGAACAGTTCGGGTATATGTATCGGCTGTTCTTTTTTGTTTTTCGGGCGTTAAAACGATAAATTTTTCTTGTGTATAGTTGAGCGTTAAAGTATAATAAAATCAATTTTTTGCATAAGATTAGAGCTATAATAAGGAAATCGGCAAACCAGATGAAAGTCTGGGACGCAAAGCTACAGGGCCTGTAAAATGGCAGCCAGATGCATAAAATGAGGTGCACTGTCTGTTTGGCAGTGTTTTTTTACGGTGTTATTTCATAGACGTAACAATAATGATTTTATCAGGAAAGAATGAGAAAAATAAAAGTATGAAAAAGGCAAAACGATGACTGGCAACAGTGGGAAAGAAGAACGGAGGCTCCGGCCCGGCACATTGGAAAATAAAAAATATGGAAAATAGTATGATAAGTGAAAAGCCCTGCGCAGGACCGGATGTGTTCTCGTGGGGCTTTTCTGCGTCTGATAAAGACAGGTTTTTTGCGGATTTCTCTAAAAACAGGAAAACTGTCAAAAAATATCATACATAGATCAAAAAGACTATATATGGGCGACCTTTTAAAGACGGTTTATATAAAATAGAAGAAAAAAAGGTGGTTGATTCCGTGGATATAAAAACAGCGGTCATATATCGGTTAAACGATCTGATTAAGCAGAAAGATATCACAGTGAATGAAGCGGCGGTGCGCTCAGGCGTCCCGCCTTCAACACTGAAAAATATTTTGTATGGACAAAGCAGGAATGCTGGCGTAGTTACAATTAAAAAGATATGCGATGGATTGGATATTACAATACAGGAATTTTTTGAAGATCCCATCTTCGCAGATTTGGAACCGGAGTTATAGGAACAGGCAAATAATCTTAGGATTCAGATTCTGCAAGATGGTTTTTTTATGGGAAAGGGTTAGAAGAAACTAACACTGGAGGATGAATATGTGTAAAATAGCAATTTGCGACGATGATAAAGAATACAGGGAGAAAATAAAGACGGTCATAAAAACGGAAGGGATTCTGTCTTCGAATGAGATACGGTTTTATGAATATGAATCAGGAAAAGAATTATTGGAAGATGCGGATATTTTGCATGATCTGATTTTTATGGATATGCGTATGCCTGGATTGGATGGAAATAAAACAGTACTGAAGCTGAGGGAATATAATGAAGCAGCAATATTGGTGTTCTGCTCCGGCTGTTTTGAACCGACTCCTGACAGCATTAATGTTGGACAACCGTTCCGGTACATCATGAAGGATCTGCATGACAGAAGTCTGAAAAAGGAAATACCTATGATTTTATTAAAAGTGAAATTGTGCTGTGGAGATTCTTCCGTGACAGTTACATCGGCGGGAAGGATAATGCGCATCCATACGGAAGACATTTTATATATCTGTCTGGCGAAAAGGGGCTGTACGATATACATTGCCAGACAGGGAAAGATAGAAGAGATGCATTGCAAGGAATCTTTAAGTGATCTGTATGAGTGTCTGGCCGGAAGGGGATTTGAGTATGCACACAACAGCTATATTGTGAATTTGGCAAAAGTGGAAGGATTGGAAAAGAACGTTGCGTTGCTGTCGTTTGGAATCCAGTTGAATGTTTCGAGGTCGAGAAAAGGACAGTTTGCCGACGCACTGATAACATTTCTTGGGGAAAGGAACGGCATGGTATGATAATAAGAGATTATTTGATTTGTCTTCTTCAGATGTATCTGTTGGAGGACTTGGAAAAGAACATACTCCCATACAGAAGAGAAAGATTCTGGGAAAAATTTCTCGTATATTGTATCGCAGCACTGGCAATGTTCGGAACCAACCGCCTGGAATCCTCAATACTTAATATGGTAATGATTCCGGTAATCTATATGATCGCGTCTATGGTTGTGTTCCGGGGAAATATATGGAAGAAGCTGGTTACGGTATGCTGCTATTATGTGCTGGCAATTATTCCCGAATTTCTCTTTGCGGCACTTACGAATGCATATGGCGTGACTGGTGCGTCCGAGGGCTTCAGGACTGAAACAGAAAAGACATTAGCACTCCTGCTGATGAGTACCATGACATTTCTGTTTATTAAATGCATTAATCAGGTAACAAGGAAAAGGGATTATCTGACGATTGAAAATAAAACATTTACAGTGCTGCTCATGCTGCCAACCGCAACGATCGTTATGTTAGGATGTATGTTTTATTCGCACACTTCTTTTGAAGGAATGAACAGGGTCATGGTTCCGGTAGGAGCTTCGCTTCTGTTAATGACGAATATCTTCATTTTCACAGTATTTGACAGGTTTGTAGAAAAATCAGAAGAAGTGAAGAAGATGGACCGGCTATACCAGAAAAGCAGGGCGGAGATTGCCAATCTGCAGTATATGAATAAGGTTAATGAGGATAACAGAGCATTCTTACACGATATAAATAAATTTATCTGTACAGTAGCCGGCTTGATAGAAGAAGGAGAGAATCAAGAGGTTAAGGACATCATGGAACATTTAGGCGTCCGGATTCAGAATCTTCAAAAAAGTGTATATTGTGAGCATCCGATCTTGAACAGCATCCTATGTGAAAGAAAATTTCTTGCAGAATCTAAGGATATATCCTATAGGATTACCCTGGGTAATGATCTCAGACTGGATTTTCTGGAAGAGTTGGATTTGATCTCGATCGTAGGGAATCTTTTGGATAACGCACTGGAAGCGGCAGAAAAGACAGAAGATGGCAGATATGTGGAATGCAGGATGTATATGGGAAATGCGGGGCATTTCCTTGTCATGGAATTTTGCAATGGGTATGTCGTCCCTCTGTTAAAGGACAAGGACAGGTACATAAGCACCAAAAGAGACGCGGACAGTCACGGGATCGGACTGCACACGGTTGGAAAACTGGTTAAAAAGTATGCGGGAATTATGCGAGTGGAGGCAGGAGAACGGGAGTTCTCTGTTAAGCTGATCTTTACAATCAAATAAGGACGTGCAAAAATCGCCCAAAAAGTTACCGTTTTTGCCGCGGTAATTGAAAAGAGGGCGATTTTTGTGTAAACTTTCGGAAAAAAGGAGGCTTTGTAACTATGAAAAAAATAATCAGAAAAAACCTGGGAATCAAACTGCTTGGAGCTGTAAACTGTCTTGCACTCTGCTTGACGGCGTATACGGCAAATCTGGCGTGCAACTGGCTGTACTATCAGGAAGATGAGCCGGAAGAAGTTAAGAAAATGAGGAAATTCTAGTGTGGAAAAAAATGGCTGGTCGGCTTTTTGAACTACAAAGCAGGAATGGGATTCTTGAAGAGAAAGACCGCAGGCTGTATGAATATGCTTACGGCGTACTGCTGGGCAGGGTGGTAATATACCTTATCATCGTCATACTTGGCATCATAACGGGGAATTGGATGGAGATGATAGTCTTTTTATTGCCCTTTACTGTTTTAAGGCAGTATGCCGGAGGGATTCATTTGGAAAAGGCAGGGGGCTGCATGGCTGTTTCCGGTATCCTTGTCCTTCTATGCAGTCTGTATCTGGCGTCTGCTCCGGCTGTAATATGGCAAATGCGGATCATATGGTTTGTCGCGGTTGGCGTTATATTTATCATGGCGCCGGTAGATGCCAGCAGCAAGAAGTTGGATGCGAAAGAGAAAAAAGTTTATGGGATGCGCGCGAGGGTAATTTTAGTTATTGAATGCGCGATAGCAGGTGTTTTTTCTGTGATTGGATATTCCCTGATCGTAAACGGGATTATGGTAGCGCATATTGTTTTGGCGTCTGGTTTAATATTAGGATGGACCAAAATTTTTTTTGATAAAGAGTTAGAGTGAACTAATCCATGATAGGAATAAGAAATACCTGGGAAAAGCGTATTGCAAAAGGATGATAAACAGAACAAAAAGAACATGATACAAGAGGAATATAAAAGTGAATTTGAAATTGATAAAAAATACAGAAAATATCAACAAAGAGAAAATAACCTTGTTCTGCCTGCCGTTTGCAGGAGGCGGCGCGTCTGCTTATAATCAGTGGGCGAAAAAGATGCAGGGAAAAGTAACGGTATGTCCAGTCCAGCTTCCGGGAAGGGAAGAACGGATCATGGAGAAACCGTATATAGATATGCCGGTTATGTTAGATGATCTGGAAGAGGCTGTAAGAGAGGTTGTGGACGGACCGTATGCCTTATGGGGGCACAGTATGGGCGGGAAGATCTCCTATGAGCTGGAAAAGCGATTGGAGGCAGAGGGATATAGAGCGAAATACCTGTTTATTTCCGGCAGCCGGATTCCCAGCATTCCGGAACCGAAGCCAATCTATCATCTTCCGGATGAAGCGTTTAAGAGGGAACTGGGAAGATTTGAAGGGACGCCAAAAGAGATACTAGAGAATCAGGAATTGTTGGATTTCTTTCTGCCTATGCTGCGGGCGGATTTTACCATGGATGAAACGTATTATGATAAAGCGGGAGTAGTGCTGCATACACCTATCTCTGCATTTGGCGGAGAAAAGGACGGTGAAGCGGATGAGAGTGCAATCTGTGAATGGGGAAAGTATACGGATAATGATTTTGACTACCGAATATTTCCGGGAGGGCATTTTTATCTGCGGGATTACGAAGACGAAGTAATAAGTGAGGTTGAGAGACGGCTTCAGGGAATGAAAAATGGAGGTTAAACGATGCGGGGAGAAGGAATTTCTGTCAGCAGACAAACTTCGTATCCGTGAAAATGAGATACATATATGGTGCATCTGTTGGCCGGAAATGACAGATTTCTGGAAGAATCATGAATATATCCTGAGTGAGCAGGAGTCGGAGCAAGCCGGAAAGTTCCGCTTTCCTGAAGACAGGATGCGTTATATTGCCGGGAAACTTATCGTGCGAATTCTCTTGAAAAGATACTTAGATGTGGAAACAGTTGATTTTTCTGTCAATGAACTGGGTAAGCCTTATCATAAAGAAATCGCAGGAAAGCAGACAGTCAATTTTAATATTTCGCATTCGGGGGAATTCATACTGGAGGGATTCGCTGTCGGAATGGATATCGGAGTGGATGTGCAGGAAATGGCAGGATGCCCGGATTACAGGGAGATAGCCGGGAATTTCTATACGGCAGAAGAAGCGGAAGATGTAATAAATGAGGGACCGGAACTGTTTTTCCAGTATTGGGCGGCGAAAGAAGCGTATGTAAAAGCGATCGGTATTGGATTGGGAAGAGGAATGGATTTCTTCTCTGTCAGAAACGGGGAAATTACAGAAAAAGGCAGGAAAGGCCAGGGATGGCATTTGTATCCAGTAAAGATTGAGGGATATGCTGCGTATGTGGCGGCGCATAAGAAAGGAGACAAATCAAATGAGTTATAAGAAGGATATGAGCAAATACGAGCATCTGGAAGGATGGGAACGATGCGGCTTTGGAGAGCAGCTTGATAAGTGGGCGGAAAAATATGGAGAAAGAACTGCGGTCACGGACAGCGAAGACGAGATCAGTTATATGGAATTAAAGCAAAAAGCAGATTGTCTTGCGGCAGCTTTTCTGCGTAAAGGGATTTTAAAGGGAGACAAAGTGCTTGTGCAGCTTCCGAATAGGATTTCTTTTGTGATCGTGTTTTTTGCGCTTTCCAAGATTGGGGCGGTGCCAATCATGATGCTGCCGGCCCACAGGGAGGCGGAACTGGAAGGAATTATTGAACTGGCAAAGCCGGCCGCTTATATTGTGGTGGAGAAATATCTGGGATTTTCATATGTGCCGATGGCAAATGCGATGAAAGAGAAATATTCATGTATCCGGCATATATTTGTAGATAGCGAATCCGGGGATATCAGTGGAATGATTGCGGAAACGTGTGGAGAAAATGGAGCATTTCCGGCTGTGGATGGGTATGAAACGGCGGTGCTTTTGCTGTCCGGCGGGACGACAGGGGTTCCGAAACTAATTCCGCGCACCCATACGGATTATATGTATAATGCCCGCATGTCCGCGAAGAGATGCCGCTTGGATAGCAGTGACGTTTATCTGGCGTCTCTTCCGGTAGCTCATAATTTCCCATTATGCTGCCCGGGGCTTTTAGGCACGCTGGACGTGGGAGGAAAAGTTGTGCTTGCGTCTGCGACCAGCCCGGATGATATCCTTGACGCAATTACAGAGGAAGGTGTCACGATAACGGCATTGGTTCCTGCTATGGTTACTGTGTGCATGGAAATGCTGGAATGGGATGAAGATTATGATATATCCAGCCTGCGGATTTTGCAGGTGGGCGGCGCAATGCTGGAAGATTCCCTTGCGGATAAGATCATTGAAGAATGGCCGTGTAAACTGATGCAGGTATTTGGTACGGCGGAGGGGCTACTGTCCTTTACTAGCCCGGAGGATGAAGGTTCCCTGATCGCAAGATGTCAGGGAACTCCGGTGTCTCCTGCGGATGAAGTGAAGATTGTGGATGAAGAAGATAAGGCCGTACCGGAAGGAGTTTTTGGGGAATTATTATCCAGAGGCCCGTATACGATTGATGGTTATTATATGGCGGAGGAAGCAAATAAAAAGAGCTTTACGCCGGACGGGTTTTACCGGACGGGCGATAAAGCTATGTGGACGAAAGACAGAAGGTTACGTTTGGGCGGGAGAATCAAAGAGCAGATTAACCGCGCCGGAGAAAAGATCATGCCTTCAGAGATTGAAGCTTACCTTTGCAGGCATTCGAAAATCAAAGAGGCAGCCGTTGTCGGCGTTCCGGATGAAACCCTTGGAAACCGGATATGTGCATTCCTTGTGACCGATGATGAAGCCGGGATCGATTTGCAGGAAATCCACAGGTTCCTGCGGGAAATAGGCGTTGCGGCGTATAAAATGCCGGATCAGATAGAACGGGTAGAGACATGGCCGCTGACCAGCGTAGGAAAAATAGATAAGAAAGCATTAGAACGGATGGCGCAGGAAAAATAGAAGGAGACAGAATCATGGAATATATAGAGATAAAGGAACAGATCAAACAAAAGCTGCCGGTAGCCAGAGATTTGGGGGATTCCGAAAATCTGCTGGAGCTTGGGCTTTCATCCCTGACGATCATGCGTCTGGTAAACCAGTGGAGAAAACAGGGGGTTAAGGTTTCATTCGGTTCATTGATGGAAAATCCTACCCTTGAAGGCTGGTGGGCGCTGATCCAGCGCAGCATGAAGAAAAAAGCGGGCAAAAAACGGGCGCAAAAATCTAAGATAACGCCGGAAAAGGATATGAAACAGCCGTTTCCTTTAACAGACGTACAGTATGCATATTGGGTTGGCAGGGATGAAGAACAGGCTCTTGGAGGAATAGACTGTCATGCGTATTTAGAGTTTGATGGGGGAAATATAGATCCGGAGCGTCTGGAAAAAGCATGGAATGTGCTGCAGTATCATCATCCCATGCTGCGTGCCTGCTTTTTGGAAGATGGGACACAGAAAATCCTGGATAAGCCGTATTGTGAAAAAATAAAGGTTCATGATTTTTCACAGATGTCATCTGAGGAAGCAGAGGCAATGGCAGTATCTGTCAGAGAACGTTTATCCCATCGGAAGCTAAAGATCGAGGAAGGCGAAGTGGCAGGAATAGAGCTTACGCTTTTTCCTGAAAATAGGGCACGCATGCACGTGGATATGGCACTTTTGGTTGCCGATGTACAGAGTTTGCAGATCTTATTGAGGGATTTGGCGGCTGCCTATCGCGGAGAAAGCCTTCCGGCAGAATCAAAAGGGTGGAATTTTGCTTCTTATCTGGAACGGCAGAAAGAGGAAGATAAGGAAGAGAGAAACAATGCAGAAGGATACTGGAAAAAACGCTTGGAGCATTTGCCGAAAGGGCCAGGCCTGCCACTGGCAAAACGGCCGCAGGAAGTGACAAAGACTGTATTCAACCGCAGGATTGTAAGGATTGGCAAGGAAGAGTGGGCTCATCTGCAAGTACGGGCAAAGGAATACCAGACAACTCCGGCAATGGTTCTTCTTACTGCATATGCGACGGTTTTGGAACGGTGGAGCAGGAATCATCGTTTCCTTATTAATATTCCATTTTTTAACCGGAAAACAGAGCAGCAGGGATTGGAAGACGTGATAGCAGATTTCACTACACTGTTATTGCTGGAGATTGACTGCGAAGGGAATCCGACGTTTGCAGAATTGCTAGACAGGATTCAGAAGCAGCTCCATGAGGATATGAAGTATACGGCATATTCCGGCGTGAAAGTCCAGAGAGACCTTGCACAGATGTATGGAGACGCATCGGCAGTGGCGCCGGTTGTTTTTGCCTGCAATCTGGGAACGCCGTTGGTAAATGATACGTTCCGGAAAGAACTGGGGCAGTTTTCCTATATGATTTCCCAAACGCCGCAGGTGTGGAATGACTTCCAGAGTTATGAAGATGAAAATGGCGTACAGCTTACATGGGACAGCGTGGATAAGTTATTCCCGGAGAATATGATCCCGGATATGCTGGAGTGTTTTGAGAATCTTCTGCATGAATTGGGAAAGAAGGACTGGAATCAGCGATTTGATGTGCTTCCTGAAAAAAGAAAAAGAGAAATTGAAGATACAGCGCGTACAAGAGTGCCGGAGCGTGTGGAATGCCTGCATTGGGCTGTTATGAACCATGCGGAAGTTTGCCCGGAAGATATTGCGCTTATTGATGCGGGAAGCGGAAGATCGGTTTCCTATGGGGAATTAAAAGCACGGGCGACAGCAGTGGCGGCAGGGATTTCAGAAAAGGATATTAAGGGAGTCCCGGTTGCACTTACCCTGCCGCGCGGGATAGAACAGATCGAGACGGCATTAGGAATTTTGCTTTCCGGAAATTCATACCTTCCGGTCAGCTTAAGCCAGCCTAAAGATCGGAGAGCGTTAATTCATGAGAAGACGGGAGTCCGCTATGTGGTCACGAATCGGGAATTATCCGAAAAACTGGACTGGCCGGAAGGTACGGAAATCCTTGTGATGGAAGGTATGGAAGAGGGACAGAAAAATGTGAGACTGCCAGAGGTGTCGCCGAAGGACAGCGCCTATATCATCATGACGTCAGGCTCTACAGGTGTTCCGAAGGGTGTAGAGATTGCGCATGAAAGCGCATGGAATACGGTTCAGGATATTAATGAAAAGTACCATGTGACAAGTGCAGATCGGGCGCTGGCTGTATCAGCTATGGATTTTGACCTGTCGGTATATGATGTTTTTGGAATTCTAGGCGCAGGAGGAACATTGGTATTGCTTCCAGAGCAGGAGAGAAGGAATGCGGATTACTGGCTGGAACAAGTGTTGAAATATCAGATTACCGTTTGGAATTCAGTGCCGGTGCTTCTGGATATGCTTTTGATACGGGCGGAATCCATGAAACAGAAACTGCCGATCAGGGCGGTTATGCTTTCCGGAGATTGGATTGGGATGGATCTCCCGCAGAGGGTTGCGGCATGGACAGAGGATTGCCAGTTTGTCGCTATGGGAGGAGCTACAGAGGCAAGTATCTGGTCCAATTATCAGAATGTTACCCTGCCGATGCCGAAAAACTGGAAATCTATTCCTTATGGAAAGCCACTCAGATATCAGGCATATCGTGTTGTGGATGAGTATGGAAGGGATTGCCCTTACTGGGCAGAAGGCGAACTCTGGATTGGCGGTTTTGGTGTAGCAAAAGGATATAGGGGAGATTCTGCGCTTACGGGGCAGAAATTTATCACAGATCAGTATGGAAGATGGTATCGGACCGGTGATCTCGGAAGAATCTGGGATGATGAGACAATTGAATTTTTGGGAAGAAAAGACCATCAGGTAAAGATCCGTGGACACAGGATTGAATTGGGAGAAATTGAACATGCTATTCAGGAGTTTCCGGGTGTGGCTCATGCAGTTGTTGATACAGTTAGTGATGGTCATGGCAATAAAACGCTGGCTGCTTATATCGGAGCGCCGCTGCAGGAAGATTCTAAAGTTACAACGTATTTGTACGGCACAGATATCTTTGGCGGGGGCTGGAAAGAACTGAAGGATGATGTCAGCAATTGGCAGATGCAGCAGGAACGGAAGACAGCATACAAAAATTTCCTTGCCTATGCAGACCAGAGATGTGTACAGCTTATGCTGGAGACACTCATAGAGTTAGGCGTTTTTGTATCAGAGAAGGAAGTTCTTTCGCAGAAGGAAATTTTTGAAAAAGGGAGCATTACGGAAACACAGAAGAATACTGTGGCAAGATGGTTGGAAATTTTAAAGAAGGAAGGAATCCTGAGAGAAGAGGACGGCAGACTATCGCGTACCGGGAAGGAAGTAGCTGTACCGGAAAAAGCTGGAGATGCGGAAACGTATTTTAAGAAACTGAAGCCGTATCTGAAGCATATGGTTACTGGGAATGAAGTTCCGCTGGATGTATTTTACCAGAAAGATTCGGCGCTGGCTCCGAATATGTTGCTTCGGAGGATTCCGGGTTACGAGGAGACCGTGGAAAGACTGGTGCAGGAATTAAAACTTCTGATAGAAGGGCGCAGGAAAGAACCACTCCAGATTATAGAGATTGGGACAAGGGATGCTGCAATTACAAGACAGATTTTAAATGTGCTGGAAGATGTAAGTGTGGCGTATACATATGTGGATTCTTCAAAATATTTTCTGCAGGAAGCGGAGAAAGAGCTTGCGGGATATGAAAGAGTCGAGTTTGAAATGCTGAATCTGGAAGAAAGCATGGACAAGCAGCAGATGGCTCTGCATAGTTATGACGTCGTGATATCGGTAAATGCTTTGCATAGAAATATTGACGCTGTGGATGCGGTAAAGAAAGTAGCGGAATTACTGAAGCCAAATGGGATATTGTTAATGACAGATCTTGTGGTAAGGACATATCTTCAGGAGCTTACAGCAACTTTTTTGGAAAATGGTTTCGCAGATATTCGGGACAAGAGAAAAGAAGCGGGGATGGTTACCCCAGATTGTCTGCTGTGGAGAGAATGCTTATCAGAGGCAGGATTAGGCCAGGACATTGTTGTAACAGAAGAATATGGGAGATGTATATGCTGCAGTAGGCAGCAGGCATCTGTCTTGTCCTATTATGATGGAGCACTTAGGGAATATCTGTCGGAAAAGCTGCCGGAGTATATGGTTCCCCAAAACTATCATTTTATGGCACAGCTTCCAACATTGTCCAATGGAAAGATTAACCGGAAAAAATTACGGGAAGATTTTAAAGAAGAAACTTCGGTTATCAGATTTTCAAAAGCAGTAACGGAGACAGAAGAAAAACTTTTGGATATTTGGAAACGAATGTTTGGTTATGAAAATTTAGGGACTGAAGATAATTATTTTGTTTTAGGTGGTGATTCATTAATAGCAACCAAATTGATTTCAGATATTCAGAAAGAATTTGGCTGTAAAATTATGATTAGTGATATTTTTGAAAATGTTACGATAAAATTATTGGCTCAAAAGATAGATTTAGTAAGACAAAATGTCATTATGGAAGATATCGAGATGGAGTGTGGAGAAATTTAACATTGTCAAATCTGTTTTTTAGTATATTTCATAATGAAAAATAGCTCGCATTTTTAGGGGCAAATTACGAGTATTAGATATTGAGGAGTGTAACTTGTCCCTATTTTATTGAGAAGGTGAGAAAATGAGAAAATTAAAGTCACTTGTATGTGGTAGTAAGTTTGGACAATTTTATATAGATGCTATTAGTAAGATGAAAGAGTGCGTGGAATTCATAGGCATTTTTTCTAATGGAAGTGAACGATCAAGGCTATGTGCTGAAAAATATAATGTTAATTTATATACATCGATAGATAAAATCCCAGAGGATATAGACATTGTATTTATTGCTGTCAGAACGGGTGTAATGGGAGGTGATGGAAGTGAACTGGCATTAAAATTTTTGTCTAAAGGTATTCATGTATTCATTGAACAGCCTATTCATATAGACGAGATGAAAAAATGTGTAAAATGTTCAATTGAGAAGGGGGTATTTTTTCATGTAGCAAATTTTTATAAGTACATGGACACTGTTCATAAATACATTGAGTGCTCTAAAGGGCTGTTGAGGAAAAATGAAATATTGTCAATAGAATGTGCTTGTGCTAATCAAGTTATATATAGTCTACTGGACAATATTTTGAGAATTTTCAGGGAAAAGGCAAGATTTTCGATTGAAAATTTTTGGATACAAAATCAAGATTTTTTTATTGCTTCAGGTAGTATTAACGATATACCGTTGAGTATTAAAGTATATAATTCTGTAAATACAGTCGATTCTGATAGTTATTGCTATTATTTACAACAGATAAATATTTATACATCGGAAGGAATGCTTTTCATGGTTGATGTTAATGGACCGATTATTTGGAAACCGCAATTTCGAGCTGCTCATGACTTATTTATCAAGAAGGGGGATGAATTAGATCAGAGGATATTTGACAGTAAAATGTACTGGTATGAGTCAGAAAGTGAGTTGAGCTATAAAGATATTTTTTGCAAAAAATGGATAGATGCTATAAAAAAAGAAATTAAAGAATTTATAGATAATATTTATTTTGAAAAAATGACGGAATATCGTCGGAAAATTCAAAGTGAAATTGTAATTCCCAGTATATGGGGGCTTATAACTCAAAAGATTGGCTACCCAAGATTGTATCAAAATGCAAATCATGCAGTTGATTTAAATAACTATGTTTTAGATTTTTTTGAAGAAAAAAACACCTTTTTAAATGATTCACTAGAAATCAAAAAAACTGCAAACAATATTGACTTTTATTTGGAACCAGATATTACATATGGTTATGTTGAAGAAGCAAAACATATAATGAATATCGCATGTTTGGAGTCTATTTCATACAAACTGTACGAGGCGACTGGGGAGAAGGAGAATATATCAATAACAGAAATTGTAAGTTGCTTAAAGGTGGCAGATTCAAATATGCATATTTTACAAAGGTGGCTTAATGCTTTAAGTGAAAATGGATATATAGAATGTAATGCTGGGAAAATTAAATGGAAAAAGAAAAATACAAGTATATGTGAGAAAGACAATTGGAAAATTGTGTCTGATAAGTGGGTTGGAAAATTATCAGGAGAACATGTCATTAATTATTATTTAAAACATATTGAAAAAATGGAAGCTTTGTTATCAGGAGAAATGAATGCTGCGTTATTATTGTTTCCGGAAGGAACAATAGAGTTAGCTAATTGTTTCTATAGAGAAAATTTAATGGAAAAATATCTTGCATATTGTATAGAAAAGATTCTTTCATTCGCTATAGAACATACTAAAAAAGATAAAATTAGGATATTAGAATTGGGAGCAGGAACAGGAGCAACAACAGACAGAATATTAAAGGTTCTTGAAAATTCAACTAAAAAAATAGCATATATTTATTCTGATATTACAAAATATTTTCTCAATTTTGCTGCTCAAAAGTACCAGGGAAAAGAAGAATTAGAGTATAAGGTGATAAATATTGATTCTAACTTAAGTGACCAGGGAATTGCTGAAGAGAGTGTGGACATTGTCATAGCTGCTGGAATGATGAATAATGCTGTCAATACGGATTATTCTATGAGACAAATCATATGCAGCTTAGTACATGGCGGTATTGCTCTTATTGCTGAGCCAGTGGGAGAGAATTATGAGTTAATGTTATCACAATCATTTATGATGAGCCGGCCAACAGATGCAAGGGAAGTATGTAATGAAACTTTTTTGAAAATGGAGGAATGGAAAGAAGTTTTTTGGGGTTGCGGAATAAGTGAAAGAGAGTTAGTGGTAGTGCCAAGTGATACTAGTCCATTAGCACCATTAAATCAAAAGTTATTTATTATAAGGAAGGAATAATACGCTATGGATGCAAATAATTTAAAAAAGGCTTTTGAACTTTTTGTAAAATTGCAGGATAAGAAAGTAAAACTTAGTAATGTTGATGGAAAAATAAAATATAGAGCGCCGTCAGGAATTATGACAAATGAAGTCATAGAGGAAATAAGAAAATGTAAAAATGAACTTCTGACAATTATTAATTGTACCGAGCATCCAGAAAAACTATGGAAAGGAAAGCAAGGAGACAGTTTTCCATTAACAGATGTACAGTCTGCGTATTTGATTGGAAGAAAAAATATTTTTCAATATGGAAATGCAGCGTGCCACATTTATATGGAGGTTGAGTATTCTGAATTGGATTCTCAGCGTGTAGAGGAAGTGTGGAATATTCTAATTAATCGACATCCTATGCTGCGAGTAATCTTTAGTGATACAGGAATTCAAAAAATTTTAAGAGATACTCCTTGGTATACGTTGTATACAAATCGCAACATAACATATACGCAAGAAACTTTGCAAACTGAATTAGGACATAAAATATATGATGCTTCAAAATGGCCTATGTTTGATATAGGGTGTGTATCTGGTCACAATAAGGCTATTCTGGGTATTTCTATCGATTTTATGATAGCGGATTGGGCAAGCATATGGATATTAATAGACGAATTTGAAAAGTTATATCAAAATCCAACGGCTTCATTACCTAGAATTGAATACAATTTTAGTGATTATATATACTGTGAAAAAGTAAAGAAGTATACACCAAAATATTTTTCTGATCGTGAATATTGGATAGAACGCTTAGCTGAGTTTCCTGAAAAACCGGATCTCCCTATTATTAATGCTGTTGAGAATATTGATAAAAATGTTATATTTAAAAGATACAAATTTGTTGTTGAAAAAAACAAGTGGAAAACTATACAATTGATTTCTAGTAAGATGGGATTGACAAGTTCTGCTGTTATTTTATCTGCATACGCTATGGTTATTTCAAAATGGAGTACCAACAAAAAATTTGTTATGAATTTAACGACTTTAAATAGAAACAGTTATGAAAGCAAAGTAAATAATATTGTTGGGGATTTTACTTCAATAAATTTGTTGGCAGTTGATTTCTCAATTCAGAAGAGTTTTAGAGAATACGTGAAACAAATTCAGCAACAATTATTAACAGATATGGAACATAAGTTTTTTTCTGGTGTTGAAGTATTACGTGAATTGTCTCAAGGCAAAGAGAATATTATCATGCCATATGTATTTACTAGTGGAATTGGAGTGATCCGGAATACTAAGAAAGAAGGTTACCATGGTAAATATTATCAAAATGGTATTTCTCAAACTCCACAGGTGTTTATTGATTGTCAAGTGTTTGATCAGGACGATGAGTTATTAATAAATTGGGATGTGCGAGAAGGAATTTTTTTGCCTGAGGTTATAGATGAAATGTTTTTAATGTTTCAAGATTTAATTTGCAATTTTTTGATTGACGCAGAAAATTGGAATGTAGAAAAGGTGACTGCTATATTAAATAAAAACATTAAAATTAGTAAGAAAAAATATGATTTGCCGAGTGGCTTGTTGTATTCTTCTATTTTGGAAATGGCAGAATTATGTCCCGAAAAAGAAGCAGTTCAAGATGAAAATGAAATATGGTCTTTCAGTAAATTAGTAAGAAAAAGCTGGTTCGTTCAAAATAAACTTCAACAGGAAGGGTGCATTCCAGGAGATCTTGTGGGGATTTTTATGCCAAAATCAAACTATCAAATAGCAAGTGTTCTTGGCGTTTTAATGAACGGATGCACATATGTACCGATAGATATTCAACAACCTAAGAAACGCATAAATGAAATTATTGAACAGGCGGGAATAAAATATGTTTTGATAAGTAGTTGTAGCAAGATAGAGTTAATGTTTTTAGATGTTAAGTACATTTATGCAGACAAACAAAACAATGAAATAATTACAAAACAAATTCCGCAAGTCCCCAATAGCAGCATAGCGTATGTTATTTTTACATCTGGGAGTACGGGAAAACCTAAGGGGGTTGCTATTTCTCATTTGTCTGCATTGAATACAATATATTATGTAAATAAAATGCTGAATATTTCCACTAATGATATAGTTTTTGGAGTATCTCGATTAAGTTTTGACTTATCAGTTTATGACATATTTGGAATTTTGTCGGCAGGAGGAAAATTGTTCTTACCTGATGAAAACAGAATTGCAGATCCTTCTTATTTATTTGAGACGATAGTGAAACAAAAAATTACTGTATGGAATTCTGTTCCAGCCATAATGCAGATGATTCTGGAATACAGAGAAAATGAAAAAAGAACGGAACAGTTTAACATAAGGTGCTCATTGCTGTCTGGTGATTGGATACCGCTCACTTTGCCAGAAAGATTAATCTCTGCTTGTATGGAAAAAACACGGGTAATTAGTTTAGGTGGAGCAACAGAAGCAGCAATTTGGTCAATATATTATGAATATGAATACCTTTTTGATGAATGGAAAAGTATACCATATGGAAAAGCTCTTCCAAATCAAGAAGTTTATGTATTGGATAGTAAAAAAGAAATATGCCCGTTGGGTGCTGTTGGAGATATTTTCATTTCTGGTATAGGATTGGCAAAAGGGTATTTAAATGAACCGCTACTAACCGAGAAAGCATTTATTATGGTAAATGGAGAAAGAATGTATGATACAGGTGATAAAGGAAAATATTTAGAAGATGGAAATATTGAATTTTTAGGTCGGCGTGATACTCAAGTAAAATTGAATGGATTTAGGGTTGAGTTAGGAGAAATCGAGGCTAATATAGAAAAAATTAAATCCGTTAAATATGCTGCAGTTTTGTGTAGAGAAAAGGGACGAGAAAAAAGAGTAATTGCATATGTTGAACCGCAGCCATCTGAATTTACGGAAGATTTTAGCCTATATGTATTAAATGAGTTAAAACGAATGCTTCCGGCATATATGATTCCATACAATATACGTGTAATGAAATTGCCATTAACATCTAATGGTAAAATTGACAGAAAATATCTTAAAAATATAGAAATTGTAGAGGACAAAAAAGAGGCAGATACGAAAAACACAATAAATAGTGATTCATCTACTTATTTTCCGATAAAAGAGATATGGTGTAAATTGCTACAGAGAAGCGATATTAGACCAGATTCGGATTTGCGTAGTTTTGGAGCAGATTCTTTGATTATGGCACAAGCAGTTGGAAAAATACGAAATTTTTTAAAAGAAAGTGGGAGTCAATGTGATGTACCGTTTGATATATTGCTGAAACAGACGATTAATTCCCCGACTTTGAGTGAGATAGTTTCATACATAGATCAAATTATTTTAAAAAAAGAAGTGAATAGCAGATATGAAGATGCTGAGGTAAATGAGGAAGAACTTGGCAAGCTAAAAATTCATAAAAAAGGGAAAGAAGATAAATTAGTTGTGATTTTCCACGCTGGCTTGGGATCGATTGATGAATTTTTACCATTTATACAAGGTCTATGTAATGAAGAAAAGGGGACTATTGTTAGTATAGCATTAAATAATGTAAAGCAATATTTAGATTTTTATGCAGGGCATTTATATGAGAGTGTTGCTGATAAATATACAAAAATTATACTTGACTTAGGCTATGATAAAATACAACTTATTGGACATTGTGTTGGCGGAATGATAGCTTTTGAGGTTGCAAAAAATATGATGGATAAGGGAGTTGATGTTATTGATGTCTCTCTGATTGATAGTATACCAGGGAAATATAGTATTGAGGATGAGGTAGTAATGGAACTAATGTTTTTACCTATGGTAAATATAACGTATCCTGTGTTGGCGGAATATCAATTAAATGAGCGGGAATTATATGAATATATGGATGAGAAATTTGGAAAATATACAGGAATAGAACAGAAATCTAAAAATAAAGTAGAAGAATACATAAATGGTCTTCGGGAGATTGAGAAAGAGGAAAGAATAAGACTGTATATAAACAGTGTATCGAAAAATATGCCAATTCAAATGTTTGTCTATTTATTTGATATATTCAAACAAAGTACAAATGGAGCTATATATAAACCTATACCATATTTAGGTGATATTCGTTTATTTATAGCAGAAGATACAGAGAAAATTGTATTCCATCGAAGTGAAGAAGTTATAAATTTTTGGAGAGAAAATTGCATTGGTGATGTTACTGTTATTATGATTCCTGGAAATCATCTTACATGTTTTACTGATGTAAACAATATTCAGAAGTTAGTAAATATGATTACAGAGAAATAGTATCCGAAATAATTAGGTGAATCAATACAATAAGGAGAATGATTACTCCGATTTCTTCGGAGCCACTTGTCCGGACTTATATGCTAACACCAGATACAACCTGTACCTACGCATGGACAAACTGATGAAAAACCATCTCATGTTCCTGCATGACAGAAGGGTTCCGACAAGTAATAATGAAGCCGAGAGACAGCTTCGCAACTATAAAAGAAAGCAAAAGCAGGTCGTGTCCTTCCGGAGTAACCAAAGCCACGATTATCTCTGTAAAAGCATGAGCATGCTGGTTGTGATGCGACAAAATGAAAGTAACCTCTTTGATAGAGTATCCAGGATTCTGGATTAAGAAGAGCCAGTGGTTTTGACTGATTACAGTTTACACCACCGGCTTTTCTTAATCAAGTTCGCACCTGAACAGTAACATAAACAACACGCATACTTCAAAATTCAAAAAACATCCATGGACTGCGGCCATGAAAATATGCTATACTAACTGTGGTTTACTTATGCTAATCAGGGAGAAAATACAAATGAGCGAACAGCAATTTACAGACTTTTTTGACCCGGAAATTCAAAAAATTGTCAGCGAAGATGGCTGCTCCATTTACAGAATGAAAAATGTAACTGGGGAGGGTGTTATCACTCGCTATGAAATTCTTCCGGGTATTGAATTATTCTATAATGATTTTCACATGAGCGATGGACAGAATCAAAACAAGCTTCCGCACTCTGATGTACTTGAAATCAATCATTGCCGGGAGGGACGTTTTGAATGCGAATTTGCTAATGGAGATTATCAGTATGTCGGTGCTGGCGATCTTGCAATTAACCGCCTGACAAACGAAACTACATCAACTTACTTTCCGTTGTCGCATTATCACGGCATTTCTATTACCATTGATCTGCCTACGGCAGATCAAACTATGAAGCGGATAGAAAGTGTGATTGGAGGTCTGAATATAGATGTCTTTTCGATTGCAGATAAGTTTTGCAAGAATGATACCTGCATTGTATTAAGAACTCAAAGCGAAATTGAACATATTTTTTCGGAACTTTATCGGGTGGAGCCTCGGATGATCGCTTACTATTTAAAAGTGAAAGTGTTGGAATTGCTGATGTTTCTGAATCAGGTTTCGCTTCAGGATTACCAGGAAGAACGAAGATATTTTGCAAGAAATCAAGTACAAACAATAAAGAAAATGCAGGAATATATGACAGCTGATCTTCGCAACCATTATACTTTGCAGGAGTTATCAGAAAAATTTGAAATTCCTCTTACCTCAATGAAGGTTTGCTTCAAGGGCGTTTATGGGTGTTCTATTTATGCTTATATGAAATCCTATCGTATGCAGGCTGCCACGATCTTGCTTCGGGATACTTCTGACAGCATAACAGAAATTGCGGCTAAAATGGGATACGATAATCCAAGTAAATTTTCCGAAGTATTCAAAAAGGAATTTGGAGAACTGCCTTCCGAGTTCCGAAAAAAGTTGTCCAAATAGAGGATGTTTGGTCTTTTTAGAGTGGCGGCAAAATACCAGATACAATATACTATCATCTGTACTAGCAGATGATTTAAGAGCGTCGTGCAGACGCTCTTTTTTTTGAATAGAGGTTAGATTGTTCTAACCCGCGAAGGAGTCGGTATTATGAAACGGGATATGAGAAAATATATCCTACGGAAACTGGTTGAGCTGATATTTACTTTATTGTTTGTAACTCTACTGTCTTTCTTGCTGATGAGACTGTCATCCGTTGATCCAGCCACAGCTTATGCAAAGAGGATGATCGGAAACCCCACAGCGGAACAGATTGAAAAGATTCGGATTCAGTTGGGGTTTGATAAACCATTGCTTGTCCAGTATGGCCGTTGGGTATGGGACTTACTGCATTTTGATTTAGGCGTTTCTTTGGCAAATGGACATGATGTTTGGACGGATATTGCCACAGCCTTTCCGAAAACGCTTGGAATTGTAGCTCTGGCATCTATCTTTCAGGTTGTTTTCATTGTAATCGTTAGTTGTATTGCCTTTTTACTTCCCTGGAAACTTCCGAAAAAGGCAGTCAGGCTTTTGTGCATTTTGGGTGTGTCCATACCCTCTTTCTATTTGGCAACCGTTTATCTGGATTATTTTGCTGTTCAAAAGTCATTAATTTCTGTGGCAGGAAATACAACCCTACTCAGCTACATATCTCCGGCAATCTGCATTGGCGTATTCGGGGCTTCTTTCTATACGCCGCTTCTGATGGATGCTCTGGAGCATGAAAGCAACGAGGATTACGCATTTTATGCCCGTTGCCGTGGGCTTTCGGAAAAAAGGCTTTTGCTGTGCCATTTTTTTCCGCGGGCAGCGATGGGTTTAGTTCCAAACTTTTTACAAAGCATTGGTTTGGCACTGGCTAACGCAACGGTGATTGAATCCATTTTTTCAATTCCGGGATTTGGTTATCTGATTGTAAACCATGTGCTTGATCGCGATACTCCCATGATACACGCCGAGGTGTTTTTTCTGGCGCTGGCGATTGCTCTTTGCAACATTGCCGCTGACTTGGTGCAGTGGGCAATCGGGCGTAAAAAGGGGGTGGCGTAAATGAAAACGAAGCGTTTTCGGAAATGGTGTGCGATTTTCATTCCAACCCTTGTGATTATTTTCTTTTTTGCCGGATTTTTATTTGCACCCAACGATCCAATGAAATCAAACTTGTTGGAGAGATATGCTGATCCCAGCGCAGAATATCCGTTTGGTACGGATGCTTTAGGGCACTGCATTCTGTCACGGATTCTTTATGGTGGCTGGACAACGCTGGGGATTGTATTAGGAGGCTCTCTTATTGTTTTTCTGCTTGGCACTGTTATCGGAATGGTGACAAGCCGGGCCATTATGAAAGAAAATGCACTTATTGATGGCCTGATTAACGCTGTTACAGCCATTCCCCCGATTGCGTATTTAATTGTGTTTATTGGAGCCTGGGGCAGCGGAGCGAAAACTACTCTTGTCGCGCTCACTGTGTCTTACATTTTGAGATACATAAAACTGGTTCGTACCCGTACCGACATGGAAATGGGAAAAGCTTATGTCATGTGTGCAATCGCTTCCGGCGCTTCAAAGCTCAGAATCATGCTGATTCATATTTTCCCGAATTTGATTGCCGAAATGATTCGCTTTCTGTGCCTTTCCTGTGCGGATATGATTCTGGCTATTACCGGATTTTCCTTTATTGGATTAGGGCTTGGTGATAATGTAGTAGATTGGGGAAGTATGATTTTAGACGCAAGGGGTGCTTTGGTTCTTCACCCGACCATGATTCTCTATCCAATAGGGGCGGTAATTTTATCGACACTCTGCTTTAACGTCATTGGCAGGCAGTTGACAACGAAGGAGGCAGAGTGATGTTAAAAATTGAACAGTTAGATGTCAAGGAACGGTCAGGCCGCTACCTTCTGAAAGACATATCTATGGAAATTCCTGCAGGCCATGTGATTGGACTTACAGGTAAAAGCGGCTCTGGAAAAACAACTTTGCTGCGGAGCATTTTGGGGATGCTTCACACAAGCTGTCATATTGATGCCGGGAAAATTTTGTTGGACGATATAGATTTATCACATCTTTCCCGCAAGTCACATCGTGAGCTTTGTGGAAAGAAGCTTGGATTTATCCCCCAGAACCCTATGACGGCTTTTGACAGCCGATTAAAAATCGGTTATCAGATGCGGGAAACCTTTGTCAATCGTTTGCATTTGAATACAAGTGAAGCAACTGACCTGGCGAAAGAGAAACTGGTTTCCGTAAATCTAAAAGACACGGATCGGATTTTGGGTGCGTATCCGTCTGAACTATCAGGCGGAATGCTACAACGAGTAGCTGCGGCAATCTTATTGGGAATGTCGCCGGATTATGTTTTAGCCGATGAACCAACCGCTGCATTGGATGAAGAAAACAGGGATTTATTGCTTCTCATCATGCAGGAGCAAATGAAGGACAAAGGCATATTATTTGTATCCCATGATGTGGCCGCACTTAAAAACTTATGTCAGAACGTTTATGTTCTGGGAGCCGGAAAAATTATTGAGCATGGAACGATGGATAAACTCTTGTCAAGTCCGCAGACAGACTGGATGAAACAATTTTCCGCGTTGAGCCATAGGGAAAGTCGGGGTGAATGGAAATGGGAGAAATTGTAATCCAGAATGTAAATCAGGTATATCATAATGTGAACCAGGGAGATTTTAATGCGCTTTCGGACATCAACCTCCACCTTTGTAAAGGTGAAAGTCTTGCTATTGAGGGAGAAAGCGGATCGGGAAAAAGCACGCTGGCAAGACTTCTGATCGGCATTGAGAAACCAACTTCTGGCAAAATATTACTGGATGGTGAAGATATAACCTGTTGGAATTATCGAACATGGAAACAGCACCGTAAAAAAATACAGGCTGTTTTTCAGGATTCTTCCGGCACTTTAAATCCTGCCAGGTCTGCATACGCAAATGTAGAAGAAGCACTGGTGAACTTAACTGATAAGAAAAGAGCCGAAAGAAAAAAACATATTTTAGATTTGATGGATGCCGTACACATGGATTATGGGCTTTTGGAAACGCCTGTCCGTCAGCTTTCGGGCGGCGAACAGAGGCGGCTCTCTTTGCTTCGGGCGATTGCCGTGGAACCTGATTACTTAATCATGGATGAAGTGACCAGCGGGCTTGACCTGATTTCGGCGGATGCCGTACTTACTTTAGTAGAGAACTTTGTGAAGCTATCCGGCAGCTCCTGCATTTTCATTACGCATAGCAGAAAGGACGCAATGCGTATTGCAAATCGGATTATCATCATGCGGGAGGGACGGATCGCCGAGCAAGGCTATCTAATAGATCAATTATCAAACCAGAAAGGACAAGGATAACATGAAACAGATTTACAAGAAACTTCTCGCCGCTGTATTGGGCGTGAGTATGCTTCTGTCTATGGTCGGCTGTGGTCAGAATGATACCTCCGATCAGACGCAGACTGGCGGTGAAAACGAAGCGAAGGTACTGACGATCGTCACGGCTAAGGAATTGGACAGCCTTACGACACTGACCATGAACAAGGAAAACAATATTGCCTGTGGCCTGGTCTATGAGACTTTAGTCGCCTATGAGGACGGGGAAATTGTTCCCGAACTGGCCGAGGAATGGGGATGGGATGAGACAAATACTGTCCTTACCTTTAAGCTCCGTCAGGATGTTGCTTTTACAGATGGAGCCGCTTTTAATGCGGAAAGCGTAAAGGAAATTCTGGACTTTGACCGTTCCAACCCTAATTTTAGCGGTATCAAGGGCATTTACAACATTGAAAGCGTAGAGGTTGTTGACGAATACACGGTGGCCGTTCATTATGCTGCCCCTTGCTTCTCTTATATCAATGACTTCTGCTTCCAGAATGTTGCTGGTATGATGTCCCCGAATGTGTTTGAAGCTGAAAACTTCCAGACATTCACAGATGTTGTCGGCACTGGTCCATACATCCGCGAAGAAATGATTTCCGGTGACTGCACCCGTTTTGTCAGAAATGAAAACTATTGGGGCGAAGCTCCTTACTATGATGAAGTTGTCATAAAGTATATCCCGGAGGCATCTTCCAGACTTCAGGCATTACAGACTGGTGAGGTTGACCTGATTTACGGTGCTGACCTTCTCAGCTATGATGACTATAATCAGGCTCTTTCTCTGGATGGGATCGAGGGCGCAATCAATGATGGAAATACCCTGACCCGGAACCTGGTTCTGAATGCGTCCAGCGAAATTTTGAGCGATCTTAAGGTTCGCCAGGCGATTGCATACGCTGTCAATAAGGAAGAAATCACCAAGGGCCTGACCTATGGATACGAAACTCCGGCCACCAGCCTGTTTGCACCCGGAGCGCCCTACACAGACATTACTTATAACAGCACATGGAGCTATGATCTGGATAAAGCAAATGCACTTCTGGATGAAGCTGGATGGGTGATGAATGAAAGCACTGGTATCCGTGAAAAAGATGGACAGCAGCTTTCCCTGAATTACACCTATTGGACTGATCTTTCTCTTGCACAGGACATGGCTCTTGCAATTAAGACCCAGCTTGCAGAGGTTGGTATTGACGTAACCACTACCGGCCAGGATCAGATGACCTGGTGGACCGAAGGCGTTGCAGGAAATTATGACATTACAACATGGAATACAGAAGGGTCTTATACTGAACCGCACAAGTTCCTGCAGGAATCCCTCGGTGCTGATCCTCATGCTATTTCCTTGCAGGCACTTGAGGATTTCCAGAGCTATTCGGATGCGGTAAATGCGTTCTCCACCTCTGCTGATCCCGAAGTGGTTCAGAGTGCGATTGCTACTGCACTGAATGTTTCCAACGACAATGTGATTGACCTTCCGATCTCCTATTCTAAGGATCTGGTTGTATATAATTCCTCCAAAATCGCCGGATATACTTTCTCCAGCGTGCCACAGTTCTTTGAGATCGATAACGTACAGCCTGCGGAATAAATATAATCCAATGTCTAAATGGAGTGTTTAACGCCCTATCAGAGTGGCAGAAAATAGCCGAATAGATATAATAGAGGTTGGTTAGAAGTGTTTAACCAATCTCTATTTTTATGAAAAGGAGCGTATGTGAAATGGACAAGAAAGATAATCCCATGTCCAGACTGATGGAACTTGCCGCTCCATATAAGGGTGAATATGTTCTTTCAGTGATTTTGGCAATCCTGGGTGTTGCCGCCGGATTGCTACCGTTTTTTGCAGTTTCAAAAATTGTGATTCTCTTGATGGATGGAGAGACATCTGTGTCCGTCTATATGGAGTGGTGTCTGATTGCGGGAATTGGTTTCCTTGGGAAAGTATGCTTTGCAAATTTCTCTACTTTAGTTTCCCATACGGCCACTTTCGCAACTCTGGCGGAGATCCGCCTGAAACTAGCAGATAAACTTACCAGGGTTCCGATGGGCTATATGATTAACACCCCATCGGGAGAATTAAAAAATGTCTTGGTAGATCGTGTGGAGGGAATGGAAACGACCCTTGCGCATTTAGTACCGGAGCTGACAGCGAATCTCTGTATTCCGATTTGTATTCTGATTTACCTACTGTTTTTGGATTGGAGAATGGCGCTGGCTGCATTGATTACCCTGCCGATTGGTATGTTGTGCTATAAGGGAATGGCAAATGGATATGAAGAAAAATTCCAGGGTCTTATTATGCGCATGCGTAAAATGACCAGCACTGTGGTTGAGTATATCGGCGGAATAGAAGTCATTAAGGCGTTTAATCAGTCTGCTAATTCTTACCAGAAATATTCAGATGCCGTTGAAGATAATGCGGCCTATGCTGTGAACTGGATGAAAAGCGTGCAGCTTTACAAATCCATGCTTGTTACAATCTGGCCCAGTGTGTTAGTGTGTGTTCTTCCTATTGGCTGTGTCCTGTACCGGAACGGGAGCCTGAGCGTTCCGGCATTTGTTACCTGTATCGTGCTGTCATTGGGTATTATCACACCAATTTTAAATGCCATGAACTTTACGGACAGCATTTCTCAAATGAAATCAGTAGTCGGGGAATTGTGCGCCGTATTGGATGAAAAAGAACTGGATCGCCCGGAAACGCCGGTGTCTATTCATTCTTCCAATATTGTGTTAGAAAACGTCAGCTTTTCGTATGAAAGCGAAAAGCCATTGCTAAAAAATATCAACCTTTCTATTCCAGAAAACAGCATTACCGCTTTTGTCGGTCCCAGTGGCGGCGGCAAGTCTACCATTACGAAGCTGATTGCGGGATTTTGGGATGTAACAAACGGAACTGTCAAGTTAGACGGAACAGATATTCGCAAAATTCCGTTGTCACAGCTTATGGATAACATCGCTTATATTTCACAGGACAACTATCTTTTTGACGAAACTGTTTTAGAAAATATCCGTATGGGAAAACCATCCGCAACGGATGAAGAAGTATATCAGGCTGCCAGAGATTGTGGCTGCTATGATTTCATTCTGAATCTGGAAAATGGATTCCATACAGTTGTCGGAGGTGCAGGAGGTCACTTGTCGGGCGGTGAGCGCCAGAGAATTGCGATTGCCCGCGCTGTACTGAAAAATGCGCCGATTGTTATTCTTGACGAGGCAACCGCTTACATTGACGCCGGGAATGAAGCCTTAATTCAAGAGGCAATGGCAAAAGTGATTGCCGGGAAAACCGTTCTGATGATTGCGCACCGTCTTTCTACGATTACCGATGCAGATAAAATTGTTGTCATAAAAGATGGGCAGATTATTGACGAAGGAACACATGAAAACTTATTGACTTCCTGTACGCTCTATCAGGAAATGTGGAAAGCGCACATGGACACAAAAGATGTGGCGTAGGAGGTGCGAAGATGATAAAGACATTAAGCAAGATTTATCAGTTTTCAGGGAAAATGCAGGGGACAATGAAAAAAGCTATCCTTTTTTCTGTCCTGCACTCCCTTTTTGATATGATGTCCTTTGGAGCATTAGCCATGGTTTTTTCGGGTTTAACAGACGGTTTTACTACGTCTATGATCTGGATGATATTTGGAATCACCCTGGCAAGCATGCTGCTTAAAATTTATTGCAGCTACATTTCAGATTTCGGCAAGGTGCAAATTGGATATTTTATGTGCGCGGAGAAACGGATTCATATTGGAGATCGCATGAAATATATGCCGATGGGGTATTTCAACGATCACAATTTGGGGAATTTGACTTCTGTCGTCACTACGACTATGGGCGATATTGAAAATAATGCGTCCATGGTGCTAACCAACATATTAGGCGGCTATATCCATGCAGCGATTATTACTATTGTTATGCTCTGTATCGACTGGCGGATCGGACTGACGATTTTGTGCGGGATTCTGCTTTTTACATGGTGCATCGGCCGGTTACAGAAAAAATCGGAAACGGTTTCGCCACAAAGACAGCAGGCCCAGGAGACTCTCGTTTCTAATGTACTGGAATACGTTCAAGGGATGCTGATTGTAAAATCCTTTAATCTCGGTCAAAATTCCAATAGCAAAATGAGACAGGCAATTCTGGACAGCAAGGATAAAAATCTGAAATTAGAGCGTACATTCGTCCCTTACAATATGCTGCAACAAATCATTCTCTACGGAACAAGTATTCTTGTTATAGTGGAGGGGTTGTACTTTTACCTGAATGGAACGATGGCGCTTTCCATTTGCCTGCTTATGACAGTAGCATCATTTATGCTCTTTAGTCAGCTTCAGTCGGCGGGGAATACTTCCTCTCTCCTGCGGTTACTGGATGTTTCGATTGACAAGGTAAACGAAATTGATAACACGCCCGTTATGGACGAACATGGTAAACCTATCAATCCCCCAAATTATAATATTGTTTTTGATGATGTTTCTTTTTCCTATGGAGAACACAAGATTCTGGATCATGTGAGCCTCTCTATTCCCGAAAAAACCGTAACGGCTATTGTTGGTCCGTCCGGTGCCGGAAAAAGTACGCTTTGTAACCTAATCGCTCGATTCTGGGATGTTGACGATGGAAAAATTACAATCGGCGGTATAGATGTTCGAGATTACACACTGGACAGTCTGCTCACCAATATCAGTGAGGTATTCCAGAAGGTATATCTTTTTGCTGATACCATAGAAAATAATATCAAATTCGGCAATCCAGCGGCTTCCCATAACGAAGTTGTAAAAGCAGCTCAAAAGGCGTGCTGCCATGATTTTATTATGAGTCTGCCTGATGGCTACGACACCGTTATTGGTGAGGGAGGCGCTACATTGTCCGGCGGTGAAAAACAACGGATTTCGATTGCCAGAGCAATCTTGAAAGACGCTCCTATCATCATTTTAGACGAAGCTACATCAAGTGTTGATCCAGAGAATGAAAATCTTCTGATGGGCGCTATTTCAGAGCTGACGAAGAATAAAACGGTTATTATGATAGCTCATCGGCTAAAAACAGTCAGAAATGCGGATCAGATTTTTGTATTGTCAGGTGGTCACATTGTTCAGACAGGCAAACATGAGGATTTGATAAGGCAGCCTGGTATTTATGCAGATTTCATTGGTATTCGTAAGAAAGCGATTGGATGGAAATTGAGATAAGAGCTCCTACTTCCAGAGTAGTACGGACAGTTCGCTTCTCTATATAGACCATTGCAGGGAGGGACAGATCGAAAATGTTATACATTTGGTTATGTGCCACATTATACATTAAGAAAAAATGAGATTGGAACTTTGGGAAGAGTCAGAAGAAGATGAATGAGGGCACAAAGTGCCCTCATTCATCTCTCGAGATAGGTACTGATTCTCGTTTTGTCTGAAGTGAATCGGATTTTACATTTGGAGTATACATCAAAGCAATGAAATTCTGCTGGATGATATCTAGTGTCTTCTGTTTTTTCTGTAATTCCTGTTTTTCGCGGACAGTAGCTGCCTGTTCAGATTCAAGATTTTCAATCCGTTTCTGGATTTTATTAGAGCTTGGGATTTTGGTAACACCGAGATCCTGAAGCTCTTTTTTTAGTGAATCGTGGAGCTGGTATTCTGCCTGATGCTTGGTTCGGTATGCTTTTGGATTTTTAGCAGATCTGCAATCTTCAATCACTTTACGGCAAAGCCGGTAAGAATCACAGTGTTTCCGAATGATTTTCTGTGTGCTCAGCTCACTGTTGATTTGCGTTATTCTCTGCTCAGCCGCTTTAACAGAAGCATTAACATCAGAAAGATGCTGCTGGAAATCTTCATAATTCAGTAGGTTATTTTCGGAAAGATAGTTGAAGGTGCGGGCCGCCTCTTTCAAATTATTGAGCTTTGCCCATCGTTCAAATCCTTCTCGATTGCCGGTTGTAACATACGTGGAGATATTGATATACAGGCGGGCTTCTCTGGACAGATGCTTTGGAGCTTTTACTTTGCTACGATTTTTTGCCAGGCGGATGCGAACATTTTCTTCGGAATAATAGCTTCCGAGAGATTTCATATAAGTGAAGTTTTTCTGCTCTGGTGCACGGAAGGACAGGTGCTTTCCTTGGCGGATTTCATATCCGGCTAACTGCATCTTTTGCAGAAATTCCTCATAGTTGATGGAAGCCCAGATTGCCTTATCAACCGCAACACGTAGCTTGGCTTTCCAACTGGTGCCACGATGATATTCCATGTTCTCTTTATAGCTTTTGCCTTTTTCTCCGATTGGCATACTGGTGGTAAGTCCGTTTTCATGGCAGATACGATTACTGATCCGGCAGAGTTTATGGTAGCTCCGCTTATTGGAAACATACTTGTGATGATCAACAAAGCTTGCAGCGTTGAAGATGATGTGATTGTGAATATGATTTTTGTCAACGTGGGTGCTGATCACATACTCATATTTTCCTTTTAGTACTTCATCTGCGAATTGCTGTCCTAAGCGATGGGCGGTTTCGGCATCAACTTCTCCAGGTTTGAACGACTGGATCAGATGAAATGCCAGGTTATCACCTTTATCCATTCCATTCTTTTTTGCCATTTCTCTAGTCATAGAAAATTCAAGATCTGCAGTTTCCGGGGAACAGCCAAAACTGGAAACTAACAGTTTTTCTTCTGTTTTATCTGGATTTGTGATGTAGTCCAGAGCTTTCTTGTCTGTTACTTTAATGGGGAAGATCTTAAGATACGCCATAATTCTTTCACCATCTCTTTCAATTCTTGCATTTCTTCCGGATATAGATCTCCGGTGGTATTTACCTTTTTTGCAATCTGGTTGATATTTACACCAATCTTGTGCATTTCCTCATACTGTTTCTTCAGTGGAGTGGTATCTGTGTTGACGATGTAACCGTCGATTGCCATTTTGCGAAGATAAGCTCCCATGTTTTTGGTCTTTGATTCAATCATCTTTCTACGGATAAGCTTCCGTTCTTCTTCTGTGACATAGAAATGGATTTCTTTGCTTCTCTTTCTTTCAGCCATTGGCGTGTTCTCCTTTCTGAGAAGGTAGTAGTATCGTTGCTTTCAGCTTTTTTCAATTTAGGGCAGGGTTCCCTAAATTGGGATTTCCCGGAAGTGTATCCTCACTTCCTGTCCTTGCTGTTTTACCTCTCTATTAGTTAAAGTCAGGAGAACCGGGAAAATGCAAAAGAATTTGGCAGGTAGTACGGGATACGAAAATGTGGTATGATTATGGGCAGGATATCAGAAGAATCAGGAGTTGAATAGATTGTGAAGAAAGAAGAAATTTTTGAATATGTGCAGAAACAGTATGGCACGATTCCGGAATATTTATGGAGTAAACTACCGGACAGTGCAGTACTTCGACATAAGAATGGGAAATGGTATGCAGTGATCATGACGGTTGAAAAATCGAAACTGGGATTAGAAGGAAGAGAGCTGCTTGATATCATTGACGTAAAGTGTGATCCGGACATGACAAATATGATTATTCAGACTTATGGATTTTTACCTGGGTATCATATGAATAAGCAGCACTGGATCACTATTTTACTGGATGGTTCGGTCAGCGAAGCAAAGGTACTGGACTTTTTAGATATGAGTTATGACCTGATTGATGGAGCAGGCAGAAAGGAAAACAAATGAGAAAAGCAATCGTATATGCATCTGTGCATCATGGAATTACACTGATTTTTGAGCAAAAGGAAAACCGGGGATTTTATTCCTCGGTTTTTCGGCTGTTATGCTTCAGTCTTCAACTTGAAAAATATCTTCTACAGGCACTTTCAGGTAATGTGCCAGCCGGATTGCAATCTCAAGAGAGGGATTACGTTCTCCACGTTCGATGCGGCCTATAGTCTGGCTGCAGGAACCTATGGCTTCAGCCAAATCTGCTTGAATGAGATTCCGTTCTTCACGAATATCTTTTAGTGTATTATTGATTGCCATTCAATCACTTCCTTTGCTTATTGTTATCAGCAGGATCATGAACCTGCTGTTGAAATCTAATGGAATCCCGGAATTTCTGCACCTTTGCATTTTCCGATTACTTTTCCAAAAATCTTAAAAGAGTCAGATTCCAAAACTTGGATAGGACGATATTTTTGATTTAAAGAAATCAGATAAACACCATCTGGCTCATCGTGTAATTCCTTGATGTAAGTATTACCGTTGAGATAGAAGATTCCAATTTCACCATTAGCAAGAGAATCTATTTTCTGAATCCATGCGACATCGCCTGTATGATAAAGTGGTTCCATACTGTCACCGGAGATCCGTACACCAAAGTCAGTCTGCTCAGGAGCAAGGTGTCCTACGTCATAAGTTTCTTTTACAGAATCTTCCAGGTAATTTCCAGTACCAGCAGAAACTGGTTCCCAGGTAATTTCTACAGGATGATGGAATGGGATAATCTTTGCAGACAGTGGAGAAAACTTTTTAGAAGCTTTCAAAATATCAGCAAATTCAATCAATTTATTTCTGCCTTCTTCATTCAATCCACTCATAATGTTATATGGATTTTCTCCAAAGAAAGATTCATATATATCTTCGATATCAAGTAACTGGCAAAGTGTCAGGAAAACATGTAAAGCTGGTTCTCGTGCATTGGTCTCCCATTTGGAGATTGCTTTTGTAGTGACCTGAATACCTTCCTGAGAAAGCAGGTCTACCAGATCTGATTGAGAGTATCCTTTCTTTTTTCTATTTTCTGCTAATATTTCCCCGAAATCACGCATTTGTTCGCCTCATTTCTATTTGAATTTTCTATATGCATTATACCGTATGTTAGAAATAAAATCAACAATAATCTCCAAAATGGAGAAAATACAACCAAGATGTTACTTGACTATCTCCGGAATGTCGATATATACTAAACATACAGAAATTGATAAGACATCATGTTGAAGGAAACAGCTGGGAGGTGAAAAGTTTGAGTGAGCGTGTGATCCTGCATAGTGATATGAACTGTTTTTATGCCAGTGTAGAAATGCTACATCATCCGGAATTTGCTGGAATGCCTCTGGCAGTAGGTGGCGATCCGGAAGCCCGGCATGGAATTGTGTTGACAGCAAATTATATTGCCAAGAAACAAGGAGTAAAAACCGGAATGGCATTATGGCAGGCGAAACAGGTTTGCCCGGAAATTATTTTTGTACCACCAAGGATGGATTTATATTTGCGATTTTCACAAATGGCAAGAGAAATCTATTCAGAGTATACAGACAAAATTGAGCCATATGGAATTGATGAAGCCTGGCTGGATGTATCAGATAGTGGAAATCTGAAAGGAAGCGGAATGACGATTGCAAGAGAAATCAGCCATCGGATTAAATACGAACTGGGTGTAACGGTAAGTATTGGAATTTCCTGGAATAAGATTTATGCGAAACTTGGCTCGGATTATAAAAAGCCGGATGCAATCACAGAGTTTAATCGAGAAAATTATAAAGACAGGATATGGCAGCTTCCAGCGTCAGATTTGCTTTATGTCGGAAGACAGACAAATAAGAAATTGCAAAAACTTGGAATCCGGACAATCGGGCAACTTGCGGAATCAGACGAAAAGTTGTTAGAGAGTCATTTTGGAAAAATAGGAAATGTATTATGGGCTTTCGCAAATGGCTGGGATGAAGATCCGGTTTGCAAGGAAGGATATGAAGCACCAGTAAAGTCGATAGGTAATAGCACTACAACACCGAGAGATCTGGAAAATGATCTGGATGTCTGGATCATTCAAATAGCATTGGCAGAAAGTGTAGCTGCACGATTGCGGAAACATGGATTTAAATGCAAAACAGTAGAAATTACAGTTCGAGATAATGGATTGTATAGTTTTTCCAGACAGATACATTTACGACAGCCAACGAATATTACAAACGAGATTGTAACTGCAGCATTTCAGCTATTTAAAGATAATTACAAATGGGAATATCCCATTAGAAGCCTGGGAATCCGAGCTGCGGATCTTGTGTTAGATGATATTCCCGTGCAGTTGGATTTATTTGGAAATCAGGAGAAAAAGGAAAAGTTAGAGAAGCTGGATCGTACTGTAGATGAGATCAGACGACGGTTTGGTTATTTCAGTATACAGCGAGCGGCAATGTATCAGGATAAAGTCTTATCCCACTTAGACGCTGGTACGCACACGATCCATCCACACAGTTATTTTCATGGGTAATTGGAGGGATAGATTTGAAAAAAGCATTAACCAGAAAACAGAAAGAAAGTTATCAGTGTATTTTGGATTATACGAAGGAGCATGGATATCCGCCGACAGTACGGGAATTTGGAAAATTGATCGGGGTGAAATCAACATCATCAGCATTTTCCAGAATCAAGCAGTTGGAGTTAAATGGATATATCCGCAGAATCCCGGCATCGCCAAGAGCAATTGAGATTTTATAGTGAGGTGTCGGCATGAACAAAGTATATGTAGATGTAGTAGCAGAGTTTCGTAAAGACGGACAGCTGGTTCCCATATTTTTTACATGGGAGGATGGAAGAAAATATAGTATTGACAGAATTTTGAAAATCGAGCGATGCGCCAGCAGAAAGGCAGGCGGTGTAGGAATGATGTACACCTGTATGATACAGGGGCAGGAAAGCCACTTGTTTTACGAAGTGGATAAATGGTTTATGGAGAGAAAAACAGCATAAGGAGAGATTGGTATAGACGATATTATTTGGATTATTAACCGGCAGGGATAGTCACTTTCCCTTTATATTCCTGCAGGTTTTACATAAGAAGATGGATTTCGGTCAGCAAAGGCAGCTCCCACAATGCCTTTTGGATATCCGATTCTGCAAGTTGTAGTAAGTAATTGCTTCCCATCAAAATCATGGGGAAAGCGAACTGGTCTGAAAGACCGCCAGTTAGTGTGATGATGATAAGGAGATTTTGAAACTGATGACAGACAGAGATTATGCAATTAAATCAATGAAAGAAATTACCTTCCAGATGGCAAGTCATGCACAGGATTATCTGGAAGTTACAATCGAAAGACATTATACTGATATTAAAGAATTGATGACAAGCTATCAGAAATTGATTTTGGAAAATCAGATTGTGTTAGAAGAACTGGATATGGAATGCCAGGAGAAAATCAATGAAGATATGGCATATGTATTGAGTTATCTGAGCATTTATAACAACCAGCTGAATGTGCCAAAGATGCACCGGGAGATGAATAATCTGATGATTATTTATGGATTGTCGGACATGATCTATCGGGGAATGACTTTGGTGAAGTTCTATGCACCGAATGGTGTGATGCTCAGTGAAATCCTTCATTCCTGTTTTTGCAGTCATTATAATAAGACAGATGTGGAAGTACAACAGGAGTTGGGAATAGGCAGGACTTCTTTTTATAAAATGAAGAAGCAGGCACTTGGGTATTTAGGATTTTATTTTTATGAGATCGTGGTACCGCAGGCAAAGGATAAAAGATTTAAACCGTCACTGGGCGTTGAGGAAGAGTAGGTGAATAATATGAGATACGAAGATTCGATGAAAGGTGTAGCTGCTCAGATAATCAAAGAACAGCAGCGAGTCAGTAAAATTAAAAACAATCCAGAAGAGTTCCATTGGCATGACGAATATGCAACGTTGAATTTCTTTCGGTTTATCTGCAAAAATATCGGTAACTTGGGAAATGGAGAAATTGAGAAAATGGTCACACGCTTGAAAAGCATAGATCAGAAAGCAGTGGAAAACCATGTGAATGGTGCTGTCTGGGCATTTGATTATGATAAGATGTTCTGTGTATTGATGGAAAATGAAATTTGCCGAAAGGTGTGTGAAAAGAATAAATATAATAGTTGGATGAAACTGATTGGAAATTATTGTTTTCAAGTGGTGTAGGATAAAATAGTGGCTTGTGAAAAGCTGATTTTGATGTTAAGATGAAATTGGGATAGGAGACATTTAGGAACCTATCCTGACATAGCAAAGAATGGAGGCGAGAATGGACGTGGCGAAAGAAGAAATCGTGAAAACAGAAGAATTGGAAACACGTTACGAAAGATACAAGGGTATCTTAAAAGACCTTACCATCATGAGCGATGTGTTTATGCGGAATGTATTCAAGAAACGGGAATGTACAGAATATGTTCTGCAGGTAATTATGAATAAAAAGGATCTGAAAGTGATTGATCAAGTTCTGCAGAAAGACTATAAGAATTTGCAGGGGCGTTCAGCTATTCTGGACTGTGTTGCCAGAGATTCTGAAGGCAAGCAGATGGATGTAGAAATCCAACAGGACAACGAAGGGGCATCTCCCAAAAGAGCAAGGTATCATAGTGGTCTGATGGATATGAACACATTAAATCCAGGACAGGATTTTGATGACCTTCCGGAAAGCTACGTGATTTTTATCACCAGAGACGATGCACTTGGATACGGACTTCCGATTTATCATATAGACAGGAAAATCGAAGAAGTCAGTGAGAATTTTAAGGATGAAGCTCATATTATCTATGTAAATTCTAAGAAACAAGAGGATACAGAATTAGGCAGACTGATGCATGATCTTCACTGTAAGAATGCAGAAGATATGCACAGTAAGATACTTGCTGACAGAGTATACGAATTGAAGGAAACACAGAAAGGGGTGGAATTCATGTGCCGTGAGATGGAACAGATTTATAGTGAAGGTATTGAAAGTGGTGAGCTGAAAAAAGCAAAAGCCTCAGCATTATCCATGGCTGCGGATGGAATGAAAGTTGATAAAATAGCCCACTATCTTAATGTGAGTGTTCAAATGGTGCAGAAATGGATTGATGAGAGCATGAGTGTTGCACATTAACAAATGATAAATTTTAATGGAGCTACCAGAGGATACTAATTCTTCTGGTGGCTTTTTTGTGTGTTGCATGTATAAAAAATGAAAATTAGTTCCATAGAACTACAACTTGATTTGCGGATTCTGTATCTTTCAATTATCCATCAGTATACTAATTTTAGACCGAATTATCGTTCTGAAGGAGGTGCTATGATGGATTTAAAAGCGGTTGGTCAGCGAATTAAAGCAGCAAGAGAAGCAAAAAATCTTACACAGGAAGAACTGGCGGCGCTGGTAAATTTAAGTACAACACATGTCAGTGTGATAGAAAGAGGACTGAAAGTAACAAAGTTGGATACCTTTGTAGCAATTGCCAATGCACTTGATGTATCGGCTGATGCGCTACTGATAGATGTTGTGACACATTCTGTCACAGGTGTTACTAATGAATTATCTGATATGATAGAAAAATTGCCAAAGGACGAGCAGAAAAGAATTTTAAATGCGGTCAGAGCTTTGGTAGACTAATGAAATAGGCATTGAAATCGAAGGGCATTAAGCTCTTCTTTTTTTTATTCTTTTTTATGGATTCGTTTGTGAAAAAATCTTTTTTCATAGTGATAATCATGATATAGTAGTTCTAAAGAACTATAAATAATTCTTTGAAACTGGAGGGCGGGTAAATGAGAGAAAAAAATATTTATGAGAAGATTGCAGAAAAGTACAATACGACACCAGAAGAAGTACGCAGAGAAATGCAGATAGCCATAGATACAGGATTTGATAATCCTGATCCGGCCGTGCAGGAAGAATGGAAGAAAATGACACTTAAAGGAGAAAGACCTACACCGGAAGAAGTAATCAATTACGCAGTAAAAAAAACTAAAAGGAAAATAAAAATATGAAGAAAAAGATAATTGCAGTGATCTCAGGAGCAGTGATCTTGATAATTGCTGCAGGAAGTATTTATGGGAAATCTGAATCTGGTCATAAGGAAGGCGAACCGGATGTAGTTGGAACATTTTCCGTAAATCGAGATGAAAATATTACAGTGGTTGCTAACCGGGGACATATCGGGGATAAAGAAGCTTTTGCAAGAGAACTTTTGCAGATGTACAAGGATGATTCATTTTATTCGACAAAATTCTCCACAGACAGGGGATATGCGACGAGTCTTGATATGAACATCTATTTATGGAAAGAGGATATTGAAGATGGGGAATCGGTAATGACAGCCGAATATAGACCTGTAGAATACGGAAAGGACTATGATGTAGTCAATCATCCTGATAAATTTCAACTATATATAGATGGAAAAGAAGTAGAAGAATAACACGGTGAACTTTTTATACTGAAATATGTACGATTCCAATAATGATATGAACTTATGGGAATATATTGCGGATACTTTGTGAACTTTATCCTGATACAATGATTATGCTGATGAAAGAAGGCATAGATAACTGAATACAAGAAAGAGACGAAAGCCTCAGTAGTTAAGAAAAAACTACTGGGGCTTTTTTTCGTGCCTGAATTTCTCAGCCAATAACTGCGGGCGTATCCCGGCAGGATAAAGGCGGAGCAGGCATGATCCTAAACAGAGGTCCGCCTTCTGGACTTGAAACGAGCAACAAGATTTCAAATTCAGGAGGAACGGATATGTATATTGAACACCCATATTTTTACGAAGGAAAGTATTACGCAAATATTGATGGAGAAATGATCGAGATTACAAAAGAAGTTGCGTATGCGATGAATAATTTTTACAGAAGCAGCAAGGCAAAAAAAGTTGAGATTAAGAATGAACTGGGTGAGGTTGTGGATAAGATGCTGAGAGAAGTACCTTACAGCGGTCAGTCCATTGATGGAGAAGGCTTCATGATTGAGGATTTTCCAGATCTGAACTGTGATGTGGAGCACTGTGTACTGACAAAAATGGAACAGCAGGATATTCACACAGTGATCAATCAACTGAACTCAGAGGAACGCATGATTATTTATGGCATTTTCTTTGAAAACAAGACACAGACACAGATGGCGGAGATTATGGGGATTTCCAGACAGATGCTGTCATACAAGCTGAAATCCACTCTTAATAAGATGCGTGAAATGTATATGAATAAATTTTTTTAAAAAATTTTTCAAAATCTTTTGCATCTGCCAAAGTCATTTGACTTTAGTAATTAGAGGAAGTTAAAGGACTTCCTAAAATGAACCATGATAACTGAATATCCAATAATAACTGACGTGACATTTCATGCAAAGAGCACGAGGAAGATGCCGCTATAGGATTATAAGACAAAACAAAGATTTTTAGTTCAGTCCGTAATGCTGCGAAAAAGCACTGACCGAAGCCAGCTGGCAGGCTGGTGATGCGATGATATGTATGAGATGCGATACACTTGCAGATCCTGAGAAGTCTGTAACTGGTAAACCTATGAACTGCTGGAGCCTGGAAACGAGAGTTTCCGGGTTGTGGTCCGGAGTATGCATCCGGGCAGGTTATTATTCCCTTCCTGCATATGCGGGAGTAACGATTCGGGGTATCGAGGATAAATAGAATCGAGCGAGCACTGTTTAATAATCAAATTGGCTATAGAGGTTATGCGGCAGAGCTTTCCGTCTTGGAAAGGAACTCTGCCGTATTCCTGTGGAGCCAATATAGCGCTATGAATGCTTTACAAATAAAAAAAGATTGGAGAGATGACAAGTGACGATTCGAAGAGGAGATATCTTATGGGCGGATCTCGGTATGTTCCCGACAACTTCGGTTCAGGGTGGAGTAAGACCGGTGATCGTAGTAAGTAACAACAAAGCTAATACATACAGTTCAGTCATTACAGTAGTTCCGCTGACGTCAAGAATATATAAGAAGCGGTATTTGCCAACACATGTATTTATCAGCAAATATGATATGACGGGAATCCGAAAAGGAAGCCTGGCACTGGCTGAACAGGTTATGAGCATTTCTACGAAATGTATTATTGAGAAATGCGGAAGAGTAAATAAGTGGAGCCTGGATCGGGTACTGAAAGCAGTACGGATTCAGATGGGAATGGAAGGAGAAGGGCATGACGGCAGAGGAATATAGAAACTATCTGGAAACGGATTTTGATGATGTAGATCTGAAGGAATTGAAGGACATCCGAAAAATAAGGATTGACCGGAATCAGACGAAAGAAAAAAGAATAGCTCAATATCTTAGACAAGTGGGAAATCCCTATCTTGTCTGTATAGGAAATGTAAAAGTGAAAATACGGTTTGCAAACAATGGAGTATCTTTTGAAGATGCATTTGAGGAACTTTTGCTTTCTGTATAAAAAGTGGTGGTAAAATCTGAAGAGTTATGTTAATATGGAGGCGAGGAATTCAGGACTCCTCATTTCTATTAGGACAAAATCGACTCACCCTCTGGGTTTTACCAATGTTGATGGAAAGGTAAAACTAAGGAGGATGAAGATGAATCAAATTAACAATTCAAAGAAAATCTATCATGCAGCCATTTATGTTCGTTTATCGAAAGAAGATGGCGATGTTGCTACTGCTGGAAAGCGTGAAAGCAACAGTATCTCAAATCAGAAAGATCTGATAAAAAATTTCCTAAAAGATAAAAAGGATATAGTTGTTGTATCAGAACGGGTGGATGACGGTTACAGCGGTTCTAATTTTGAACGTCCTGCATTTCAGATGATGCTGGAAGATATCAAAAAAGGAATTGTGGATTGTGTCGTTGTAAAAGACCTTTCCCGTTTTGGACGTGAGTATATTGATGCCGGAAAATATATCGAAAGATTATTTCCGGCACTTGGCGTGCGGTTTATTGCGGTCAATGATCATTATGACAGCCTGGAAGGGAAAAGTCAGGCAGACGAAATCGTGATTCCCTTCAAGAATCTCATTAACGATGCATATTGCCGTGACATTTCTATCAAAATAAGAAGCCACCTGGAAGTAAAGAGAAAAAATGGGGAATATATCGGAGCGTTTACACCGTATGGCTACCAGAAAGATTCAGATAATAAAAACAAACTGGTGATAGATGCATATGCGGCAGGTATCGTCAAAGAAATTTACCGCATGAAATTATCAGGTATGAGCCAGACAGCAATTGCCAATGCATTGAACAAACAGGGTGTTCTTTCACCAATGGAATACAAGCACAGTCTTGGAATAAGGATTCAGGATAATTTTAAAACACACGAACAGGCAGAATGGAGCGCCATGTCGGTAAAAAGAATCCTTGAAAATGAAGTATACACTGGAACTCTGGTGCAGGGAAAAAGAACAACACCAAACCATAAAGTAAAAAAATTGATGAAAAAGCCGGAGACAGATTGGGTTAGAATTGAAAAAAACCATGAGGCTATCGTATCAGAACGAGAATTTGCACTGGTGCAGAGATTATTAGGGATAGATACAAGGACTTCTCCGAACGAGGAAAAGGTATATCCATTATCTGGACTTGTGGTTTGTGGAGACTGTGGGGCAATGATGATCAAACGGGATGTTCCGGCAGGAGGAAAGGTATACGCTTACTATATCTGTTCCAGACATGCGGCTACGAAAGCGTGTGCAGCACACAGAATACCAATGGGTAAACTAGAAGAAACAGTATTGGAACTGGTAAAAATCCATATTGAAAATATCCTTGATATGAAAAAAATCATGGATTTTATCCATGAAGTACCATTTCAAGAATTGGATATAAAAGAACTGGAAATTAGAAAAGAAGCAAAAGAAAAAGAAGCCGTGCGATGCCGGGAGTTAAGAGATTATCTATATGAGGATTTCCGTGAAGGAATCATTTCAAAAGAAGATTATAAAGAGCTTCATGACGGGTACACAGAAAAACGGAAAAAAGCCGAGGAAGCAGTCCGAAGCATTGATCAGCAGATCAGTGAAGTCCTGGAATCAAAAAGTGATAAATATCATTGGCTGGATTATTTTGCCGAGCATCAGAATATACAGGAACTTACAAGAACTGTTGCTGTTGAACTGATTGACCAGATATTAGTATATGACAAAAAACATATTGAAGTCAGATTTAATTTTGATGATTGTTATCAATCTTTGTTACGGCAGATACAGTCGGTGGGATGCGATGTCAGCACAGGTATGGACGGAAGAATAGAAATTCAAAAGAGGGAGGTCGTATAAATGGCTCGAAAATCAAGAAAAGTAGATTATGTGAATGTTGGAAATAAAGAAAATTTGGTTACAGAAGCTGAAAACCAGTGTGAAAAAGTTTCACATGCAGCCCTTTATGCAAGGCTTTCCTATGAGAGTGAAAAGAACAGAGAAAGAAATACGATAGAAACGCAGATGGTTCTGCTTCATAATTTCGTAAAAGAACAGAAAGATATCGTGGTTGCAAAGGAATATTATGATATATCTAAAACCGGAACTAATTTTGAGAGAGATGGTTTTAATGAGATGATGCAGGACATCAAAGAGGGAAATATTGACTGTGTTATTGTTAAAGATCTTTCTAGACTTGGAAGAAATTATGTAGAGGCAGGAAGCTATATTGAAAGAGTGTTCCCATTCTTTAATGTGCGTTTTATTTCGGTGAATGATCATTATGATTCGTTCAGAGATGACATAAGCCTGCTGATCAGCATGTCAAACGTGTATAATGAGTTTTATTCCAGAGATTTGGCAAAGAAAATAAGAAGTTCATACCGGACGAGCTGGGCAAATGGCGAATTTCCTTCCGGTCAGATGGCTTATGGTTATGAAAAAGACAAGGATAATCCTCATCAGCTGATTCCAGATCCGGTAGCGGCACCAGTGGTGAAAAAGATATTTCAGTATTTTATTGATGGAATGACTTATGCAGAGATTGCCCGGAAATTAAATGCGGATGGGTATCTCTGCCCGAAAGCCTACAAGCTGGATAAAGCAGGAAAAGCAAATGAAAAGTCAGCGACATGGACATGGAGTGGAGGAACAGTCCACAAAATCCTTGAGAATCAATATTATGCCGGTGATAGTGTGCATAATCAGTTTACCAATGATTCCTGGGCAGCACAGAGACAGAAAATGAATCAGAAAGAAGAATGGATCATTATCAAAAATACCCATGAGGCACTTGTGAGCAGAAAGGATTTTGATGAGGTACAGGAAAAGATTGGTCATATCGTAAAACGGGTTAATGAAGCTCGTAAATCAAATGGCAATAATGTAAGAGACTTCAACTTTTTCAAGCAGAAAATTGTATGTGCAGACTGTGGAAAAACCATGTATTTATATGGGAAAACAAAAGGCAATCATCGTAGGTTTTACTGTGGAAATAATAAGCTCCACGGGAAGTGTACGCCACATTCTATCACTGATTTGGAAGTGAATGATTATGTACTGCGTGTGATACGTGCACATATCAATGTATATGTTGAAAATGTAGATTTGATTCGGCGGTTGAATCAAAGACAGGAAAGCATTAAAAAATATGATGTGTTTAACAGAGAAATCAAGAAATGCCGGAAAGAACTGGAAAAAGTGGCAGTACACCGGGAAAGATTGTTTGAGGATTATGTGTGCCGTATTATTGATGCAGAGCAGTATGAAACATTTTCAAAGCAGGATGCGGAAACAGAAAAAGAGATCCAGAATAACATGGAAATTTTATTAAAGCATCAGGTTGGATATGAAAAAAATTTTCACACAGAGGAAGAATGGGAAACATTGATCAATAAATACCGCAATACGAGAACGCTGACAAAGGAAATGGTCAATGCTTTTGTAGAAAAAATCGAAATACATGAAAGCGGTTCTATTACGGTACGTTTGGTGTATGATGATATGTTGGAAGAATTAAGAAAATATGCAAAAGAACGGGAGGCTGAGTTATGCCAGTAACAGAATGTATCGCTGTTTATATCAGACTTTCGTCGGAGGATAATGATGTAGATGGCAGTATAAAAGCCGAAAGTAACAGTGTCAGTGCACAGAGAATGCTGATAAACGAATTTATCAAAAAACAGGACGAATTTACTAACTGTCCAGTAGTTGAATATGTAGACGATGGGTACAGTGGTACAAACTTTAACCGTCCTGGCTTTCAGAGGATGGTGGAAGATGCAAAAGCAGGACGTATAAAAAGTATTGTTATAAAGGACTTTTCAAGATTTGGAAGAGATTATCTGGAAGTGGGGAATTATCTGGAAAAAATCCTGCCAGTCCTTGGTATTCGAATTATCTCAATTAACGATGGCTTTGACAGTATCAATTCCTCTGGTTTTACTGGAGGAATGAGTGTAGCGTTAAAAAATATGCTGAATGCAATGTACAGCAGAGATTTGTCCAGAAAAGTTCGTTCTGCTATGAAAACACATGCTAAAAACGGTGAATATATGCCGGCTTTTCCCAAATATGGATATATTAAAGATCCAGAAGATAAGCATCATCTGGTTATAGACCCAGAAGCGGCTGAAATAGTGAAACTGATATTCACAATGGCGGCAGATGGGAAAACAAAAGGACAGATAGCAAAACATCTGAACGAAACCCATGTGCTTACATGCCGGGAGTATATGTGCAGAAAAGGTATAAAAATGCACAGAGAAAACGAAAAAGAAAAGAAACTCTGGTCAGTCACAACAATCTCAGATATGCTCAAAAATGAAGTGTATCTTGGAAAAATTATTTGGAATAAAAAGAGAGTGGCAAGAACAGGAAGCAATAAATTGGTTTCCAATGATAAAGAAGAGTGGATTGTTGTAGAAAATGCACATGAACCAATTATATCCGATGAATTATTCCAGAAAGCAAATGAAAAAGCATTTACTAACCAGAAAAGAGTTCTTACAAAAAGAGGAGTAGCCTGCCCTATTTTCTTTTGTCCGACCTGTGGAAGAAGACTTGGTTTTACCAGCAGAGAGACTGGGTATCGCTGTATGCAGGCACATATCAGCGGTCTTAGTGGGTGTGCGGAAAGTAAAATGGACAGGAAAGAAGCAGAAGAAACAGTACTGGATGCAGCCAGAAATATGGCACAACTCATTTCGGAAAATCTTGAGAAAAAGAAAAGTGAATGGCATAAAACAATTTTGAAAGAAGAAAATATCGCAACACTGGAAAGTGAAAAAAAGCGACTCTCGTCAAGAAAAATGAAACTGTATTCTGATTATCGTTCAGAAGTGTTGGACAAGGAAGGGTATATGGAAGAACTGGAAAAAACGACTTCCCGTATTTCAGAAATCACTTTGCAGATAGCAGAATTGGAGAATGAGATTGCAGTAGCGAAGAAAAAATGTGATGAAGCAACAGAAAAAGAAATGGAAGTAAATGAGATTGCAGCATTGCAGGATTTTGACAAAATACAGCTGTCAAAGATTATTGAGAAAGTCTTTATTTATGAACCAGGTCGTATGGAGATAAGCTGGAAGATGGATGACATTTTCTACAAAGAAGAAAAAGCATAAACGGAATAAGATTGTTCGCAGGAGCATCACTGGATGAAAACAGTGGTGCTTTTTGCGAATTAAAAGCAAATTTTTTTTAGACTTATATTGACAAAAGCAGAGCTATTGGCTCTCACAAAAGCAGATTTTGATTTGGAATCTAAGAAGCTTAGAATCAATAAAACTTATCAAGTTATTAAAGGAAAATCAATGATTACTTCACCCAAAACGGAAAAAAGTAATCGGACAATAGAACTTCCAGAATTTCTGTGCGAGGAAATACAGGATTACATCGAATCACTATATAAAGTAAATGAAAATAGCAGACTTTTTGAAGTTACAAAAAGTTATCTTCACCATGAAATGGACAGAGGCAGTAAGGCAGCAGGAATTAAAAGAATTAGAATTCATGATTTAAGACATTCCAGTTGTGCATTACTTATTAATCTTGGATATTCACCAATTCAGATTGCAGAACGTCTGGGGCATGAAAGTATAACGATTACTGAAAGATATGCACATTTATATCCTTCAGTTCAGAAAGAGATGGCAAATAAGTTAGATAAAGTATTTAAAGAGGAGGAGAAAAATGATTGAAGGTCGTTTAAGCTATAATTGCAATAATGATAGATATGGACTTTTAGTATCTGACTTATGGGAATATGAGGGATTCCATTGCGGAGATCCTTTAGAAGTAAAAGTTGATGACAAATGGATTCACACACGGATAGAAATGGCCTGGGATGAAAAAGGAGGACATTGGTATTTAGTCGGAACACCGTACTTTGACAATCTGGAATATGTGTGTGTCAGATTCAAGGAGGATAAGGATGTATGAGGTAGATAAAATTTATCGAAGGCCTACACAGTCTAAAGGAAAAAGAAAAAGCAGAAGCAAGAAAAATGAAAAAAACAGAGTGCGAAATGTAATTATGAATTTTCGTGTTTCTCCAACGGAAAAGGAACTGATAGAGACTCGAATTAAATTGACAGGAATGTTAAAGTCAAAGTTCTTTATACAGAGTTGCCTGTATCAGACGATTCTTGTCAAAGGAAACATTAAAACTTTTACAGAGATAAAAAAGCAGATAGAACAAATTTCAAAACAGATTAATAAAAATCCTAATTTGGAGGAATTAGAACCAGAGCAGGTGGAGTCACTTAGAATAATTCTTGAAATTTTAAATACTTTGTTTCGAAAGGAGTAGATGTTAAGGGCGAGTGGGAAAGCAGATTGGAAAAAGATAGATAAGATTCCAATTACATAGACATAGAGGCTTATGCAGGTGCACTGTTTCGGTGAAGGGGGTTTTAGGGGTTCTCCCTTAACAAGATGCATTTTGTGTGTACAAAATGCGTATCTTGCAATAAGCTTGACAGCTTATTAGTCCCTTTTTTGGGATATAGTTCCCTGATGTGGGACACGTTTATTTCCCGGAAAAGGGATATAATTCTACAGAGAAAATGTACATAGCTCCCGTATTTGGTACAAAGTTTTACAAAATACAACAAGGAAGGAAATGTTAAAAATGGGAAAAGACAAACATTATAGAATGACAGAAGAATCATTAACATTCATCGAAAAGAGAGATAAAGAAAAATATCCCAAAGAAAATTTATTTGTAAATGCAGCAATACAATATTTTGGAAGGAAAATCGAACAGGAAAAGATTGTTGGAAAATTAGAGGATATACAAGATAAGTTAGAACGAATTGAAAGGATGCTAGAAGAAAAGGCAGTAAGAAAAAATATGGTATCAGATAAGGTAGAAAGAAAAGAATTATTTGGAAAACCGGATTATTTAAAGTAGGGTAGATAAAGATGAATTGGAAAAATCAGATTGAAAAGTTAGGAGAGAACTTTAAAAATTGACGGAAAGAAAAAGGTTGGAAAAGAAAAAAAGTAGTGTATTTGAATCAGTAAATAAAAAAGATGAGCAATATTAATCGAATATTGAAAGAAAAGAAAATATTGTATCTGTAGAAAGGAAGGTTGAAATTTCAGGGAAAAGAGGTAAAAGTAGAGCGAAGAATGTTCAAGACTTTAAGAAAAATTATGAAAATAATTTGAGAAAACTCTCTAAGTGAGAAAAACAAGTGGACATAGCAGAAATCCTATATAAATTTATCATAACGATATTTACAGCAATAAAGTCATCTGCATTTACAGAAGATTTTATTGCTGTTTTATTAATGATTAGAAAATTTTTTCTTCAGTATCTAATCAGGAAATAATATTTGGAAAATAAAAGAGAAAGTTTCATTCTTAAATTAGAATTATAGCGTGACTGGAGAAATTATGTGTATATGGTGATTAGGGTGAGAAAATGATAAGATATTTAAGGCGTGTAAAAAGGTTCGGTAATATGAACGTATATCATATTTTATTTAAATATGGTATACTTTTATCATGGGTATTTAGCTTCAAAAATGCTTTAATGCTTAATTATTGTAATTGGATAAAATGTTTTTCTGTACTGAGGAGAAGGTAAGGATGGAAGTAAAGGTATTTGATAATATTACGGAAATTGCTCGTGATGATATGGCATCAACAATAGAAAAAGGTAGCAAAGTATCTATTGCAGCTGCTTGTTTTTCTATGTATGCTTATAAAGAGTTAAAAAAGCAATTGGAATCTGTAGACGAATTTCGATTTATTTTTACATCTCCGACATTTGTAACTGAAAAAGCAGAAAAACAGAAACGTGAATTTTATATACCACGTCTTAATCGAGAAAATAGTCTCTATGGTACAGAATTTGAATTGAAGTTGCGTAATGAAATGACACAGCGTGCAATCGCAAAAGAATGTGCAGAATGGATTAAAAGAAAGGCACGTTTTAAGTCTAATACAACTGGTGAAAATATGGGTGGATTTATTACAGTAGAAAATAAGATGAATCAACTTGCATATATGCCTATCAGTGGATTTACTACGGTAGATATTGGATGCGAGCGTGGTAATAACAGTTATAATATGATTAATCGTTTTGATGCCCCATTTTCGATGTCTTATATACAACTTTTTGAGAATCTTTGGAAGGACAAGGAAAAATTGCAGGATGTCACAGATGTTGTGGTTGAAAATATTACTACAGCCTATAATGAGAATTCTCCAGAGTTTATTTATTTCATGACATTGTATCATGTATTTAGTGAATTTTTGGATGATATATCAGAAGATGAATTACCAAATGAAGCAACAGGATTTAAACAAAGCAAAATTTGGAATATGCTTTATGACTTCCAAAGAGATGCAGTATTAGCTATTATTAATAAAATGGAACGCTATAACGGGTGTATTTTGGCGGACAGTGTTGGGTTAGGTAAGACATTTACAGCATTGGCTGTCATTAAATATTATGAAAACCGCAATAGGAGTGTACTTGTCCTTTGCCCCAAAAAGTTAGCAGAAAACTGGAATACATATAAGGATAATTATATTAACAATCCGATTGCTTCAGATCGATTGAACTATGATGTTCTTTTTCATACTGATTTATCTCGTGCACATGGATTTTCTAATGGATTAGACTTAGAACGTTTGAATTGGGGAAACTATGACCTTGTGGTAATCGATGAATCTCACAATTTTCGTAACGGTGCAGGTACACATGCAAAAACACAGGAAAATCGTTATGTGAAATTGATGGATAAAGTTATGCGTGCCGGTGTGAAAACGAAAGTATTGATGCTATCAGCAACGCCGGTTAATAATAGATTTGTGGATTTAAAAAATCAGTTGGCGATTGCCTATGAAGGTGATTCAGAAAACATAAACAAGAAATTGAGTACAAGTAAAACGATAGATGAAATATTTAAACAAGCACAGAAAGCATTTAATTCTTGGAGTAAATTAGATGTAGCAAAAAGAACGACAGAGGCGTTGCTTCAAATGTTAGATTTCGATTTCTTTGAGCTGCTAGATAGTGTGACAATAGCACGTTCTAGAAAGCATATCGAAAAGTATTATGATACTACTGAAATAGGAAAATTTCCGGAGAGAAAAAAGCCAATTTCACTTAGACCGAAACTTACGGATTTGAATGCTGCAATTAATTATAATGAGATATACGAGCAGTTGATACATTTGAGTCTTTGTGTTTACACACCATCTAATTATATATTTCCAAGTAAGATGCAGAAGTATTTGGATTTAACACATAATAAGGGGATGAACCTTACACAGACAGGACGTGAGGAAGGTATTAGGAGATTAATGAGCATCAATCTTTTGAAAAGATTGGAAAGTTCCGTAAATTCTTTTCAATTAACTTTACAGAGGATGAAAGCATTAATTGAAGATACAATTACAGCAATTAATCGATTTGAAAAATATGGAAATGTAAACATTAATATGTATGAAGTTTCAGACGAAGATTTTGATATTGATGATGGGAATACAGAATATTTTACAGTTGGAAAAAAAGTGAAGATTGAACTTGCAGATATGGATTACAAAACTTGGCGTTCAGAATTAATAGAAGATGCGGAGACACTAGAGCTTTTGACATTAATGGTAGCTGATATTACACCAGAGCATGATTACAAATTGCAAGAGTTGTTACGATTATTAGATGAAAAAATTGAAGATCCGATAAATCCAGATAATAAAAAAGTTTTGGTTTTTTCTGCGTTTTCTGATACCGCAGAATATTTATATAAACATGTTAGCAAACATATCAAAAATAAGTATGGACTTAACACAGCTGTAATTACAGGAAGCATAGATGGAAAAACAACAATTGCAGGTTTTAAAGCAACTTTAAATAATGTTTTGACATGTTTTTCTCCTATATCCAAAGGGAGAAATATATTAATGCCTGGAAGTAATACAGAAATAGATATATTGATAGCAACAGATTGTATTTCTGAGGGACAGAACTTACAAGATTGTGATTATTTGGTTAATTATGACATCCATTGGAACCCGGTTCGTATTATCCAGAGATTTGGACGTATAGATCGTATTGGGAGTAAGAATGAATATATTCAACTTGTGAATTTTTGGCCGGATATGGATTTGGATGAATATATTAACTTAAAAGGACGTGTGGAAACACGTATGAAAATTTCTATTATGACTTCTACGGGTGATGATGATCTTATAAATCCAGAAGAAAAAGGAGATTTGGAATATCGTAAACAACAGTTAAAACGGTTGCAGGAAGAGGTAGTAGATATTGAGGATATGACTACTGGTATTTCTATCATGGACTTGGGCTTAAATGAATTTCGACTTGATTTGTTAGACTATGTAAAAATACATCCAGATTTAGAACAAAAACCGAAAGGTTTACATGCTGTAGTTCCGTCAAGAGAAGATTTACCAGAAGGTGTTATATTTGTATTGAAGAATATTAATAATAGTGTAAATATTGATAATCAGAATAGAATTCATCCGTTTTATATGGTTTATATTGGGATGGATGGAGAAGTTATTTGCGACTATTTGAATCCTAAAAAATTACTAGATGATATCAGATTGCTGTGCAGAGGGAAAAAGCAGCCAATTAAAAAACTTTACCAAAAATTTAATGAAGAAACAGATGATGGGAAGAATATGGGCGAGATGTCTGAACTTCTTAGTGAAGCGATTAATTCAATTATTAATTGTAAAGAAGAAAGTGATATTGATAGTTTATTTGCTGAAGGAGGTACATCAGCTCTTTTATCAGCCGTATCTGGGTTAGATGATTTTGAACTTATATGTTTTCTTGTGATAAAATAAAGGAGGTTGGTGAAAGAATGATAGGATTACCAAAAACGACAGAGTTTAATAAACGAATTCCAAAACAAAAATTTTACGAAAATATAACGATTTCACCAGCAATAAAAAGAGTATTTGTAGAACAGGTTAAAACAATATATTGGAAAAACAAAATAGCAGTTTCAACTACAAATCTTGCAGAGGGAAATAAGGTAACAGAATTAGAAGTTTTTGAAATTCATTTAAACAATCCAGAATTAGATGAAAAATTACTTTACCAGATAGATAAAGTAGTACCGTATCATATCTTATTTTTACTAGAATATCAAGGCGAGTACCAGGCATGGGTTGGATTTAAGGAGAAGGCTGCATCTGGAAATAAAGTATTTAAGGTGAATAGGTATTATCATACAGAATGGATGAAAGAAGAAGAATTACCTCTACATCTGGAAGGACTGAGCATGGATGCAGCTTATGAGAATTATGTTAGACAGATTGCAGGAGATAAATTACAAATAAAAACTAATGGTGAAAGTTTAAAAGAATCTGTGACTAGAGATGAACAGAGACAGATATTGCAAAAAAAGATTGATATTTTAAAGGCTCAAATTCGGAAAGAAAAGCAGTTGAATAAACAGATGCAGATAAATAGAGAGTTAAAGATATTAAAAAAAGAATTAGAGGAGTATTTATAAACATGGGTGTTGAACAGTATCAGAGAAAAGTAAACTCTTTAGATAAAGAGATTGCTGACTTGGAGAAGAAAAAAGCAGAAGAAGATAGAAAGGCAGCGGACAATCATAAAAAAGCATCAAGAGTAAGTGTTAGCAAAAATGCCTCTGAAAGTATGATAAAGAGTAAAATGCGACAAATTGAAAATTATGAGGAAAAAGCAAGAAAAGCTGAAGCAGCGAGTGCAGATTATGGTAAAAAAATTTCAGATAAACGTACGAAAAGAAATGATGCCTATCTTAAACTTCAAAAAGAAGAGCAAAACGAACGGAAGAAACAGGAAAAATCAATTGAAAATATGAAACGAGTATATGAACAACGTATTTCGGAATTGGAATCATTACGGTTATCTAAAGTTAAAAATGAATTTTTGGAAACAGTTTCGGGGGATGAACCCGAATATGACGTGTTTGTTTCTCACGCTTGGGAAGATAAAGCAGATTTTGTAGAAGCCTTTGTGCAAGCTTTGAAAGACAGAGAAATTAAGGTTTGGTATGATAAATCAAAAATAAAATGGGGTGATTCTATGAGAGCAAGAATTGATGATGGATTGCGTAAATCTAAGTTTGGGGTTGCTATATTATCGCCTAATTATATAGCTGAGGGAAAATATTGGACAAAAGCAGAGCTAGATGGTTTATTTCAAATGGAGAGTATCAACGGCAAAACGTTACTTCCTATATGGCATAATTTGACAAAAAAACAAGTAATGGATTATAGTCCTATTTTAGCTAGTAAATTAGCAATGACGACAGCCACAATGACGGCAGAAGAAATAGCAGATGAATTATTAGATATGCTTTCATCTGAGGAGGATAAATAAGATGGATAAAATGCGGATGGAGTCAGTAGATATGACTGCTCAGAATATTGAAAAAATTGGTTCTCTATTTCCTAATTGTATAACTGAGACTATTGATGAAAATGGAAAAGGGAAGAAAGTGATTAATTTCGAACTTTTAAAGCAGATGCTTTCATCGGACGTTATTGATGGGGATGAGGCATACGAATTTACTTGGGTAGGGAAGAAAGCATCTATTGTGGAAGCAAATAAACCGATTCGAAAAACGCTTCGCCCATGTAAGGAGGAATCAGTCGATTGGGATAATACAGAGAATCTCTATATTGAAGGAGATAATCTTGAAGTGTTAAAATTGCTTCAGGAAAGTTATTTAAATAAAGTAAAAATGATTTATATTGATCCTCCATATAATACGGGAAATGATTTTATTTATAATGATGATTTTAAAATGACAAGTGAAGAATATGCGGAAGAAATTAGTGAATTAGATGAAGATGGAAATCGTATGTTTAAAAATACTGATACTAACGGACGCTTTCATTCAGATTGGTGTTCAATGATTTATTCTCGCCTTATGCTTGCTAGAAATTTATTGTCTGATGATGGTGTGATTTTTATTTCAATTGATGATAATGAGCAGTCCAATTTAAAAAAGTGTTGTGAGGAAATATTTGGTGAAAAGAATTTTGTTGCACAATTAATATGGGAAAGGGCTTTCGCACCTAAAAATGATGCAAAATATATTTCCAATAGTCATGATTATATTTTAATGTTTGCAAAAAATATTAACAATTTTGTAATAGGAAGATTACCTAGAACAAGTGAAGCAAATGCGAGATATTCAAATCCGGATAACGATCCAAGAGGTGTATGGCAATCTGATAATTTAACTGTAAAAACGTATTCACCGTCTGGAGATTATTCTATTACTACGCCCTCTGGGCGGGTAGTAGAGCCTCCAGCAGGGCGCTGCTGGAGTCTCTCTAAAAATAAATTTTTAGAGAGACTTAAAGATAATAGAATTTGGTTTGGTGCAGATGGAAATGGAGTTCCTAGGATTAAAAGATTTTTATCAGAATTAAAATTTGAAGGTATGGCACCTACATCATTATTATTTTTCAAAGAAGTAGGTCATAGTCAGGAAGGTTCACAAGAACTTATAAAAATTATGGATGGGGGAGTTTTTGATGGGCCAAAACCTACTCGATTATTAAAAAGATTAATGATATTAGCAAATCTAAAGGAAAATTCTATAGTATTAGATTTCTTTTCTGGATCAGCAACAACAGCACATGCTTTAATGGAAGTTAATAAAGAAAAAAATTTAAAGTGTAAATATATTATGGTACAATTAGCTGAAAATACTAATAAAAAGAAAGATACAGGCTATAAAAATATTTGCGAAATCGGAAAAGAACGTATCCGACGTGCTGGAAAGAAGATAAAAGAAGAAGCTCCATTGGTCACACAGAATTTAGATATTGGTTTCCGTGTATTAAAATTGGATGATTCTAATATGAATGAAGTATATTATAGTCCAGATGACTATTCTCAGGGATTTCTTAATCAATTGGAATCTAATATCAAAGAAGACCGTACAGACCTAGATTTGTTATTTGGATGTCTATTGGATTGGGGATTGCCTCTTTCATTACCGTATTATTCAGAACAAATTGAGGGATGTACAGTCCATAATTATAATGATGGTGATTTAATTGCGTGCTTTGATGAGAATATTCCTAACAGTGTAATTAAAGAAATTGCAAAAAAAGAGCCTCTTCGTGCAGTGTTCCGGGATAGTAGTTTTGCAAGCAGTTCGTCTAAAATTAATGTTGGTGAAATCTTTAAATTAATAGCACCGGATACAACTGTGAAAGTTATTTAAGGAGGCAAAGAATGAAGTTACGATTTAAACATCAGAAATTTCAGGCTGATGCGGCAAAGGCGGTGGTAGATGTATTTGCGGGTCAGCCATATCTTACACCTTCTTATATGATGGATAAAGGTTATCAGGGAAAAACAATGGAAGGACAGAAATATTCTCAGATGTCTACGATGGATGAAGAGGATTTTACGGGTTGGAGTAATCATAAAATTGTTCCAGAGTTAAATGATAGGTTGATTTTGGAGCATATACAGAAAATTCAGCGTGAAAATCAAATAGAGCCATCTGGCAAATTGGAAGGGCGATATAATCTTACAATTGAAATGGAAACAGGTGTGGGAAAAACATATACTTATATCAAAACTATGTACGAATTAAATCGTGCATATGGTTGGAGTAAGTTTATTGTTGTTGTACCAAGTATTGCAATTCGCGAAGGGGTCTATAAATCTTTTCAGGTAACGCAGGAACATTTTGCAGAAGAATATGGGAAAAAAATTCGATTTTTTATTTATAATTCTGCAAGGCTGACAGAAATAGATCGCTTTGCGTCGGATAATTCAATTAATGTTATGATTATTAATTCTCAGGCTTTCAATGCAAGGGGAAAAGATGCTAGACGTATTTATATGAAACTGGATGAATTCCGTTCTAGGAGACCGATTGATATTCTTGCAAAGACGAATCCGATTGTGATTATTGATGAGCCACAGTCAGTTGAAGGTAAGAAAACAAAAGAAAATTTGAAACAATTTAATCCACTTATGACATTGCGTTATTCTGCTACGCATAAAAGAGATAGTATTTACAATATGGTATATCAATTGGATGCCATGGAAGCATATAATAAGCGTTTAGTTAAAAAAATTGTAGTAAAAGGCATTTCAGAATCTGGTACAACGGCTACAGAAAGCTATGTGTATTTAGAAAGTATCAATCTTTCAAAAGCTGCCCCAACAGCCACTATTCAATTTGATTATAAAGGTGCCAATAGTATTCGAAAGATTACTAAAACGGTAGGAGAAGGATGTAATTTATATGATAATTCCGGAAATATGGAAGAATATAAAGAAGGTTTTGTGATTTCTAGAATTGATGGACGTGACGATTCAGTGGAGTTTATTAACGGTATTAAAATTTATGCTGGGGACGTAATTGGAAAGGTAAGTGAAGACCAACTGCGTCGAATTCAGATTAGAGAGACGATTCTTTCACATATACAGAGAGAACGTGAGTTATTTTATAAAGGGATTAAAGTATTGTCCCTCTTTTTTATTGATGAGGTAGCTAAGTATAAACAGTATGATGATGCAGGTCAGCCAATTAATGGAATATACGCAGACATATTCGAAGAAGAATATAATGATATTATTAACAATCTTCAGATAAAGATTGGAGAGGATGATTATTTAAGATATTTATCCTCTATTCCGGTTAATAAAACTCATGCAGGTTATTTTTCTATTGATAAAAAAGGCAAAATGATAAACTCTAAGGTTCTACGTAAGAAAACAACTACAGACGATGTAGATGCATATGACCTTATTATGAAAAATAAGGAACTTCTTTTAGATAGGAGTCCAGAAAAATCACCTGTACGATTTATTTTTTCACATTCGGCACTCCGTGAAGGCTGGGACAATCCAAATGTATTTCAAATTTGTACTCTAAAACAGAGTAATAGTGAAGTAAGAAAGCGCCAGGAAGTAGGTCGTGGACTTCGTCTTTGTGTAAACCAGGATGGAGAACGTATGGATACCAATGTACTTGGAAATGATGTACATAGTGTTAATGTACTGACGGTTATTGCTAGTGAGAGTTATGATAGCTTTGCAAAAGGACTACAAAGTGAAATTGCAGAGGCAGTAGCTGATAGACCACATGCAGTTACAGCAGAATTATTTATTGGAAAAGTGATTGAAGATGAGCAAGGAAATGAGCAGGTAATTACTTCTGACATGGCACATGCAATTTATTATGATTTGATAATGAGTAGGTATGTTGACAGAAAAGGTAATTTGACAGACAAATATTATGAAGATAAAGCAAATGGAGAAATTAAGGTGGCAGAAGAGGTTGCTGATTCTGTCAACTCCGTAATTCAAATTATAGATTCTGTTTATAATAGTCGTTCTATGTGTCCTGAAAATGCTCGTAGTAATAATATAGAACTACATCTAGATGAAAATAAACTTGCAATGCCAGAATTTAAAGCACTTTGGTCAAAAATAAATTCAAAGACAGCATATGTTGTTGATTTTGATACGGAAGAGCTTATATGCAAAGCGATTGACTCTTTGGATAGAAAGTTAAGAGTTTCTAAGATTTATTTTAAAGTGGAAACTGGTGTTTTAAATGAGATTAAGTCGAAAGAAATCCTTGCTGATGGAAGTGGTTTTCTAAAAGAAAAGACAGAAAATTATGGGCGTACAGTGTCTGTTAGTTCTAGAGTTAAATATGATTTGATTGGAAAGTTAGTAGATGAAACCAATTTGACTAGAAAAGCAATTGTACGTATTCTGCAGGGAATTCAACCTTCGGTATTCAATCAATTTAAGGATAATCCAGAAGAATTTATTATTAAAGCTGCAGCCTTGATTAATGATGAAAAGGCCACAGCAATTATTGAACATATTACTTATAATGTGACGGATGATAGGTATGGTACGGAAGTGTTTGCAGATCCGACGATTAAAGGTCGTCTTGGTGTGAATGCAATGAAAGCAAATAAACATTTGTATGACCACATCATCTATGATTCTACTAACGAACAAAAATTTGCAGAAGAGTTGGATATAAGCCAAGATGTGGCTGTTTATGTGAAATTGCCAGATGGATTTTATATTTCGACTCCAGTAGGACGATACAATCCAGATTGGGCGATTGCATTTTATGAGGGAACAGTAAAACATATTTATTTTGTAGCAGAAACTAAGGGTTCTATGGACTCTATGCAACTGCGTTTGATTGAAAAATCAAAAATTCATTGTGCAAGAGAGCATTTTAAGGCAATTAGTAATAGTGAAGTAGTATATGATGTGGTAGACAGCTATAAATCTTTATTGGATATTGTAACTAGATAAAGACATTATAAAAAGGTAGGTTATAATTTCAGGTATTGTGAGGAAATAAGATGGGAAATGTAAAAGCTACGTTGGTTGGAGTAAGTAATTATGATAATCCTAGAACTCCAGATATAGATGCTTGTAGAAATGATATAGTGGAAGTAAAGGCAGCATTGATAAAAGGCTTAGGTATTTCATCACAGGATATTCGTTTGTTGGGAAGTTCTGGAAGAGTTAATATAAAGGAATTGGAAACTGAATTACAAATAGCATCATTAGTTGTTGAGCCAGAGGATACATATATTTTTTACTTTTCAGGTCATGGAAATAATGGAACTCTTGCTCTTAGTGAAACTGTGATTGGTGTACAGGAAGTGATAGAACTAGTAGATAACATAGAGGCAAGAAATAAAATTATTATATTAGATAGTTGTCGTTCTGGTGATTTTTTGATTCCTCAAATTAAAACACCGGATATAGATAGAATGGTGGAAGAGTTTGCAGGTGCAGGGTATGCTGTAATGGCTTCCTGCGGAGCAAATGAGAATTCAACTTTTTATCCGGGAAATAAAATAAGCTTGTATACACATTTTTTGTGTGATGCATTAACTATGGACTGTATAATAAAAAAGGGAAAAAAGTCTCTCGAAGAGATTAATGAATTAATTTTTCGAATGATAAGTGTATGGAACAGAAAAGGTGTCAGAATTCAGCATCCTATTTTTAGAGCTAATATAACAGGAACTATTTATTTTCCAGTTCAAAAATATACATCGTATCAAAAACAAAATATATTTAAAGAAACAGAAGAATATATTATATATGAAGTTTTGCCATTTCATCATTCTCGACAGAAAAGGTATACTGCTAAAGTTATTTTGAAATATTATTTTGATGAAATAGATATTGTGAAGATTACAAAAGAAATAATTGATGAAATAAAATATTCAAATGTCTATAAAAATGAAATAGAAGAGCGTAGATTCAGGGGATTACCGGCCAATATGATACGCTGCCATATGGGAAATGATGAGCAGGATATGACAGATTGTAATTTTGAATGGATTACTACATGGGTTGATGATACGATGGACAAGAATAATTGGTATAGAGAAAGTAATGGTTCAAAAATACTTGATGGAATTCTTGTGGATAAGCAGAAATCATACAATGCATTGCGAATATTAAATCAACAAACTGTGACCACGGAAGAATTTATTAAAGAGGCAAGAAAGTATTTAAATGAGATGGTAGCGTATGCGGATCAATTCATAAGTAAATATAGAGAATATTCTAATGGTAATATTTCGGAAAGTGAATTAGTTAATAATGTGAAAGATATAAATGTACAAATAGCATCTATATATTTTAAAATTTCAGATTTACCTAAAGTACCTTTGGAATGCAATTCATGGGCAGAATCAATACAACAGATAGCTGCAACGATTCATGATTTTACACTATTTTATAGTAATAAGACAATGAATACTTGGAGTCAAGAAAATAGAAAAGATCTCATGAAAATTAAGATAAAACATTATCAGCAAGAAATAGAATTGATAAAGCAGGAAGAGAAAAAGCTTAAGGAATAAAATCTATATAAAAAAGCATGAAAAGAGGTGTTTTTTTGAACGAAAAAGAATTTAGTATAATACTTTCTTCAGGAGAATCATTGCATACAGAATTTAAATCATGGAAAAAAGCGGGTAACATGAAAGAACGTATTAAGCTTGCTGTTGATGAACTAGTTGCTTTCGCAAATGCAAAGGGTGGGACCGTTTACTTTGGAGTAGAGGATGATGGTACAGTAACTGGATGTGAAAAATACGATACACAAAGTATTATTGAGGCAATATATGATAAAACAAGACCATCGTTATTTGTGGATATAGAAAAAATTCCTTATCAAGGTATGATGGTTTTGGCATTGAAAGTAGAGGCAGATGGTAAAACTTATGGGACAACAGATGGTCGTTTTTTGAAAAGATTGGGTAAGAATTCAAAACCTTTTTTTCCAGATGAAATGTCGCATCATTTTTACAGAGAGCAGATACCGGATTTTTCAAGTAAGATAGTGATGGAAAGTACTTTTGAGGATATAAATCTTTTAGAAGTATATTCTTTAAAAGAAAAACTAAAAATTAGAGATCCAAAATCAACACTTCCAGCTTTGGAGGATATGGCTTTTCTAAGAGATCTTGGACTTATTAAAAAAATAGATAATGTTGAAAGATTGACTGTAGCTGGTTTGTTATTTGTTGGTAAACAAAATTCTATTTCAAGATTGTTGCCGCAGGCAGAGGTTATATATCTACATTATAGTGCTGAAAATCTTGAAGAATATGATTTAAGATTAGATTTACAACAGCCAATTGTAAATGTATTAGATCGCTTGACGGAAAAAATACAAAATGATAATAAAATTCTTAATATCCAGGTGGGATTATTTAGATTAGAAGTAGAAGATTTCTCTGAGAAAGTATTTCAAGAAGCTTTATTGAATGCATTGTCTCATAGGGATTATGAAAGTATGGGTGCAGTATATGTAAAGCATTATCCTGATAAAGTAGTTATAGAGAATCCTGGTGGATTTTTAGATGGGATAACAGAAAGGAATATCATTACGCACCCCTCAGCACCAAGAAATAAACTAATCGCAGAAACTTTGCAACATTTAAAATATGTACAAAGAACTGGGCAGGGAGTAGATATTATTTTCAGGGAAATGATATCTATGGGAAAGCCATATCCCGAATATCAAGTGTTTAGTGATGCAGTATCATTGACACTTCGTAGTGCAGTGGAAGACGTATCGTTTGTTAAGTTTATTGTAAATGAGCAGGAAAAAAATCAAATATTTTTATCATTGGCAGAGCTAATGATTATGCGCTATTTATCAGAGAATAAACGCATAAAGTTATCGGAAGCAAAAGATTTGACACAAATTTCTTTAGAAAATACACGTAAGGCATTAACTAACTTAGTTAACCTGCATCTTATCGAATCTGTTGGAAAAGAATATATGTTAACAGCAAGAGTTTATGAGGCCGTTAAAAATGATTTACAATATACTCGTGACAAAGGAGTTCGTTATATTAAAGCAAAAGAAATGATTCTAGAATATCTTGAACATAATGAATCTATTACAAATGCAGCGATTCAAGAGTTGTGTGGCTTTAGTAAACAGCAGGCAAGAACAACAATTGACAAAATGAGAAAAGAAAAGTTGATTATTTTAGTTGGAAAAGGAAACCGTTCCTGTTATCAACGTATTGTATATGAAAATAAATAATCGAGTGGCCCTCGAGTTTTCACTCGAGGACCACTTGAGACAGAAAAAACTTTCACACTCTCCGGTAAATCATGAGTACCAAAAATCTATGCTTTTTGATGATAATTAATTGATGCTTGAAAAAATTTAATTAACGGATAATGGATAGTAATTGGCATTATTGGGTCAATATCAGTATCACCTTTAAACATAAATCTAGAATTTGAACCATAGTTACCAATTATTCCTATATCGTATAAATCTTTTAATATTTCTGGTGTTTTTCGTTTAGTAACTAACTCGTTCACTTCTTCAAAAAAATCTTTTTTGCTATTCAGATGATGCTGGAAATCCGAAACTGAAAAAGGCAAAAGTATTCCTGTCAATGATTTTTTTATTCCCTCTACTTCCTTATCACTATATTTTACAGTTAAAAACTCTTCAAATTCAGTCCATGATTCTTCGGCATAAGGTTTTCGCGAGGTATCAAAACATTCTTGATCAATAATACTTTTATTTCCATGAAGGCGTTGGATAGTAGTAAAAAGTCTTATTATATCTCTTGGTTTATACCATGTCTGATCAAGTATATAATTTTGTACTTCTTTTTTTTTATTTCCAACATATGGTATAAAATATGTTTCCCAAATATCGGGAGATGGTTCAAGCCCTAATTTGGTTTCGCTAAAATGTATTCTTTTTTCCAACATCTTTAATAAAGGGTGATTTCTGATATTTCCTCCTTTTTGTTCCCATGAAATAGTAACACCAAAATCATGAATAGTTTTATTTATTTCTAGTCCTTTGGAAATTATATTTTTGTATACTTCACTACGTATTGCGGTAACTAAGAAAACGTTGAAATTATGTGTTCTATTAATATCGGATAAGTATTCTATCGCAAAAATTAAATCCCGAATTAAAGTGACATCACGTTGATATTTTTTTGTTTGTTTAAAAGCCAATTCAAGTTCATCAATAAAAATATAGATTTTATCTTCTACAGGAGTTAAAACTGAATATAGGTTAATAATTTGTTTGGCCAAAGATGTAAATGATACAGACTTTTTTTCTGAATCAACCCATTCAAATTCTAAATTGGTTTTAGCTATTTTGTTAAAATCAATTTCAAGGTTTCCACGTTTCATTTTGGGAAGTATTTTTTTAATAGTATTATCTGTTCCCAATTTACCATAGGTAGCATTAAGTAATGCACATAACTTTGTCCATGATTCAGTGTTGCGATTGAATACACCATATTCTGTCCTTGAAAGTCTGGATACGATTACTTTAATTAGGTAAACCTGCCATGCAAGTGAACAGTTCAATGTGAAATCACTAGGGATTTCACTGTCTATAATCTCTTCGAAAGGATTGTTGGGGAGAGCAGAGCGTTTTATTTGATTACGTTCTTCTTCATCTACATCTCTTTTAAAACGAATAAATTCACTAAAATTTTGGGACGGATTTTCGGAAATTATACTTTCAAGATATTTGAGAAGCATAGTTTTACCAGTGCCTTTGTTTCCAAATATATAATATGTTGATCCATCAAGCAGTCGTGAGATATTAATATTGGGAAACTCGTAAAAAAGACCTTTGCAAGTGTCTTGTCCATATTCAAGAAATTCGTTATAACCGTCAATTTTTCCAAAATAAATATCCTTAATTTGCAATTTTCGCATATAGATTCTCCTCTATAAATATTAATGTTGATTTTATGATAATTAAAATCCAGAATTTAAACTAATTTGGTCCATTATCTTGTCATGTTTCTTTTGCATTTTAAGTATTTCTGTCAAAGGTTCCGACTCTGGATAAATATCCATTCAAAGGTTAAATTCCGCTTCAACTTTTAGTAAAGCTTCCCCACGTTTCTTAACATCTTTTATTTTATTGCATTTTTCAACTTCTATCATATATTCATTATAACAATCTAACCATAATCGCATCAAAGACAATGTTCCAAAGTTGATTCCAACCATATCATTTCCAGCTTTATCCGTGTATTCAAAGAGGTGTCCGTCATATTACCGGAATATCTGAAAGAGTCTGTGAATCACCTTTATACTATCAAAATCAGAGTTTGTCAATACTTCGGGCTTGACAGATAAAGCGTCTGCTATTTTTTTAAGGGGATGGTTTGGTATTTCTTGTACCACTTTCGTAGGCACGAATGTAGGCTTCACTTGCACCAACCATTTCTCCTAATTGTTTTTGGGTAAGATTACGTTCTTGTCGAATTTGCATAATGAAAGTGAGCAAACCAACATTTGCAACATTCATGAAAGAAGGTGTCTCCTGCAAATACTATACATCATTCTTCATTTATATACAACCAATTTAAGTGTTTGAGTTTATGCAAATTTTATTCTAATCAAGTGATAAAATACCTCATGAGCATCCTGATTAGTATTTTCATCTTAGGATATCATGGGAAATACAAGGGCTTTTCTAAAAATAGTTTCTGTCACAGAACTACAATTGCTCATTTCCTCAATTCTGGAAAATGGGACGAATCCTTACTTTTAAATGTATTAAAACAATATGTCATTGAGATTCTTTATTCAGAAGCAGTCCGCATCGGGCCCCCCTGTTTTCTGTATTGTAGATGATACGATAGCTTCAAAGACAAAGCTTTTGTCACAGGCTCTGTATCCGATTAAAGATGCATATTTTTGCCAATCCCATTTAAAGGGAAAACAGGATTACGGGCATCAGGTAGTTGCTGTATGCTTTCCTGTAATGGCATTGTTCTGAATTATGCTTTTGTAATGTACAATAAATCCATTTCCAAGATTGATATTGTACAAAACATTGCAAAGGAACTGCCAGTTCCTCCAGTTATGTTCTACTTTTTTTGTGACTGCTGGTATGTTTCTGAAAAAATAATCAATACCTTTGCAGTAAAAGGATTTCATACAATCAGTGTGTAAAAAACAAACCGGATGCTTTATCCTTTTGAAATCAAAAAGAAACTAAATAAGTTTGCTACTCTTTTATTGGCTGCACATTCTGATTTTCAACTTGTGACAGTGAAAAACAAAAAATACTATGTGCATCGGTATGAGGGAAAAATCAACTGAAAATGCCATAGTTCTTTTAAGCTATCCTGAAAAAGCATTTGGAAACCCAAAAGCATCTAAAGATATTGGCTATTAATGTCACTAGAATATTATATATGTGTTATCGGAACAAATGAAGCCTGTTCTTTTGAGAATGGATATACTCAAATTTGTGACATCATATACGAGGAAAAATATCGATATATTTTTCAGTGTGCAAAAGCAAGCAGGGATTTTGAAGCATTTATGAAATTGGCGATATAGTTTTGTGCAATTTTTTGAATTTACTCACTTATAGCATATATATTGAATCAGACGCTATCTCATGGTCACGCGGCTGAAATTTTGGAAATAAGAAAATCAGAGTTAATTGATTTGTATGATAAACGGGGATATTCTTATTTTGATATGACGATGGATGATTTGGATGACGAACTGAATACATTCAGAGAACTTAAAAAGAAGGAGACTATGGTATGATTGTTATCTCTGATACAACACCGCTGATATCACTTCTTAAAATCAATCGAATAGATTTGCTGGAAAAATTGTTTGGAGATGTTCTGATTCCACAGGCAGTATTTGGAGAGTTGACAATTGATGAGCATTTCCAATTGGAAGCCGACCAGATTAGACAGAAGAAGTTCATCGTAGTGAAGCCTGTAAAAGATGCTGTTAAGCAGACTGAAAGACTAAATGTATCGTTTAAGAACAATAATTGACAAAAAGAGAAAAGAAAAGTTGATTATTTTAGTTGGAAAAGGAAACCGTTCCTGCTATAACCGTATTGTATATGAAAATAAATAATCGAGTGGTCTTCGAGTGGAACTCGAGTTTTCACTCGAGAGCCACTCGAGACAGAAAAATTGTAGATAGAACATCACGTTTATCAAAATGATAATGTCAAATTCCCTGCTCCCAATTATCTATAAAATGTCTACAAAAACAGCAATAGAAGTGTAGATATCATGGAATATATGGAATCTGCATACTAAATATATGAAAAATGAAATCAAGAGAATACAATATATAGATGACTACATAGAGTTTGAGTAGCAACATATTTCAGGGCAAACAGTTTTATCCAGTTTCAGGGCAAAACTTTCAGCCAGTGAAATGACAAAAATCATGTGAAAACATGAAATGCAATTTAGAATAAAGAATGACCTTGATGGTCTGGAATTTCCAGACTGTCAGGGTCTTTTTTCTTATCTGGCAGCAGTTTTCTAGGATTTGAAAAGTGGAGAAAAGCCTTATTTTAAGGGATTTTAGAGGTCTGGAAAGTGACATAAAATTTTAATTTTATGAGGACATCTAAAAACGGAAGCAATAAGAATATAAAAGAAAGTCTGGATGCAATTTCTGTTATTTTGGGAAGAAGAGTTTTATGATTTAACTACTCTGAAGGATAAAAACTTTGCCCTAAAATAGGATGAAAGCGTATCGGTATATCAGATTGTGCTTACAAGTGGTTTATGGCAGGAGATTTTTCTGTGAAAGGCGAGAATGCCAACAATGTTATAGACATAGATGATAATGATTGTAATACGACGAAGATAGAAAAACAGAATGTATGTTTGTGAAAGAGTGTTGAAAAAGGGAGTGTGCTATAGTATAATAGCAAGAAATAGAAGGCTTGTAGGTAGGTGGAATATGCTAGAAAAAATTATAGAGCTTACAAACGAATATATAGAGAGTATGCCGAAAAAAGAACGTAAAAAATATGGACAGTTTTTTACCAGTATGGAAACTGCCCGTTTTATGGCGGGATTATATAAGTTGGATGAGAAAACAGGCAGAGTAAGTGTGCTTGATGCAGGGGCTGGTTCAGGTATATTATCATGTGCTTTTATTGAGCGAATGGAAACAATAGATTCTATTCAGGAGATTGAGCTTACCTGCTATGAGAACGATGAAAATGTATTGCCATTGTTGAAACGTAATCTGGAATATTGTAAAGAAGAGACAAGAAAAAAACTTACAGTTAATATCGTTGAAGATAATTATATTTTGAGCCAGTATTTGGATTTTAATCATATGTTGGGAGGAAATGCGGAGCCTAAGAAATATGATTTTGTGATTGGAAATCCGCCGTATATGAAAATTCCGAAAGATGCGCCAGAAGCTACAGCAATGCCAGAGGTATGTTATGGTGCACCGAATTTATATTTCATTTTTGCGTCTATGGGATTATTTAATTTATGTGAAAATGGAGAGATGGTTTACATCATTCCAAGATCATGGACATCAGGGGCGTATTTTAAACGTTTCCGGGAATATTTTCTGACAGAGGGGAAATTGGAACATATTCATCTTTTTGTCAGCAGAAATAAGGTTTTCGACAAAGAAAGTGTGTTACAGGAAACAATTATTATCAAAGTAAGGAAGACGAGTGAAAAGCCAGAAACCGTTACGATTACATCATCGAAATCAAATAGTGATTTTGGGGAGCTGACATCATTAACAGTTCCGTATGATCTGGTTGTAGCAGGATCAGATTATTATGTTTATCTTGTGACAGATGAAAATGAAGTGGAAGTATTAAAGAAATTGCATAAATTTGATAAGACACTTCCGGCAATAGGAGTAAAAATGAAAACGGGATTGACCGTAGATTTCCGTAATCGTGATATTTTGAGGGATGAAGCGGAAGAGGGGGCAATACCTTTATTTTATTCACAGCATATAAAGCAAGGAAAGGTAGAATTTCCAATCCAGAAAGAACATGAATATGTGGTGACAGAACAAAAGGGATTAATGCAAGATAACAAGAACTATCTATTTGTAAAGCGATTTACAGCAAAGGAAGAACCACGAAGATTACAGTGTGGAGTATATTTGGCCAAAAGATTTCCGCAGTATCAAAAGATAAGTACACAGAATAAAATTAATTTTGTGGACGGTGTATTAACGGAAATGTCAGAATGCCTGGTGTATGGATTGTATGTATTATTTAATTCTACACTTTATGATGAATATTATCGTATTTTAAATGGGTCTACACAGGTTAATTCAACAGAGATTAATGCAATGCCGGTACCAGATTTAGAGGACATTCAGGAAATGGGCAGAAAAGTGCTTAAAAGTAAGGATTATTCGGAGGAAAATTGTAATTTGATATTGGAGGGATACTGTGGATAAGAAAATAGAAGAAGCAAGAGAATTTCTGCAAACAATAGGTATGCCAAAAGCACAGCAAGCGGATATATGCTGCTATGTGATACTGGCTATGGCGGGGATAAAGCCGGATATGTCATGGAGTGAAGGAACAAATGAATGGATTCGTATTCATGATATTATTCAGTTTGTTAATACATTTTATGGTATGAGTTATGCGGAAAACAGTAGAGAAACGTTTAGAAAACAGGCTCTGCATAGATTTCGTACCGCTGCTTTGATAGAGGATAATGGAAAAGCAACTAACAGTCCGAATTATCGGTACAGATTGACAGAAGAAACAGTGCAAATACTAAGAACTATGGGAACTCCAAAGTGGAAGGAATCTATAAAACGATTTCTTTGCTACCATGAGAAGTTAATTGATTTGTATGCTTCTAAAAAGAAGATGACAATGATGCCGGTAAATATAAATGGTGAAAGTTTTAAATTCTCTACAGGTAAGCATAATGAACTGCAAAAAGCCATTATCGAGGAATTTTCACCGAGATTTGCACCAAATTCTGAATGTTTGTACGTTGGCGATACAATAGAAAAAGATTTGGTAAAGAATGTAGAAAAATTAAAAGAACTGGGATTTGAAATTACGTTACATGATAAAATGCCTGATGTTGTATTGTATCGGGCAGATAAGAATTGGATTTATTTTGTGGAATCTGTAACATCGGTCGGTCCGATGGATCCAAAACGAATATTAGAAATTACAGAGATGACGAAAGATGTAACAGCAGGAAAAATATTTGTAACAGCATTTCTGGATTTCAAGACGTATAAGAGATTTGCGGAAGAACTTGCATGGGAAACAGAGGTCTGGATTGCTGAAATGCCGGAGCATATGATACATTTGAATGGTGATAGGTTTATGGGGCCGAGATGATAGTAAAAAAAAGTTAATTACAAACAACTTGCTCGAGGAGATATTTGTAGGTTTCGTAACATTGGCCTGCATCAAGTTTAAATTATTTGTCATGTTGTTTTGTCATAATGAGATTCTCTGCCAGTATAGTTTACCGTATGAATCCTATCTATATTTGGATTTATCATTTCGGCTAGTATTGTTTGATTTATATTTTACAGCAGAGTTATAGTGGATAGAATGTGCGGAAAGAGGAAGTGTAATGGAGTTTTTATCGGAGATAGAGATGTTTAGGGATTCTTTTTATAACGGTGATTCAAAAAGTGAAGTTTCTGTTGCAGTTGAAGAGGCAAAAAAATATGAGATTTTTAATTTGATTTCAAGAGTATCTGCATTGAATTTATTTCATCAAAATCAAACGAAATCGGTCATTCTTGATACATATATAGAAGGTTTATTACATCAAAAAAAAGATCAATTTCAATCTAAATATAACATTAGTCCGGGAAAATTTCGGAGAATAATTACTCAGATATCAGATACTAGTTTGAAGTATTCAGTTGATCCACCAGAAAATATGTTCGTGCAGAATATTATGTTTTATGGAAATTATAGAGTTTTAAATGGTATTGATCAGACACCAGCATATAATCTTCAAAACATGATTTCAATTTTGTTTACAAACGGAATCGAATATCCAAAAGACTTTTTGAATGAAGCATATATCTTAGTTAATGGAATGCTAACAATATCTGAAAAGATTGTAAGTGGAATTTCAGATATAAACAACGATCATAACACAGATGAAGAAAAAGGTGTAATAATACCACCAGCGATAGATTTAAATAAATATGCTGAATTAATCGTCATAGAAGGAACAAATTTTCGAAAACTATTTTTGGAAAAATCAGAATTACTTAATTTAACTACAATAGAATTTGGAGTTGAATTTGAGGATGATTTTGATAATAAATCATTTTATACTCGTCCATTCCTGTATAATGAAGAGCAAGATCAGTATATCCTCTTAAATGCTGGTTTGCTTCCAACAGCTATTGTATTTTGGATTACTTGTTTAGCTAAGAAATATGGAATATTTGAAAATGTCATGGAAAATTATAATAGTTATATTTTTCATGAGTGTAAAAAATATTTACGTTATCTTGGACACAAAAAAGTGCTTGAATCACAGATGGGAATAGAGTTATTTAACTGTAGTGGATATAAGGAATATATTGCATCTGTACAGAATAATCAGTTAGTAATCGTCCAGTATTTGTATGATGATGGTAAGAACTATGATGCGTATACATTGCATTCTCCTGTTAACAAAAAAGAATTTAATGACATGGTGCCTGAAAGATTAGCTTATCATTATTCTAAAATAGTTGAATATGGTGTAAACAAAGAAGATATTTTTGTAATAATTATAATTAATTCACTTGGGCGTGGAATTGCATATGGAATAAAGAAATATGATTATTTTTATCCTCCGTTAAGAGTTAATCCGTTTGAACTTATGTGTATTAGTATCAATGAAAAAACAGAAAGCATATTTATACCAAGATATTTGAAAGCAAAAAATAGTTTACGAACATTTGAAACGGGTATACTTAGTGAATTGAATCAAATAGAAATGTATTGTAATAACAATTATTCCTTTTATATGAATGATGACTTTGCACCGAGTGAGATTACAACATATTTTGCGCCGGGAGATTCGTTGGACTATATAATGCGTGCCATACAAAAGGAGGATAGACGGCTTGTTGAGGATTCTCAAGGTATCATGTTTTGTGAAGTTATTCTTAATGATAGGAAAAGAAAAATATATGTAGATCCTAATTGTATAAAGCGACAAGAAATCAGTTACTATATTGAATTTGACACTTTTAATATATGGATAGTTGCAAAAGAGATTTCAAATGCAAAAAAAATGGATTTGTGTTATTCGGTATTAGATTTGATATCGTACTGGTTAGCTGAGTGTAAAACAGTTTTGAATAAAATGAATGGAGGTGGGCGTACTTACGAAATTGAAATTATTTTATCGGATGAAGCTGAGAAATATTATTATTACAAAGAAAATCCAAAACCATTTATTGAAACACTAGAAATATGTAACTCTTTTTCGGTAATGGAAATATGTATTTCACCAGAAGCATTTCAATACTTGAATTACCGTGATAATTCAAGAGAAAAGGAATTTATTACCATAATTATTGATTATATTTATAAATTATTAGGAGAAACTGGTAAAATCAATTATGATTTAAATGTATTATTTGCCAATCCGATGCAAAAAAAGTTATTTTCTTTAGATTATCAAGAGTATCATTATCTTGAGCCTGTTGCAAATCGAGAAAATCATTTTGTGCATGGAGAAGATGAAGACATACTATTGAACGAAATTGGTGAGGAGCTTCTTAAAATAGGGAAATGGAATGTTGGCATAGTAGATGATGGAGAGAGAACTCAAATTGCACATGAGGTTGTTGGAATTCTTTATAGAAAACTTTAACAAGAGGTAGGTATATTAAACTCAAGAAATCTTATAGAAGTATTATATGATGATTTGGAAAAGGTTCTATTCAAACTTATGTTGTCTCAAAAAAGATACGCAGAAGATATTGCTTGTTATCCGGAAAAGGAGCAAGAAATATTTGAACAGACAAATAGAGATAATAAAGCTTCTATAGCATTAAAATTTCTTATTGAATATATTGCTGCTGTACCACCTAAAGGAAATATAAATATTGGCGAGAATCAATATGAACGATTGATAGCAATATGTTCTTTGATAATTGAATGGTCGTACAAAAATGATTTGTTTTATTATCAGATATTTAATACACCAATAGAAATATTGAAATCTCATCGTATTGGAATGAGACAACAAGAATTTCAACATATGTTCAGTGTTAATGAAGCAATTAGAAAGGAACAACTTATTGCATCTTCTGTTTTTGAGGATTCGGTTAATTTAGTTGAGCAAAAGAGCTTTATGGAAGAAATTAATCGGGCTTTTGAAAAAGAATATGGATACTCGCTTTATCAGCTTATGCTTTTGGCAGAAGGGCTGAGAGAATATAGCAAAAGTCAAAGTAGTGATACAGTTTATGTCGCAAAAATGAAGGATATTGTTGATTTCTTAAGCCAATATGATACAAGTTTCAATGAAGATACGGTAGATGTGATTATTGGTTCAATAGCACTGAGGCAACGAGAAGACTTTCTTGTTCCGCCAGAGTCGTTTAGAAAAGAGGATGTATATCCGTGGAGGTTTAATAGAGAGTTATCATTTACTAGACGCCCGATCATTATTCGTGGAGATGAAGTGATTTGGGGAAATAGACAACTAGATCATATGATAAGATTTACAGTGGGCTTAATTAATAATGGTAAATTAAAAGCGCATTCTCCTGAAATGAATTCATTGGTAGGGAAAATAAGTGATGAAAGAGGAGCCGAATTCAATGATCTTATATATAAGTTATTAATTAATCTTAACGTATTTGAAGTATACTCCAATATTAGCAAAGTTAATGGAATTCACATATCAGAAAATAATAACACACTAGGAGATATAGATGTGTTGATTATTGACCACGAGTATAATAAAATAATTGCGGCTGAGGTGAAAAATTTTAACTTTTCAAAAAATCCATATGAGATGCATTTAGAATATAAAAAGATGTTTGAAAATACAAAAAAGAAAAAAGGATATTATACAAAACATTGTCGGCGTGTTGAATGGTGCAACAAACATATAGGAGACTTCAAAAAACAATATGGATTAGATAATAATGAGTGGAAGGTTATAGGGTTATTTATTTTAAGTCAACCATTGGTGAGTACAGAGATTTATCATAAAGATATAAAAATGTTGACAGAAAAAGAATTATCTGTAAGTTCCATCAGAGCACTTTACTAATTGAACATGGGAATATAAAGTAAAGGTTGCCAGATATGTATTTGTAATTTATAATGAAGTGGCAACAAATTGGCAACAGAAAATCAGCAAGTCAAAATAATATATGTAACAGAGATATAATAACGGCAGAAAAGAGATAAAAACTAAACAGATATGTTTAATAACATCTTCGGACTTGCCGAGTTTGAATAGCGGACTAAATTGCGAAAAAGCCCATAAATAAAGGCTTTGCGGGCTGTCTGGATGTTCCAGTGGAGTGCAAATGGAGTTAAAAAATATTTTTTTCTTTGTTTTCTTTCCGGAGTTATCTGAGATTTTCGCAAAAAGTAACTATGCTCAGAAAATATAATTAGTGTGAATATGAAGAACAGTTTGTTTTGATGGAAATATTTTCCGTCAGGGCAGACTGTTTTTTTATACCCTTTTTCAATGATATAAAC
>NZ_ACEP01000028.1 GCF_000173975.1 Anaerobutyricum hallii DSM 3353
CGATATGAATGTGTGATTTTAAAGAAATGTAGCAAGGGCACTGGCGGATTTAGACAGATGCCCTTTTTGTATGCAAAAAATGAGTAAGAAAACTGGCAGGGACAGGTTTTCTGTATACAGATAAAAGCAGGATGAAGAAGGTATAAAACGAAGAGAGGATTTTTATAAAATGCGAAATTATGAAGACAAAATATATTCTTTAAATGAGACTGTAACGGGACAGACACAAGCCATGTCACAGGCCGTACAGAAAGCACTGGAAAATAATGGTGGGGTAGGCATAATGACAGGATATTATGACCAAAACCTGTCTGTTTTATCTGTGAGCAATCTGCTGTTACATAGTACAGGATATACATTCGACTCTTTTATGGAGCAGACAAAAGGCTCATTGAAAAATTTCTTTTATGGCGATGATATGGATATACTGGATTATGACCGTTTTTTGCAGTTTCACGGAACAGGGGAAGCACAGATCCTTGCAGCAGACGGTACAGTGAATAATGTACGGGCTTTGTAAAGAGGATGCGACAGATGAGGCGGGCAGACAGATCTGGGTTATGTCCGTACAGGTCAACTGGGATCATGTAAATTTGGCACTGCTCAATGAGGCTATCTATTCCGGCTTCTGGTATTTTGACTGTGACGAAAACAGTGAGATTGTGAATGCAAACTGGAGTCATGAATTCCGAAAAATGCTGGGCTATCATGACACTCTGGACTTTCCGAATAAACTGGAATCCTGGTCAGATCTTCTGCATCCACAGGATAAAGAAAGAGTAATGGTGCAGCTTCAGGCGGCAATTAAGGATAAGACGAACCAGATAAAATACCAGGTAGAGTATCGTATGAGAATGAAGGATAATCAATACCAGTGGTTTCGGGCATCGGCAGAAGTAATACGCCGTCTGGATGGTTCTGCCAGCAGGATTGCCGGGATTTTTATTAACATTGATGCGGAGAAAAAAGAAATCATGCAGGCACAAAAATCTGCTGCTTTCCACCGGGCTTTTACGAAAGCAGATTTGTGCGAGTATTATGTGAATCTGGAAGCGAATACTTTTGATACCTTTAAGGTTGAACCGTCCCTGATGACCGTCTTTGAACAGAGTCATACGTGGGATGAATTGATCCGGCATTTTGTGGATTCTTATGTTGTGGAGACAGATAAGAAGGCGGTATCCTCTTTTTACGACCGTGGTTATATTGCAGAAAGGCTGAAGGGTCTGGAAACCGAATTGGCTTTGGAGTGCCGTATCACTCTGAATGGAGAAGAACGATGGGTCCGAAATGTGGTCATACGTGGCGAAATAGAGGATTCAGAATATGCCATGATCTTTCTGCGTGATATCACAGAGACAAAGGTAGAGAGCGCACGGCATCTGCAGATGGCAGCGGATAATGCTTACATGGAGCAGCTGATTCAGAGTATTGTGCGTCTGGTTGACCGCTTTGTTGTCTGTGATCTGGAAAATGACAGATATGAATTCTACAATCTGAATGGACAGATGATATATAAACCTCTGGGATTTTATCATGATTTTCAGATGCAGGTTCTTGAAAAATATAAGACACTGGAACCATTGGAAGCTATAGATATCCTGATAGCCCCGGATAATATTCGGAAAAAACTGAAAAGTGAAAATGATATTTATAAGTTTGAGTATTGCAGCCTGGATGAAAAGACTTATAAAATCGCTTCTTATATTCCCTTGGAATGGAAGAATGGAAAGCTGGAAAAGGTATTGCTGGCATCCATGGATGTGACACAGGAGAAGAAAGCAGAGATTGAATCCCGTCAGGCACTGAAAGAGGCTTACCGGTCCGCAGAAAATGCAAATCGTGCGAAAACAGAATTCCTTTCTAATATGTCCCATGATATCCGGACACCAATGAATGCGATTGTGGGCCTGACGGCAATCGCAGGAGCAAATGTTGAGAGCCAGGACAGAGTCATTGAATGCCTCGGCAAGATCACAGAATCAAGCCGCCATCTGCTGGGGCTGATCAATGAAGTATTGGATATGGCATGTATTGAAAGTGGAAAAATGACACTGGCACAGGAAGATTTCAATCTGTCAGAGCTGGTAGATAATCTTATTACACTTACAAAACCGGTGCTTGATGAACATAAACATAATTTTGATATACACATTAATCACATTGAACATGAGGATGTCTGTGGTGACAGCTTGAGGATTCAGCAGGTATTTGTGAATCTGATGAGTAATGCGATCAAGTATACACCGGATGGCGGGAATATTATTTTTTCCATAGAGGAAAAGCCAAATGGATTTTCAGAACTTGGATGCTATGAATTTACGATTGAGGATAATGGGATCGGTATGTCACCAGAATTCCAGAAAATCATGTTTGATCCGTTCAGCCGCGCGGATGACCACCGGACAACCAGAGTCCAGGGAACTGGTCTTGGAATGGCAATCAGCAGAAATATTGTGAACCTGATGAATGGCACTATTAAAGTGGACAGTACCTTGCACAAGGGAACTAAAATCACAGTAACAATTTATCTGGAGCTTCAGGAAAAAGAAAAAGAACAGGACAGAGATCTGATGAATCTGCCGGTTCTGGTTGTGGATGATGATAGGACATGCTGTAAAAGTACAGTTGCAACATTAAAGGAAATCGGTATTATGGGTGAATGGGTTCTTTCTGGCAGGGAAGCCGTTGAGTGCTGTTATGCACGGCATGAGTTGAAAGATGATTATTTTGCTGTTATTTTAGACTGGAAGATGCCGGATATGGATGGCATAGAAACAGCCAGACAGATCCGGAAACGGATAGGGAAAGAAATCACCATCATTGTACTGACATCTTATGAATTCAGCGAGATTGAAGAAGAAGCAAAGGCGGCGGGCATAGATGCTTTTATTGCAAAACCGCTGTTCCGTTCCCGGCTGACGGCTACACTGCGGCAGTTTACTTCAGGAAGAAAAGAAAAAACAGCAAGAAATTATTTGGAGAAATTGTCAGAATCAGACTACACGGGAAAAAGGATTCTGCTAGTTGAGGATAATGAGTTGAACAGAGAAATTGCTGGTGAAATTTTGCAGATGACAGGTACAAAAGTGGAAACGGCAGAAAATGGGAAAATTGCAGTTGAGAAAGTGGAAGCTTCTCCGAAAGGTTCGTATGATCTTATTTTTATGGATATCCAAATGCCTGTTATGAATGGTTATGAGGCAACAGCGGCAATCAGGAGTCTTCCGGGTGCAAAGGGAAAACTGCCTATTGTTGCCATGACTGCCAATGCTTTTGCAGAAGACGTACAGCTTGCCAAAAATACAGGTATGAATGGACATATCGCAAAACCTCTGGATATGAATAAGCTGAATGATGTCCTGAAAAACTGGCTGTAATTGATTCCTAAGTGTGTGGAAAAATACCTGGAAAAGTAAGAGAGAGAGAGATAATAGCATCAATATTTTTGCATAATTTGAAAAGCTGTAATAGGATAATCGGCAAATCAGATGAAAATCTGAGATGGAATTATTGAATTAATGATTTTATCAGGAAAGAATGAGGAAAATACGAGTATGGAAAAGGCAAAACAATGTCTGATAGCAGTACTGTTAGGTGTATTTTTAACAACTACTGTTTTATCCGGCTGTGGACAGTCTAAAAAAGAAGTATCCCAAAAAGATAATCATCTTACCGTGTATCTATGGGAAAATCGTTTAATGAAAAATATTGCTCCATATATCCAGAAGCAGTTTCCAGATCAGGATATCGAGTTTATTACCGGTAACAATGATACCGATTTATACAGCTATTTTGAAGAACATGGGGAACTGCCGGATATCATAACGGTACGTCGATTTTCGGGGGCAGATGCACAGGATCTACAGCCGTATCTTATGGATTTTTGTTCATATGATGTTGTCTCTAAGTATTATTCCTATGCATTGCAGTATTATAAAAATTCAGAAGATGAGATTCAGTGGCTACCTATCTGCGGAATCCCGCAGACGCTCATTGCCAACAAGACATTGTTTGATCAGTATGGAATCAAGATTCCGAAAAATTATAAGGAATATGCACAGGCTTGCCAGCAATTTTATGATAATGGTATAAAACCTTATATACTTGATCTTGCAGAAGACTGGTCTACTCAAGAAGTGATTCAGGCAGGAGCAATTGGTGAGTTCACAAGTCTTGATGGAATCAAATGGAGAAGCTCAGCAGAAAGTTCGGCAGATAATATAAAGTTTGATGCTGCATTGTGGAAACGTATCCTTTCACAAACCAGTACGTTTTTAAAAGACTCACATTTTACGAAAGATGACATCAGCGTTGATATTACTACTGCAACAGAAACATTTCTTGAGGGAAAAGCAGCAATGTTTCATGGATATCCGGCACTTATACAGGAATTCCAGAAACAGATGGATGCAGAATTGATCCGTATTCCTTTTTTCTCACAGACTTCAGATGAGGCTTTTATAAATATGACTCCGTCCTTAAACATTGCATTTAACAAAGATTTAGAAAAAAATCCTGAGAAATTAGATATAGCACTAGATGTACTGGACTGTATGATTTCAGAAGAAGGGCAAAAGCGTATTGCGGATGGAAGTGGTGTGATCTCATTGAATACTGATGTTCCGACAATGATGAAAGATGTGTCTGGACTGGAAAAGGAAATTCAAGATAATTCTGTTTATATCAGATATTCCGCTCAAAAGTCTTTTGCAGCCAGCCTGAAAGTTGTTCATGGATTGCTGTCAGGAGAAATGGATGAAGAAAAGGCTTATGATACTTTGTGTAGTGTAATGAATAGTAAAGCTACAGGAGAAAAAACGACTGTGAATTTTGAGCATGAGTATTCTATTTCACTGAATGATAAAAATGGTCGTGATGCGGCATCATCTATACTAACTACGGTTAGAAATGAGAATAATATACAGTTAGCTCTGGCACCATACTATTATTTCACTTCTTCTATTTATGAAGGCGAATGTAGCAGTAATCGTGTTGCTCTAATGACAGCAAAGAATTCGGATACGCCATTATACCTTGCAAAGATAAATGGTAAACAGGTATATGAACTTGTGGGAAATTATCTTGCGGATTTTGATTCGGATTTTTATGTAACTAATAAATATGAATTACCGATAGCATCTGGTATGAAAATTATTGTTAAAGATAAAGAAAATGGATTCTCATTAAAAAGCATAGCAGTTAATGAGAAAAAAATAGATAAAGAGAAGAAGTATTCCATTCTGCTTACGGATATTACTATGTCCATTTTGAAAAAATTATATCCAGAATGTGAGATTACCCAACTTAAGGATACAACGTTATCAAGTGCATGGGCTGCAGCTATGTCAAAAGGGCAGCAGCCGTCAGCACCGGAAGACTATATAGAGGTTGAAAAATAAAAGTGCAGATAAGACAAAAGGTAATAAAAAGAAAGAGAATTATAATACCAATGCTTATAATCCTGCTCATTTTTTCAAGCATATTATTTATGAAGCTTCTTTTGAACAGGATGAACAGGTATATTGATGAAAATGGAAAAAGCAGCATGGGAGCTGTTGTTGAACAGATACAGCAAACCTATGAGCTTCAGGTAAATGGATATTATAGCCAGTTACATCTAGTTGAAGATTATATTCTTAAGGAGAAAGAAGTATCGCCTGAAACAGATGCAAATCAAAACTTTTTTGAGGCATGGGAAAAAGAAGCTGGAAGCAGGCTAGTATTTCTTCAGGAAAATGGAAAAGCAATGACAGCAGATGGAACGAAGATGCGGATTGACATACCAGGTAAGCTTTTGCTGGCTTTAAGGAATGGCCATAATATTGCAAAGCTGGTTGCCTGGAATTATGAAGAAACACAAAGTGGAGGTTATCTGGTTGCAATTCCATGTCAGGAATATCATATGAATGGGGAAGTTTATACAGCAGTTGGAACCGTGTATGATCATTCAAAATTAGATTCCATGTTAAAACTGAAGAGTTATAATGAGAATGCGTATCTCTTTCTGTTAGATGAGGAAGAAAATATTACCTATACGAACCAAAGTGAAGATAAATTTTTTCGAAATTATTCATTGTTGAAGCATTTAAAGGCAGATAAGGCTATAACAGAAAAAGAGGCTGCTTTGCTCCAAAAAAAGATGGATAAAAAAGAACAGGGA
>NZ_ACEP01000027.1 GCF_000173975.1 Anaerobutyricum hallii DSM 3353
GTAAGCGAGTATTCAAACCGCCGCGACTAAAGTCACAAATATGCTTTATTTACCTTCAGGAGTTCGTCTGTTCCGTCTGCCTCGCCAGCTCGGCAAATCAGGATTTATGCCAAAAGCTGCTCTTGAATTTGTAATGCATTGACTTCAAATTCTGCCAATGCCTTTGTTACATGTTCTGCGGATTCTTCATTATAGATATAGAGATAAACTGGACGGGAAATATCAAGACTAAAAATGGCCATAATAGACTTTGCATTGACGATACTACAGCCGGATACTAAATCAAAACGCCCGTTAAATTTATTAATTATGTCTACAAAAGTTTCAATCTTATCCAAGGAATTGATGTTAATGGTTTTTGTGATCACAGGAAACGCCTCCCAAACTTTCAACGCTAAAATTAATTAAATATTAAAGTGACTGTTTTATTGATGACTATTCAGAGCTATGCAAAGATGTGGTAAATTGAGAGTGCGCTGAATTACTGTCCTTATTCTTATTAATAATATGTTAACACCTGAAAAGATAGTTTTCAAGTGACGGAAAAGAAATTTGAGGGTACATATTTAAACATTTCTTATAGAAAGTGAACAAAATCATTGTTGTGATAAAACAAAAAAAGTTCTTGTTGTAGAAAAAATAACAAATATATTGATAAACAGAAGTAGGAATGAGTCTCGCAGGCATTATGTACTTTGCTGAATATATAAGGAAAGTTAAAGTACTATTTATTTTGTCATTGAATATATATGAGAGAGAGTTTTTTATACGCTTTATAATTACAGTAATTTCATAAATAAAAATTTTTAATTTATTATATGATATTGGGGGAGTTCATTTATGCTGCAAAATGAATTAAAAGCAATGCTCAATGAAGAAGAGTGTATTGGTGTTCCAGCAGATGAAGAATATCAGGAGTACCTGATAGATTATATACTTGACGAGAATCTTTTTGAAAATGAACTTTCAGATTACTGTGTGTTTCCAATTGGGTATAACCAATCGATTATTTATATAAAGTCGGATAATCCGCTTACAGGGGGAGACAGGCGATTTCGCTACAATATGATTCCAAAATGTTACGGACTGATGGCATCTGAGGCATTAGAAGAAACAGGAGTTTTGCGTGTACGGCGTTCTCCGCAGCTTGGCTATCGAGGGGGCGGGACACTAGTAGCGATTATTGATACGGGAATTAAATTAGATGATTCTCTTTTTTTATATGAAGATGGAAGTTCAAAGGTTGTTTCTCTGTGGGATCAGAGCGACCAGAGAGGAACAAGGCCAGAAGGCTTTCTTTATGGTACGGAATGGACGAGGGAAGAAATAAATAATATATTACAGAGTGACATGGATACTGGGAGCAACAGAAAGGATGAAAAAAACGATTCAGATAATATAAGTAGCAATAGTAAAAATAATGTTAGAAAACTTCCGAACGATGAAAATGGACACGGAACTTTTCTTGCAGCAATCGCAGCGGGAAGAGAGGATATAGACCAGATTTTTTCCGGGGTGGCTCCTGATGCAGAACTTGTTGTTGTAAAGCTAAAGCAGAGCAAAAAATATTTGAGAGAATTTTATTCTATTCCAGATGGTGTATGGTCGTGTCAGGAAGATGATGTGATGCTCGCAGTGAGGTATGTTATCAATGTGGCAAATAAACTTGGAAAGCCAATATCAATCTGTCTTGGAATAGGCACAAATCTTGGGGGACATAACGGAGCAAATAGTTTAGAGAGATATATTTCTTATCTTTCATTACTTCCTAAAATATCTTTTCATCTTGCAGGTGGGAATGAGGGGATTAGCGGACATCATTTTCACGGAACGATTCGGAGAGAGGAACAGTATCAGACAGTAGATTTCAATGTAGCAGAAGGGGAAAATGGTTTTGTCATGGAGCTTTGGGGAGATGAGCCAAATGTATACACAATTGGGATACTTTCACCCGGCGGGGAAAATATTGAACGGATGCAGCTTAAAATGGGAGAATTTCGGAGTGTCCGCTTTTTCCCGGAAGATACATTACTGGAAATTCGTTCATTTCCCGGAGCGACCATAGGCGGTTCGCAGGTAATCCGAATGAATTTTAAAAATATTGTTTCCGGTATCTGGAAACTATTTGTCTATGGAACAGGAAATGGAGAAAAGCAGTACGATATCTGGCTTCCAATAAGCAACTTTTTAAAAGAAGAAACCGTCTTTATTAATCCAAGTTCTGAGCAGACCGTTACCTCCCCTGGAAATGCACAGTATGCTCTCGCCTATGCAGCATATGATGTGGCAACAGGTGGTTTGTACGTCAGGGCCAGCAAAGGATATACAAGAGACGGAAGGATTGTTCCAGACCTCGCAGCACCGGGAGTATCAGTAGGTATACCAGGTGTTTCAAGAATCACTGGTGCGGGAGAAAGAGCAATCAGCAGAGAGCGTGTGCGTAGTGGGAGCAGCGTAGCAGCAGCCTTTGGAGCTGGAATTGGAGCACTAATGCAGGAATGGGCATTTGTTGTCGGATATGATCCATTTATGAATGGGCAGAATATGAGGACATATCTCATACAGGGAGCAGTAAAAGATGGCCCCTATGAATATCCAAATCGGGAGTGGGGATATGGCAAAATCAACATATACAACACACTACTAGAACAAAGATTTTGATTGCTATTTAATTCATTAAGAGACAGACGCCCGAGAAGAGAACCGATACCCTATATTTGTGACTTTAGTCGCGGCGGTTTAAATGCTCGCTTTATGCGCTCGCATCTAAACCTTGCTCCGAGGCCACAAATATAGGGTATCGGTTCTCTTCTCGGGCTGTCTTTGATTGGATTTTGATTGAATTAAATAGTGGTTGTGGAGATTTGGGGGAGAGAGTAGAAATTTTCTGCTTGCTCCAATATAATATAGTCAAGTCAAATCATCCCCCCTATTTCCAGTCATTTTCGAGTAAGCAGAAGACATCAGCTTCTGTCCCCAAATCCTCCCACCTTCTATTTAATTCACCTTCTCCAGCCACAGCACAGAAGCCATTGCCCCCCAATAAGGCATATTTGTGGTCTCGGAGCAAGTGTTGGATGCGAGTGCGTGGAGCGAACATTCAACGCGCCGCGACTAAAATCACAAATATGCCTTATTGGGGGGCAATGGCTTCGTCTGTAGTTCGTTTAATGAATTAAATAGTAATAAAAATCCCGGCATCTTTGGTTATGTTAAATCCGTGTTCCGTTTTTTTGCGAACATAATTCCGAAATTCTTTATAATGGTCAATGATATATTGATTTTGATTACCGTGACAGGAAAGAACATAAGAAATTAAAGTTTCTGGTTCAGTAACATATAAAGAATCCTCATAAGGCAGCCATGTTATATTATGGAAATATGGTGCGAGGAGATCAGCTCCATTTTCTTTTCCAAAGCGTTCAAAAAGCCGCTCTGCGGACAGAATGATGCGGTCATCGAATTCGGAGACTAATTCGTTGATTTCTTTCATATGTTCAGAACCGTAAGTGCTGCATATAAAAACACCGTTCGGTTTTAACACGCGGGCAATTTCCTGAAAAACGTCAGTGAGATGTTTGCAGTAAAAGAGAACATGGTTGGCAATGATGAGGTCAAAGCTGTCATTTGGATATGGAATCCGTTCGCAGTCAAATACCTGAAAGTCAAATCGAGCGTTTTGAATATTTGAATGAATCATACGCCGGGTATCACGAAGCATTCCTTCTGAAATATCTGAGAGAACAACATGGAGATGTTCTGGAATCTTTTCCTTATTCTCAAGCCATAAAGAACCATCACCGCAGCCAATCTCAAGGACATTTGAATGATTTTTCATATGGCATTGTTCAAAAATCCACGGAAACCAGCTTTGTTTATTTGTGCTGTACTTACTGTGAAGCTGGATGCGTGCGGAAATATTTGATGCGTTCTGATATTGATTTTTCATGCTTTTTTCCATACCGGTAAGATGAATCAGGTTTAGCATCTGGCTCCAGTTTACGCTATGTTCTTCTTCGATTGCACGGGAAGTATCCTGTATTGCTTTTTCTACAAGCTGAAGCTGTTCGATTTTATCCTGCACAAGCTTTTGCTGGAGTTTCAGCGCATTTGCCATAAAATGATAGTCCGAATCATTGATCGTCATTTCCCGGATATCATCAAGTGAAAATCCCAGATATTTTAACAAAAGAATCTGCTGCAGGCGGGCAAAATCTTCATCAGAATAAAAGCGCGCACCGTATGGAGTCAGATAAGAAGGCTTTAGAATATTGTGGGCATCATAATAGCGAAGTGTTTTTTTCGTAATATGCGCCATTTTTGCAAATTCACCTGAAGAATAGAAACCGTCTTTTTTCATATTGAAAAACCTCCTTTGCCAAAGTATAACATGGTTCAATGCATTAAGCAAAAGAGGATAAAAAAGTAGATGTAGCAATGGTATAAATAAAAAGAAAAGAATATCAGGGAAGCAGGAATCAACTATAGCAAAAAGACAAAAAAACATCAGTGGGCCATAGAGGGGTATCAAAAATCTTAAAAATTTTCCCTTATCATTCTTTACGATTTGTGATAGAATAAAAAACCGTGTGTAAAAATTTTAGAACAAAACAAAAGGAGTGTTGAAAAAATGAATTCCGAGAATGCATTTAAACAGCTTGGACAGAAACTGATGAACGGGGAAATTACACCTGAGGAACATGTAAAAGAATACAATAGGCTTTTAAAAGAGATGTCAGAGAAATACGATTCTCAGTGGCGTCCTCACGAGCATATTTAATATAAAACCATGGGAATACAAACATTTTTGATTGTTTGCCCGTTAGTATTTTTGGCGGGCTTTGTAGATGCGATCGCTGGCGGTGGCGGATTGATTTCTCTGCCGGCATATATGTTTGCCGGTGTGCCGGTACATAATGCGATTGCGACAAATAAATTATCTTCATGTACAGGAACTGTTGTCTCCACCTGGCGGCTCATAAAAAATAAAAGAGTTGACTGGTATTTTGTTCCGGGAACAGTAGTGTGTGCATTAGCAGGCTCTGTGATCGGAGCGAATCTTGCACTGATTATCAGCGATGAGATTTTAAAAACAGTATTGGTAGTTCTCCTGCCAATCGTTGCTTTCTGCGTTCTTCGAGATAAGAACCTTGAAGTGATAGTTCCTGAAGGAATGACAAGAAGAAAGCAGTATATCATTGCTGCAGCCTGTTCTCTTGGAATTGGAATCTATGATGGATTTTACGGTCCGGGAACGGGAACCTTTTTATTACTTGCCTTTACGAAACTTGCTAAAATGGATTTAGAAAAATCTACAGGAAATGTAAAAGCAGTTAATTTAGCTTCTAATATATCTGCCCTTATCACATTTATACTTGCAGGAAAAATCCTGTGGACATTAGGGCTGGCCGCCTCATGTTTTAGCATTGCCGGACACTACACTGGTGCTGGAATGGTGATGCATAATGGGGTTAAGATTATCAAACCAATTATTTTGGTAGTATTGGTGTTGCTGCTGATAAAAGTTATATCGGGAATGTAGTTAAAAATAAATTTTGGTTTGCCACAGGCAAAAAGATGCTCCCCAAGAGAGGTCTCTCTTGGGGAGTTGTCTTTGGCGTTTTTTTTATTTTCTTTAGTATTTTTATTACAAGACATCTTTCTGTGTCTCCTGTCTTCTTCCACAAATCCCTTCAGGACTTCGTCTGTTCTGTCTGCCTTGCCAGCTCGGCAAATTAGAATTTCGTATTGATTTTTTCTTCCCCTTACTGTACTCTTATTACAAGAAATCAGGTTCAACCCCTTTGCCGAATGAACTGAAAATTGTAGATACTATCGTATTGAAAGGATGAAATATGAAGAAAATCTTACTCGAAAAACTGTTAGATAATTGTAAAGAACAGGAGTATCAAAAGCAATATGAATATATTATAAACCTGCTGGAAGAAAAGAAGATTAAGCCAGTAAAGGCTTCAAGACTAAATGGAAAAAGCCCAGCTCTTTATCGGGAATACTGGTTGTTAGAGGAGACAAAAGATTATAGTAATTTTATTGAAGAATTAAGATATCAGATTATACCGGACATTTCTGTGGATTATTATCTGAGACATTTGGAAAGTTATGAGGCAGACCGGGAATGGGTATTGCAATTGAATAAATATTTGAAAGAAAGAAAAGAGACACTTCAGTTTAAAGTATCGGCGAATGAACGAAGTTTTGAAATCTGGGGAAGGGAAAAGTTCTTGTCTAAGGGGCAGGGAAGGCGGATTTTAAAACGATGCGGGCTGGAGATGTCTTTTTTTAATATCTATGAAACGACGGAGCCACTTGCTTATTATTCCCGCACAAGAAATGTGCCGCAAAATCTTCTGATATTAGAGAATAAGGATACATTCTTTAGTATGCGCCGCCGCCTTTTAGAGGGAAATGAGACGATACTCGGAATAAAGATAGATACATTAATCTATGGAGCGGGAAAGGGAATTTTCCGCAGTTTTGAGGACTTTGATTTGTGTGTGGAACCTTATATGAAAGCAGCGGGAAACCAGATTTATTATTTTGGGGATCTGGATTATGAGGGGATTGGGATTTATGAGAATTTGTCAGCAGATTTTGGTGAAAAGTGGAATATTGTTCCGTTTGAAGCCGGATATAGGAAAATGTTAAGTAAGGCAAAAGGTGTGGATAGTATTCCAGAAACAAAAGAAGGACAGAATAGGAATATAAAAGATATTTTCTTTTCTTATTTTTCTACGGAACAGGTAAAACGAATGAAAGAAATTTTGGAAAAAGGATACTATATTCCTCAGGAGATTTTGAATATTTCGGATTTTTAAATGGATTTTATACAGGAGAAGGAGAAAATGCAATATGAATTTTTAAAAAAATTTCCTCGAAGGATGAAAAATGTAGGCCTATATGCTGTCATTATACAGAACAGCAGTCAGAAGTTATCATGGAAACAGTATGGATTCACAAAGTTCGATGAACAGATAAACCTGCTATTTGAAGTGTTGCTTTACATTATGGAACAGTCACTAAAAGAGGAAAAATGTACGATGGATGATATAGCGACCTATATAGATACGATTAATGTGCAGTATCTAAGAAAGGATATTTCTTATGAACAATGTCATCAACTTGGGGATTTTATCGTGAATACAGTATTGTCTAATGAGGGGCGGCCGATGTATTTTGGGGGATATGATTTCGAAAAAAATGAATATGAAGAGATGCATATCAGTTATGTGGCTAACAAAATTGTCTATGTGGAGAATGAGGTCAGGCGAACTTCATATTATCTGACCGATGATGGTTATAATCTTCTTTTGTCTACATTGGAAATAGAAGATAATATGAAGTTTAATATTCATGAGATTATTTTCAGGCTTCATTTGGAAAAACAAAGTTATGACAAAGCGGTAAATGATATAAAAAACGTGTTTAACCTTATGAGAATACAGTTTCAGCGAGTGCAGGAAGCAATGCGCCAGATTCGCAGGAACGCATTGAGTTATTCCGTTGATGAGTACGAAGAAGTACTCGTTGGAAATCTGAATACAATTACGGATACAAAGAAAAAATTTCAGGAATATAAGACAGTTATTCAGGAGCGTGTAAAAGATTTAGAAGAGGAAAATATTAATATACGTAAGCTAAGTAAAAAGGAACAGCAGGATTTAAATAATCTCCGGGTGATTGAGGAGTATCTGACAAGAGTTCTTGATGAACATCAGAAAATCTTGAACAGTCATTTTGATTTAAAAATATTGTATACAGAGGAATTGGAACGCTTATCACAGGCAAGGCTGATACAGCGTTTTTCTATGAGAAGAGATTTATATGATAAAGTTTTAAAACAGGCAGATACATTGGAAAATATGGATATGTTTTTACGGCCTCTTTTTAATAGAAATCCTGAGAAAATTTATAATCTGAACAAAGCATTTTCTTACGAAAAATCAGTAAATGCCGGAATGGAGAAAGATACCGAGGAAGAAGTGGATTTTGACGAGGAAGCATTTCGCAGGGAAAAAGAAGAAAAGTTACAAAAGAAGCTTTTAGTTTATGAAAAGAGCCTCCAATATTTATTAGAAAAGGCATCGGTTACGGGAGAAGTTTCTTTAGGACAGTTAAAGGACAGATTGGACATTTATCCAGAAGAAAAAGAGATTTTTATACCAAATGTCGATGTATTTAAAGAGATTATGGTAGAATTGATCCGAAATCGAACGATAGATATCGCTACTCTGAAAAAAGAAAGAAGAGAATATATTCAGGAACAGCCAGATGGATTTCAGCTTAACGAAATGATTTTAAAATTAGTGGAAGAACAGCCGGAAAATAACGATATAACCAGCATTGAAGTAGAGCGGCTGGAAAATGAAGAAGCGATTACATTTTCAGAGATAAAAGATGAAGAAAATCGGAGGAAAACAATACGCTGTTCTAATGTATTAATACGGATTTTTAGGAAATAGTCAGGATTAAAAAGGCAATATCAGCAATTAATTCAAATACATAGATATGTGTTTTTGATAATTTATGCTGATTGAAAGGGATAACATTGATAGTTGATTTAAACGTATTAATCTATATTTTTGAAAATGAGGAGTACGAACAATGGCATATACAATGGAAGATATCAGAAAGAGTCAGGAGATATTTTATTATCTTTTGGAAAAACACGAGCTTCGGGAAGAAGATGAGCAAGCGCTGTACAAGGCATATACGGAGGAAGAAGATATTCAGAATATCGTGAAATCGCAAGCTGAGACCGCATCCTGTGATATTGAGCGTTATGGTAACACGATTTATCTGATTCCACAGGAGGAAAATAATTTTCTGGGGTATTCAAGAGTAGAACTTAAGAAAGAGTTGTGTAAATCAACAGCGACAAATAAAGACTATTATCTGGCACAGTTTGTTATTCTGACATTATTAACAGAATTTTTTGATGGTGATGGAAACAGCAGCAGAGCAAGAGAGTATATTCGTTCCGGTGAACTTATGAATATTTTGTCGGAGCGTCTGAGAGAGGGAGCCGCCTATGAGGAAGAGCATAACGAGGAAGAAATGGATACTGCGGGAATTTCATTTTCTGATATGTGCCATGCATATGAAGCGTTAAAGTCAGATGATAAAGGTTCTCATGCGAAAACGACAAAGGAAGGCTTTTTGTATAATATTCTTCTTTTCCTTCAAAAACAGGGACTTATTGAGTATATAGAGCGGGATGAAATGATAAAGACAACGAAAAAATTAGACAGCTTTATGGATTGGAATCTGTTAAATCAGAATAATTATCAGAGGGTAAAGAATATATTGGGGGTGATTGAAAATGAGCAAAATTAATGCGGTTCGGTTTATCAATCTTAACTATAACAATAATGCGATGAAAATCAATGATGAATGTATGCAGTTTAGCGGGAAAAGTACACTTCTTTCATTGAGAAATGGCGGCGGCAAGACGGTTCTCGTACAGATGATGACGGCTCCTTTTGTGCATAGAGGCAAGCAAAAAACAAAGGACAGACCGTTTGAGAGCTATTTTACAACAGCGAAGCCTTCTTTTATTTTGGTGGAGTGGCTGCTTGATGGTGGAGCGGGTTATGTTCTTACGGGATTAATGGTTCGGAAAAATCAGGAAATTAGTGAGGAAAAAACAGATGCGCTTGAAATGATGGCAATTATTAGTGAATATAAAGAGCCTTGTATGCAGGATATTCACCATTTGCCAGTAGTAGAGCAAAATGAAAAAACGATGAAGTTAAAAAGCTATAATTCCTGCAGAAAGCTTTTTGAGGACTATAAAAAAGATAAGAAGCTTTCCTTTTTTTGCTACGATATGAGCAGCCCGGCACAGTCAAGACAGTATTTTTATAAACTGATGGAGTATCAGATTAATTATAAAGAATGGGAGACGATTATAAGAAAGGTTAATGTCAAAGAATCAGGATTGTCAGAACTGTTCAGTGATTGTCGGACAGAAAAAGAACTGGTAGAGAAATGGTTTTTAGAGGCTGTTGAAAGTAAGTTAAATAAAGAGGAAAATAAAGTTAAAAATTTTCAGGAAATACTCGAAAAATATGCCGGAAAATATAAGAATATTAAGGAGCAGCTAAAGAGAAGGGATGCCATTCAGAAATTTAAGGAAGCCGCTGAAGAAATACAGATAAATGCGGAAGATTTTCTTGTAAAAGAGGGAGAAAAGATAGAGCAGGAAAAAGTAATCGCTGCTTTTATAGCACGATTAAATGTGTTGTATGAAGAAGCGGAAATAGAGCGGGAACGGCAAGAAGAGGGCAGAAAAAAATTGCAGGAAGAATTAGAATTCTTAAAATACGAACAATTATCCTGTGAATTTCATGAAAAAAACAGAGAAAAAAGAAATCATGCCAGCAATCGTGAGATGATAGATTTAGAGAAAGAATCGCTTCTTAGAAAACAACAAAAAATACAGAAGAAAGTTCATGTATTTCTCTGTGCAAAACAGCAGGAGATGGTCAATGAGGATAAACAGGAATGGGAAATTCGAAAGGAAAAAGCTGCAATCTCCCGTACAAAAGAGGAAAATTTAGAGCCGGAGAGAAACAGAATCGGCGGACAGTTAAGTGGATATTATGAATATCGCTTAAGTGATAATAAAGAAAAAAAGGAGGCGATAAAAAAACAAAAGCTTCAGATAAGAAAAGACATTTCACAGCAGAAAGACATTTTAAATGAATATCGGGAAAAAACAAAGAAAATAACAGAGAGTAAAGGAAGTTTCCGGAGTCTGGTCAGGGGTTACGATAATATAGAAATAAAATATAATTCCAATTATAAAGAGAATCTTTCCAGAAATATATTGGGAGTATATGAAGCAGGAATGCTTGATATAAAACAGGAAATGTATGATAAAGAGCAGAAAAAGAGCATTCAGGAAAACAAGGAACAGAAAGAAAAATCCGAAAATACGACTGAGGAGATTCACAGAACGGAAAGAGCCATTGAAGAAAAAAGAGAAAAGTATTTTCAGAAAGATAGTGATATAAAGCAGGCAGAAAAAGAGAAAAAGGGATATGAACAGGAGCTTGAGGAAAGAAAAGACATTCTTAAATATCTTGAATTGCCGGAAGAAAAGCTTTTTGCCAGAGAAGAAATTCTCCATAAGGCCAAAATAAAAATGCAGGAGCTTAGTAGCAGGAGAAGAACGCTGGAAAAGAAAGAAGATGCATTACAAAAAGAGTATAAACTCTTAGTCAGTGGTCGGGTAATGGAACTTCCAGACAACTTGAAAGAAGAATTTGAAAAATTAGATGTTCCGGTTGTATATGGAATGGAGTGGCTGAAAAAGAATGGATTTACAGAGAAGAAAAATAAAGAAATTGTAAGCCAAAATCCATTTTTGCCATATGCACTTATTTTAACTCGTCAGGAACTAAAAAAGTTATCAGAAAGAAACGGAGAGACATATACTTCATTTCCGATACCCATTATAGAGAGGGAAAATCTTGAATCTATAAAGTTAGATAGAACACAATCTTTTGTAAAAATGCAGGATATTCATTTTTATATTTTGTTTAATGAAAATCTTCTGGATGAAGAAAAAATGGAGATTATGATAGAACAAAAGCAAAAAGATATTGCTGACATTCGGGAAACGATGCAAATCTGTAAAAATGAATATGAAGACTATTTCCATCGTTTTGATGTGATAAAAAGACAGGCAGTAACCAAAGAAAACTGGGATAAAATACAGAAAAAACTACAAAAACTGGAGAAAGAAAAAGAAGACATTTTCCAGAATATACAACAGGCAAGAGATACAAAGCAAAGCTTAAAGAAAAACTTTGAAATCCTGCAAAAAACTCTTAGGGAATTGGAGAAGAAAATTGAATCACAGGCAGCCAGACAACGCGCATTTAAAGAACTTAGAACGGCATATGCAGAGTATGAGGAAAATAATAAGAAGCTTCAGGAATATGAAAGAGAAGAAGAACGATTAGAAAATCGCCAACATCTTACAGAAGAAAAAATCAGCCAGCTTGAAGAAAATTATAGAGAACTTAGCGGACAGGAGAATAGTCTGTTCAGGGAGGAAGAGTCTATTCAGAATGCCTGTCAGAAGTTTGCAGCGTATAAGGAGATAAATAGAAATGTAAAAGCAGGTAAGCTTTTAGGTGTAGATTCTACGTTGAGGACAGATAATAATTCAGGTGTAAAAATCATTCCAAGTGAGGCGGAAGTTCTTAAATTAGAAGCAAGATATGAAGCGGTTACTGCAGACATTTCCCAGGAATTAAAAGAGTTAGAATTAGAAGAAGAAAAGGCCCTGACCCGCTACCACAAATCTTTCGGAGAATTACGGGAACTATGTCAAAAATATAATCTGAAAAACTCAGAATGGCAAAATATCATTTATGACAAAAGAGAGCAGCTTTACCAGGAGGCAGAGTTAGAAGATTACGATAAGAAAATAGAGCGAAAAGCAAATCTTCTAAATGAGGAAGATAAAAAAATAGGAATTTTAAACAGCCAGTTAGAAGGGATTTTAAAGCAGATAGTATCAGAATGTGGAAAAGGAAATCCTTTAGAAGAAGAAAAAATCAGCCAGAAAGATTTAGAAAGTGCAAAGAACCAGACGAAATATCAACTCAGCGAATTAGAGCGGAAAATAGCATTTTCTGAAAAAGCAATACAGAAATACAGAGAGAATCTCACAGCACTTTCTGAATATAATAATTTTTCCGCAGATGAAGAAATCCATTTTGAGCAGGACTTCAAAAAAATGAGTGAAAAGGAACTGCGTGATTTTAAGGGAATGTTGATCAGAGATTATAATGATATAATTAGATGTGTTCAGAAATGCAGAGAAACTCTTGCACAGACATTAAATAAAATCGCGAGACAGGAAGCATTTCAGGATGCAAGTTATAAAACGCCTCTTGAAAATATGCTTAAAGTCTGTGACGATGCAGCGAAAGTTTTACGTCAGTTAAACATCACCCTGGAATCCTATGATTCACTTATGAAGCAGTTAGAAGTAGATATTTCTCTGGTAGAAACAGAAAAGAAAAATGTAACGGAACTTCTGGAAGATTATGTCCAGAATATTCATAAAAACCTTGAAAAGATAGGACGTAATTCTACAATAAAAATACGGGAAAAATCAATAAAAATGCTAAAAGTCATTTTACCGGTATGGGAAGATAATGAAAAATTATATAGCCTCCGCTTAAGTGATTTTGTGGACGAAATCACAGAAGAAGGTATCCGTTTATTTGAAAATAACGAAAATGCCCAGGAATATATCGGAAGAAAAGTTACAAGCAAAAACTTATATGATACTGTGGTGGGAACTGGAAATGTTCAGATTCAGCTTTATAAAATTGAAGAACAGAGGGAACAGCAGATCAGTTGGAACCAGGTAGCAAAAAACTCAGGAGGAGAAGGTTTCCTGTCTGCATTTGTCATATTATCAAGTTTGCTTGACTATATGCGAAAAGATGATTCTGACATTTTCATGGACAAAAATGAAGGTAAAGTTTTATTGATGGACAATCCATTTGCCCAGACTAATGCAGAACATCTTTTAAAACCATTAATGAATCTTGCCGATAAAACAAATACACAGTTGATCTGCCTGACAGGGTTAGGCGGCGAATCCATTTATAATCGGTTTGACAATATTTATGTACTAAATCTTATTGAAGCACATCTTAGAAATGGAATCCAGTATCTTCGTCCGGAGCATAAAAAGGGAGAAGAAGTAAAAGTGGAAACGATACTTCCAACACATATAGAAGTGGAAGAAATGCTGTTTTAGTTCGCAGGGAGACGCCCCCCCAAAGAGACGATAGCCTATATTTGTGACTCTATCCCTGCGGGTTGAATGTTCGCTTATAGGCTCACATTCAATCCTCGCTCTAAGGCCACAAATATAGGCTATCGTCTCTTTGGGGGAGCTGTCTTTGGCTGTAGAAGTAAAATCAGATTTCATGTTGGAGGGTTTGGAGGATTTATCAGCAGGTTGTAGATTTACGGGAAATGAGATATTAAAGATTGACACATAAATTATAATTACAGTATTGAAGTGATTTTTCACGATTCCTATTTCTCCTGTCCCCATCCCCAAATCTTTTCAACTGATTTGTAGGATTGGAATACACAGAAGCCGCAGCCCCTGTAATATGTAAAAATGCGCCTTAGAGCAAGTCCAAATTGCGGATGAGCAGTTTGGGCGCAGGGAAACGAAGCATTTTTACATATTACAGGGGCTGCGGCTTCGTCTGTGTATTCCTCCCTCCCCCTGCAAATCAGAAATCACTTGATTATGCATAGTAAATATGATAAATTCAAAAGTTAGAGACAGTTGTAAAAATAATAAGGAGATTGAAATATGGCAAATATAATTTCAGACGAAACAATCGAATATGTCGGTATTCTTGCCAAGCTTGAACTTTCCGATGAAGAGAAAGAACAGGCAAAGAAAGATATGGCAAATATGCTTGACTATATTGATACATTGAATGAACTTGATACCAGTGGAGTAGAGCCAATGAGTCACGTATTTCCTGTAAATAACGTATTCAGAGAAGACGTAGTGACCAATGGAGATGATAGAGAAGAGATTCTGGCGAATGCGCCGGAAGCAAAAGAAGGAGCTTTTGTAGTTCCTAAGACTTTTGATTAGGAGGAAAGACATGGGTTTGATGGATTATACAGCCGTTGAGCTGGGTAAGAAAATCAAAGCGGGTGAAGTATCTGTTTTAGAAGCTGCAAATGCGGCTATGGATGCGATTGACGCTTTAGAAGATAAATTTAACTGTTATGTAACGGTACAGGAAAGAGCAGCAGTGCAGGCAAAGGCAGAGGAACTTCAGAAGAAGATTGATGATGGAACTCTTACAGGCCCTCTTGCCGGTGTACCAGTTGCAGTCAAAGACAATATGTGTACAAAGGGGACTCGTACAACTTGTAGTTCTAAGATTCTTGAAAATTTTGAGCCAGCTTATACAGCAGAAGCAGTTTTGAATCTTGAGAAGGCTGGTGCCCTTATTATTGGTAAGACAAACATGGATGAGTTTGCGATGGGCAGTACAACAGAGACTTCTCATTATGGAGTGACAAAGAATCCGTGGAATGCAGAACATGTGCCAGGTGGTTCATCAGGCGGTTCTGCCGCTGCCGTTGCTGCAGGTGAATGTAGTTATGCGTTAGGTTCCGATACAGGTGGATCTATCCGTCAGCCAGCTTCTTACTGTGGTATTGTTGGAATGAAACCTACTTATGGTACTGTTTCCCGTTACGGTCTTATCGCTTACGGTTCTTCTCTTGACCAGATTGGACCAATGGCAAAAGATGTGACAGACTGTGCAACGATTCTTGAAACAATCGCTTCTCATGACCCTAAAGATTCTACTTCTGTAAAGAGAGAAGATTATGATTTTACTTCTGCCTTAACAGATGATGTAAAGGGAATGCGTATCGGTATTCCCAGAGACTACATGGGAGAAGGCCTTGACGAGGAAGTAAAGGCAGCCGTTCTTGATGCAGCAAAGAAGTTAGAGGAAAAAGGTGCTATCGTAGAGGAGTTTGATTTAAGCCTTGTTCAGTATGCGATTCCTGCGTACTATGTTATCGCTTCTGCAGAAGCAAGCTCCAACCTTGCCCGTTTTGACGGTGTAAAATACGGCTATCGTACAGAAAGTTACGAAGGACTTCACAATATGTATAAAAAGACTCGTTCTGAAGGATTTGGACCGGAAGTAAAGAGAAGAATTATGCTTGGTTCTTTCGTATTAAGTTCTGGTTACTACGATGCATACTATTTAAAGGCACTTCGCACAAAAGCATTGATCAAACAGGCATTTGATAAAGCATTTGCAAAATATGATGTCATTTTAGGACCGGCAGCTCCAACAACTGCACCAAAGCTTGGTGAAAGTTTAAGTGACCCGATTAAAATGTATCTTGGAGACATTTATACCATTTCCGTAAACCTTGCAGGTCTTCCGGGAATCAGTGTTCCGGGAAGTCTCGACAGCAAAGGCCTTCCAATTGGTATCCAGTTCATCGGTGACTGCTTTAAAGAGAAAAATATCATTCGTGCAGCATATGCATTTGAACAGAGCCGTGAATTTACAAACTGGAGTCTGAGCGGAAAGGAGGAAAAATAGAATGAGTAAACAATATGAAACCGTCATTGGTCTCGAAGTTCATGTAGAACTTGCCACAAGAACAAAGATTTTCTGTGGATGTAGCACAGCTTTCGGCGGTGCGCCAAATACACATACATGTCCTGTATGTACCGGAATGCCAGGTTCTCTTCCTGTACTCAATAAGCAGGTTGTGGAATATGCGGCAGCAGTAGGTCTTGCAACAAACTGCACAATCACTCAGTACTGCAAGTTTGACCGTAAGAACTATTTCTATCCGGACAACCCACAGAACTACCAGATTTCCCAGCTCTATCTTCCAATCTGCCGCAACGGTCACGTAGAAATTGATGTAGATGGCAGAAAGAAAAATGTACGAATCCACGAGATTCATATGGAAGAAGATGCAGGAAAGTTAGTACATGACCCATCAACAGGTAACTCTTTAGTAGACTTTAACCGAAGCGGTGTACCTTTAATTGAAATCGTATCTGAACCAGATATGCGTTCCGCAGAAGAAGTTATCGCCTACCTTGAAAAGCTTCGTATGATCATCCAGTATCTTGGAGCATCTGACTGTAAGCTTCAGGAAGGTTCCATGCGAGCAGACGTCAACTTATCCGTTCGCGAAGTGGGAGCAGAAGAGTTTGGAACAAGAACAGAAATGAAGAACTTAAACTCCTTTAGCGCAATCGCAAGAGCAATCGAGGGCGAGATGGAACGTCAGATCGACTTAATTGAAGATGGCAAAAAAGTTGTACAGGAAACAAGAAGATGGGATGATGACAAAGAATATTCCTACCCAATGCGTTCCAAAGAAGACGCACAGGATTATCGCTATTTCCCAGAACCAGACCTTACTCCAATCGTAATCTCTGACGAGTGGTTAGACGAAATCCGCAGCCGTCAGCCAGAATTCCGTGATGAAAAACAGGCACGTTACAAAGAACAGTTCGGACTTCCTGAATATGACATCAATATCATTACAGAAGATAAGACACTTACTGATCTCTTTGAATCCTGTATCGAACTTGGTGCAGCAGCCAAAGAAGTATCCAACTGGATCATGGGAGACATTATGCGTCTCTTAAAAGAAAAAGAAATGGAAGCATCCGACATCCATTTCAGCCCTGCAAACCTTGTAAAAATGATTCAAATGATCGAATCTGGAGCAATCAACCGTAAAGTAGCTAAGAAAGTATTCGAAGCAATCTTTGACGAGGACGTAGATCCAGAAGTTTATGTAGAGGAAAACGGATTAAAGACCGTCAACGACGAAGGCGCATTACGAAAAGTAATTGAAGAAATCGTTGCTAACAATCCAAAGTCTGTAGAAGACTATAAAGCAGGTAAGAAGAAAGCTATGGGATTCTTCGTAGGCCAGACAATGAGAGCAATGAAAGGAAAAGCAGATCCAGCGATGGTTAATCAGATTCTCAAGGAGATGCTGGATTAATTCTGGCTTACTCAGGTGAACAGACGACCTCAGAAAAAGAAATAATCCATATTTGTGACTTTAGTCGCAGGGTTTGAATGCTCGTTTAAAGCGCTCGCATCCAAACCTTGCTCCGAAGCCACAAATATGGATTATTTCTCTTTCTGGAGTCAGGCTTTGCCTGCGGCAAATCAAAAATTAGAAAGGATTATTATGTGTGAAAAGAAAGTTCCTGTATTAAATTCTATGATTAAAAACCGAAATACACGTTTTTTGAAAAGTTATACACTGAATTATACGAATACCGAAGGCAATGAGAAACTCTACGAAATGGTAAGTAATTTCGATTATGAAAAACCAGAGGAGATTGGGCAGAATGCCTCTGGTGTTGTGATTGTTGGTTTCTGGGATGATGAGCTTTTGCTGTTGAGAGAATTCCGTATGGGTGTAAACCAGTTTATTTACAATATGCCAGCAGGACATTCTGAAGATGGTGAGTCAGTGGAGGAATGTGCCAGGCGGGAACTTAGAGAAGAAACTGGATTGCACATTAAAAAAATCTGCAAAATACTTCCGCCAGCTTATGCAGCTCCCGATTTAAGTGATTCATCAGCATGGGTTGTTATAGCAGAAGTAGAAGGTGAATTCAATCCGCAGACGGAAGCGGACGAATATATTCAGCCATTATTTGCAGATAAAAAACAGCTTAAAGAATTACTGGAAAATGAAAAATTCTCAGCCAGAGCACAGTTAATAGCTTATTTTTTTACTATTTAATTCATTAAGAGACAGACGCCCGAGAAGAGATACGATATTCT
>NZ_ACEP01000026.1 GCF_000173975.1 Anaerobutyricum hallii DSM 3353
AAGCATTTAAACCGCCGCGACTAAAGTCACAAATATAGGGTATCGGTTCTCTTCCTGGGCGTCTGTCTCTTAATGAATTAAATAGAAAAATGTGCTATAGTGGAGTATATTTGATATAAATAAAGGATGGACAAAATTATGAAAGCAGTATTACAAGTAGTCACCCACGCCACCGTCCGAGTAGACGGCGGCATCACTGGTCAGATTGGCCCAGGATTATTAGTTTTTCTCGGTGTAGCAGAAGAAGACGAACAGGCAGATCTTGATAAAATTGTAAAGAAAGTTACGGAACTTCGAATCTTTAAAGATGATGCAGGAAAGACGAACCTTTCCCTTCAGGATGTGAATGGAGAACTTTTGATAGTTTCTCAGTTTACCTTACTTGCGGATTGTAAAAAAGGAAGAAGACCAAGTTTTGTAAAAGCGGGAAACCCACAGAAGGCAGAAGAAATGTATGAGGAGTTTATACGAGTATGTAAGGAAAAAGTGCCGAAGGTAGAACATGGTGTTTTTGGAGCGGATATGAAGGTAGAATTGTTAAATGATGGTCCGTTTACGATAGTTTTAGACAGTAAAGAGTTGTAAAAAAATGAATTGTCAGACAAAAAAACTTGCATTTTGTATGTGCTTTACTATATAATAACGAATAGCAGGTTTTGAAGAATAATTTGCTGTTTTAGGAAATTAAGTGAGAAGTCTGGGTAATGGCATTCTAGATAAAGCAAGTTCCAGGAGCTTCACAAGTTCAAATGAATGAAATGCAAATAATTGAGTGATATGGAAGGGAGATATACAATGGATAAGATTAAGATGACAACTCCATTAGTGGAGATGGATGGAGACGAGATGACCAGAATTCTCTGGAAGATGATTAAGGATGAGCTTCTGCTTCCTTTTATTGATTTAAAGACAGAGTATTATGATCTTGGTCTTGAATACAGAGATGAGACAAATGACCAGGTTACAGTAGATTCTGCATTGGCAGCTAAGAAGTATGGGGTAGCGGTTAAATGTGCTACCATTACTCCAAATGCAGCCCGTGTAAAAGAATATAATTTAAAAGAAATGTACAAGAGTCCTAACGGAACCATTCGTGCAATATTAGATGGTACAGTATTTCGTGCGCCAATCGTAGTAAAGGGAATCGAGCCTACTGTAAAGACATGGAAGAAGCCAATCACGATCGCAAGACATGCTTATGGAGATGTTTATAAAGCTTCTGAGATGAAGATTCCTGGGAAAGGTAAGGCAGAGATTGTATATACTGCAGAAGACGGAACGGAAACAAGAGAGCTGATTCATGAATTTGATGGTCCTGGTATCGTACAGGGAATGCATAACCTGAATGGTTCTATCGACAGTTTTGCGAGATCTTGTTTTAATTATGCATTAGAAACCCATCAGGATTTATGGTTTGCGACAAAGGATACAATTTCTAAGAAGTACGACCATACATTTAAGGATATCTTCCAGGATATTTACGATGCGGATTATAAAGAGAAGTTCGAGGAAGCTGGTATCGAATATTTCTATACATTAATTGATGATGCGGTTGCCAGAGTTATCCGTTCTGAAGGTGGATATATCTGGGCTTGTAAGAACTACGATGGAGACGTAATGAGTGATATGGTTGCGACTGCATTTGGTTCTCTTGCAATGATGACTTCCGTACTTGTTGCACCAGACGGAACAACAGAATACGAGGCAGCACACGGTACAGTACAGAGACATTATTACAAACATTTAAAAGGTGAAGAAACTTCTACAAACTCTGTTGCAACTATTTTTGCATGGTCAGGAGCTCTTAGAAAGCGTGGTAAGTTAGACGGAATTGATGAGTTAGTGACATTTGCAGATAAGTTAGAAAAAGCAACGATTGATACAATTGAGAGCGGAACAATGACAAAAGACTTAGCATTAATCACAACTTTAGAAAATGTAAACACAGTAAACAGCGAAGACTTTATTAAAGCAATCCGCGCTACTTTAGAGAATCTTTTAAATGCCTAAGGGTGTTTGAAAGATCATTTCCACAAATTGTAACGCATATCTGCAGAAAGCATTTTTCAAACAAGCTCGAGTAGAAAAGGTATTGTAATTTGCGGAAAAATAAGTTATATATAGTAAGATACATTTTGCACATGATTTATTGCATGAGTTACGGATAGATTTATATGTAATCCGTTTGGTGATTTGTAATCCAATATAATAAAAACCATGGTATCCTGAATTGATATAGAATGTAACAACGAAGAATACCGTGGTTTTATGTTGTAAATAACAAAGAGAAAATAGTAGAAAAGAGGTAGACTATGGATTTTCAGCCTGTAAAGGCAAGTGATAAAGAGATTATTGATAAATATATGAAAAAGGCAAATTCTCGAAGCTGCGATATGTCTTTTGCCGCAGTATATCTGTGGAAAGACTTTTATTTATTAGAGTATACAGTGTGTGAAGATATGCTGATTTTCCGCACAACGGAAGATGGCAGCAGTTACAGCTTTCCGATAGGGGATGCCAGCCCGGAAAAGGCTTTGCTTGCATTAGAGGCACATTGTAAGGAAAATGAAGAGCCTTTAAAGCTACATTGTGTATACAGAGAGAATGAGGCATGGCTTGAAGAACACATGCCAGGAAAGTTTGAAATCGAATTTGACAGGGATAGTGCAGATTATATTTATGAATGTGAGAAGCTGATTGGGTTAAAAGGAAAGAAATTTCATGGAAAAAAGAATCATGTTAATAAATTTATAAAGACTTATGACTGGGCTTATGAAAAAATAACTGATGATAATATTGATGATTGTCTTGCAATGTTATATAAATGGAAAGAAATAAACTGTGAGCCAGGGAATATAGAAAAACATGCGGAAGCCTGTGTTTCTGAGAATGCATTAAGAGAAAGAGAATTCCTTGGGTTAAAGGGAGGACTGATTCGTGCAGACGGAGAAGTGGTTGCTTTTGCAGTTGGGGAGCAGATTAATGAGGATACATTGGTTGTTCACATTGAAAAAGCATTTTCTGAAGTGCCGGGAGCATATGCGATTATTAACCAGCAGTTTTTGGTCCATGAAGCGGATGGGCTGAAGTATGTGAACAGAGAAGATGATGTAGGAGAGCCAGGACTTAGAAAGGCAAAATTATCCTATCATCCGGAATTTCTTGTAGAAAAAGGTTTTGCAAGATTAGAGCGTGTTTGAAAAATCATTCCTACAATCTGCACGCCCCAATTTGCGTTATATTTTGCCTTCATTCAGTTGACGTAGCCCGCTACGCTGCCCTCATTCAGGCGAAATCTCCCGCAAATTGTAACGCACATCTTGCAGAAAGCATTTTTCAAACACGCTCTAGTTTAAAAATATTGATAATTGTTTTGAAAATAGAAAGAAATCTGAATATTAACTGGATGGTAAGGCGTATTTGAAAAACTGCCCCGGCAATTTGTAAGATACAGTTTGTAGAAGGGGTTTTCTAAAATGAAAAGGAATAAAAATTCAAAAGAGTTCCCTTGACAGGAAAAGAATAAAAAGGTATATTAAAAAAAATTAACTGGCAAGGGCGCTGGTCACAACGAAGGAGGTCATTATGAGACATTTAATAGATCCGATGGATTTATCTGTAGAAGAAATTAATCATTTATTAGATTTAGCTGACGATATTATTCTTCATAAGGAGAAGTATCAGGAAGTTTGTAAGCATAAGAAATTAGCGACTTTATTTTTTGAACCAAGTACAAGAACCCGACTTAGTTTTGAAGCTGCCATGATGGAGCTTGGTGGTAATGTACTTGGTTTTTCTTCTGCCAATTCCTCTTCTGCCTCAAAGGGAGAGAGTGTTTCTGATACAGTAAGAGTTGTATCGGGTTATGCGGATATCATTGCAATGCGTCATCCAAAGGAAGGTGCACCATACGCGGCAGCAAGAAAACTTTCTGTACCAATTATTAATGCAGGTGATGGTGGACATAACCATCCAACACAGACTCTGACAGACCTTATGACAATCCGAAGAGAAAAGGGAAAACTTGATAATCTGACAATTGGTATGTGTGGAGACTTAAAGTTTGGTCGTACAGTGCATTCTTTGATTAAAGCGATGTCCCGTTATGAGAATATTAATTTTATTATGATTTCTCCAGAAGAGTTACGTCTTCCAGATTATATTATCAAAGATGTTTTTGAAAAGAAAAATATCAAGTACAAGGAAGTACGCACAATGGAAGAAGTTATGCCAGAGTTAGATATTCTTTACATGACAAGAGTTCAGAAAGAAAGATTCTTTAATGAGGCAGACTATATCCGCTTAAAAGATAGCTTTATCTTAGATGAGCGTAAGTTATTAGATGCGAAAGAAGACCTTTGCATTATGCATCCACTGCCACGAGTAAATGAGATTTCAACAAAGGTAGATGATGACCCACGTGCATGTTACTTCAAGCAGGCACTGTATGGTAAGTATGTAAGAATGGCATTAATCATGACTTTATTGGGGGTAAGCGCAGATGAAAATAGATAGTATTCAGAGTGGAATTGTTCTTGACCATATTAAAGCAGGAAAGAGTATGCAGATTTACAAATATCTTGGTTTGGATGATCTTGACTGCAGCGTAGCAATCATTAAGAATGCTTCCAGTAACAAAATGGGAAAGAAAGATATTATCAAAATCGCAGATAACATGGATTTAAATCTTGATGTTTTAGGATATATTGATCCGGATATCACAGTGTGCTACATAAGAGATGGCAAGATTGTTGAGAAGAAACATCTTGAATTACCAGAGAAGATCGTGAATATTGTTCACTGCAAAAATCCAAGATGTATCACTTCTGTAGAACAGGATTTAGATCAGGTATTTAAATTGACAGACAGAGAAAACAGAGTATACCGTTGTGCATACTGCGAATCGAAAAAAAGTGAATATTAATTCTTAAGGTTCTAAATGGGAGGTCACGCATGAATGTGTGGCCTCTCTTGCATATTGTGACGATTTGGTGTACAATTATTCTACTTTTATTTTATTATATCTTATGAGAAGCGTGGTGAGAAAGTAATGGAGGCCCAGAAACAAAAGTTAAAACGAACACAAAAAGAAATCAGTAAGCCGGAAGATTTCACCGATCCGGAAGTCTTATATGAGAAGTTGATAAATACCATTCGGGAATACCATCCATCTACCGACCTCTCTATGGTGGAAAAGGCATATAAACTTGCCAGAGATGCACACAAGGACCAGAAGAGGAAGTCGGGAGAGCCATATATCATTCATCCACTCTGCGTAGCAATCATTCTTGCAGAGTTAGAGCTTGATAAGGAGACAATCGTAGCTGGAATTCTTCATGATGTAGTAGAAGATACTACGGCAACTCTTGAAGATTTATCCAGAGAATTTAACGATGAAGTTGCTCTGTTAGTTGATGGTGTAACAAAACTGGGACAATTATCTTATTCTCACGACAAGATGGATCTGCAAGCGGAGAATTTAAGGAAAATGTTCCTTGCAATGGCAAAGGATATCCGTGTTATCCTGATTAAACTGGCAGACCGTCTGCATAATATGCGTACTCTGCAGTATATGAGACCGGAGAAGCAAAAGGAAAAAGCCAGAGAGACGATGGACATTTATGCTCCAATCGCTCACAGACTTGGTATTTCCAAAATAAAGACAGAGCTGGATGACCTGTCTTTAAAATATCTGCAGCCGGAAGTTTACAAAGACTTGGAGGAAAAGCTCCAGACAAATAAGGAAGGCAGAGAGAACTTTATTCAGTCGATTATTGATGAAGTCAGCAAGCATATTGAGGAAGCGGGAATCCGGGCAGAGATTGACGGAAGAGTGAAGCATTTATTCAGCATTTATAAAAAGATGCGTAATCAAAATAAGACACTCGACCAGATTTATGATATTTTCGCAGTAAGAATCAAGGTAGACACAGTAAAGGACTGCTATGCTGCGTTAGGTGTCATTCACGAGATGTATAAGCCGATTCCGGGAAGATTTAAGGATTATATCGCGATGCCAAAGCAGAACATGTATCAGTCCTTGCATACAACGCTGATTGGTTCTTCTGGAACACCTTTTGAGATTCAGATTCGTACCTTTGAGATGCATCGTACCGCCGAATATGGTATCGCGGCGCACTGGAAGTACAAAGAAGGCGGCGGCAACATTAATAAAGAAGAAGAGAAGTTAAGCTGGCTTCGCCAGATTCTTGAGTGGCAGCAGGATATGTCGGATAACAAAGAGTTTTTAACGATGTTAAAGACCGACCTGGATTTATTTACAGAGCAGGTATACTGCTTTACTCCACAGGGAGATGTTAAGACGTTGCCGGCAGGCTCCACACCGATTGATTTTGCTTATATGATCCATACAGCAGTCGGCAATAAGATGGTTGGTGCCAGAGTCAACGGCCGTCAGGTGCCGATTGATTATAAGCTGCAGAATGGTGACCGCGTTACAATCGTTACTTCCCAGAATTCAAATGGCCCAAGCCGTGACTGGCTGTCTATCGTAAAGAGTTCTCAGGCGAAGACGAAGATTAATCAGTGGTTTAAGACGCAGTTTAAAGAGGAGAATATCTCAAAGGGTAAGGAATTACTTGACCGTTACTGTAAGGCTAAGGGGCTTGTGATGTCTAAGTATATGAAGCCAGAATACCAGAAAAAATGTATGCACAAGTATGGACTGAAAAACTGGGATTCCATTCTGGCAGCAATCGGACATGGCGGATTAAAGGAAGGCCAGGTTATTAATAAACTTGTCGAGGAATATGACAAAGAGAATCGGAAAAATCTGACAGACCAGGATGCACTCAATGAAATTGAGGAAAAGAATAAAACAAAAGCTGTCGAGAAAGCACGAAGCAAGTCAGGAATTACTGTAAGAGGAATCCATGATGTTTCGGTACGCTTTTCTAAATGCTGTAGTCCGGTTCCAGGAGATGAGATTATTGGTTTTGTCACAAGAGGAAGAGGCATTTCTATTCACAGAACAGACTGCGTGAATATTTTAAGTATGCCGGAGGGCGACAGAGCAAGACTCATTGACGCAGAATGGGAAGAAGAAGCAGTAGAAAAAGGTGGCGAACTCTACATGACAGAAATCTGTCTGTATGCACATAACCGTACCGGAATTTTACTGGATATTTCTAAAGTATTTATGGAACTGAAAGTAGATATCAAATCTGTGTCAACGAGAACAAGTAAACAGGGGTTAGCAACGATCGTACTTTCTTTCGAAATTGGAGGAATCGACGATTTAAATCATATTATTAAAAAACTTCGAAACATTGAAAGTGTTATCGATATAGAAAGAAGTGCTGGTTAACCAGCGGAGGTATTTATTTATGGGACAGTTAAAAATCGTTTGTGCACAGTTAGGACCAATTGATACAAACACGTATATTCTAATGGATGATGAGATTAAAGAAGCAATTATCATTGACCCGGCAGGAAGCCCGGAAGAACTGATTAAGTTTTTGGAAGATGAAGGTTATTCTTTAGATGGGGTTCTTCTTACGCATGGACACCATGATCATATTGGAGCGTTAGAAGGATTAAGAGAACATTATGATCCGTGGAAGCTGCGCGTATATGCAGCAAAACCGGAACAGGAAGTTCTTATGGTAAAAGATTATAATTTAAGCACGATGTTTGGAGAAGGCTATACAACACATGCCAATATGATGATTGATGACAAACAGATTTTTGAGGTAACCTCAAAACATAAGTGCCAGTGTTTGTATACACCGGGACATACACTTGGAAGCTGCTGTTACTATTTTGCAGAAGAAGGCTGGCTTTTCTCTGGTGATACTCTTTTTGCAGGAAGTGTTGGAAGAAGTGATTTTCCTACCGGAGATGCACAGGCGCTTTTAAAATCTCTTAATCATGTAGTGATGAGACTGCCAGATGAAGTAATCGTATATCCGGGACATGGCCCATCTACTACAATCGGAGAAGAGAGAGAAACAAATCCATTTGTAGAAAGATAGAAGGAAAATGATTTATTTAATACAGAATGACCGTGAATATGATTATGATGTGCGCGCAATCGCATTGGCATTTTATGAGCGGACAAAGATTGTAGAAGTTACAAAAGAAGAATTTGAAGAGCAGGAATGGGAGAAGGATGACCTTCTCCTCACGCTTGTTTATACAAAAAAACGTATTCAGGGCTGGTTAAAAGGTAAAGTAGGAATAGAAGGAACAGAAGAAAGAGCAGTTTCGGAGGAAGTAGTCTGTGACTATGAAGATCACAAAGGCAGCCGTAATGCTGTATGCCGCTTTTTATACCGTTTGTTTGAAAAGTATACTGGAAGAAGTCTGCCATGGGGGATGCTTACAGGAATCCGTCCGACGAAGATTATTATGAAGTGGATGGAGGAAGAAAAAGATTCGGCAAAGCTTGAACAGCGTTTTCGGGAAACGTATCTGGCTGACCCGCAAAAAGCGAACCTTTGCCGCAGAGTGGCGCAGAGGGAAAAAGTATTATTAGAGTCACGACCATTTGAGAAAGAGTATAGCCTGTATATTGGAATTCCATTCTGTCCGACAACCTGCCTGTATTGTTCCTTTACTTCATTTCCAGTCTCTCGTTTTGGAGACAGGATGAGGGCATATTTAGATGCTTTATATAAGGAACTTGCCTTTGTGGCAAAACATCATAGAGATAAAAAGCTCACCACAATTTATATTGGTGGTGGAACACCGACTGCTTTAGATGAAGAATGCCTGTCAAAGTTAATGAACATGATTCATGAACTTTTCCCAGTAGAAGAAAGTGAAGAATTTACGGTAGAGTCCGGCAGACCGGATAGTATCACAAAAGAAAAGTTCCGTATTTTAAAAGAAGCGGGTGTTACAAGGATTTCTATTAATCCACAGACGATGCATCAGGAGACTCTTGATTTGATTGGCAGGGCACATACTGTAGAACAGACCAAAGAAGCATTTTTACTTGCAAGGGAATGTGGATTTGATAATATTAATATGGATATTATTACAGGACTTCCCGGAGAAAGCCTTTCCTATGTTCATGAAACTTTAGATGAGATATTTAAACTTCGTCCGGAAAGTCTGACAGTACATTCTTTAGCGATAAAAAGAGCAGCACATCTGAATATCGAGATGGAAAAATACCAGGGTATGGTGAAGGGAAGCACCAATGAGATGCTTCGACTTGTTGATGAATATGCCAGCAATATGGGAATGGAAGCATACTATATGTATCGCCAGAAAAATATTCCAGGTAACCTTGAGAATATCGGATATTGTGTTCCAGACAAAGAATGTTTATATAATATCTTGATTATGGAGGAAAAACAGGATATTATTTCCTGTGGGGCAGGAGCTAGCAGCAAATATGTATTTGAGCAGGGCAGAATTGAAAGAACAGAGAATGTGAAAAATCTGGATCATTATATTAACCGAATTGATGAGATGATTGACCGAAAGAGGAAATATCTCTAGTGTACTGACTCATTGACGAAATGTGAATGAGACAGCATACTAAATTAAAAGAGGAAATACTATGGCATTTGATTATGATGGGACGCATGATTTAGAGACTTCGCTGCAGGATTCTTTTGGAGAGGCGATTCTTCATGGGGTTGTTGTCAGTAATCTGGCATCATTTGTGGCCAGAGAGATGGCACTTTCAGAAGAACAGTGCCATAATCTTGCGATAGCGGGAATGCTGCATGATATAGGCAAATTGCGTCTTCGTTCTTATGTATATGAGGAAAAAGAGGCAAAACTGAATATAGATGAACTTAGATATGTAAGACTGCATCCTTCTTTAGGTTATGCCATTTTAAAAGAACATGGTTATACAAAGGAGATTTTGACAGCGGTATTATATCATCATGAAAATGCAGATGGGAGCGGTTATCCCAATAACCTGAAAGGGGAGGAGATACCATTAGGAGCCCGCATACTTCGTGTATGTGATGCGTTTGGTGCGCTAATTGCCAATCGCCCTTATAGAAGTGCGTTCGACATTGAAACTGCAATATCTATTATGATTGAAGAAGTGAAAAACTTTGATATGAGAGTTTTTTTAACTTTTCAAAAAGTAACTCAGTCAGAAGATATGAAAAATATGCTGACAAGACTGGGGATATCTTAATATATTATTTTACTATTTTAGGAGGAAAATAAAATGGCTGAATCCATGAAAGGATTGAAACGATCCCATAGATGTACAGAAGTTTCCAACGAGAATATCGGGGAAACTGTCACCCTGATGGGATGGGTACAGAAAAGAAGAAATCTGGGAAGTCTGATTTTTGTTGACTTACGTGACAGAAGCGGCTTAATCCAGTTATATTTTGATGAGGAGACAATCGGTGAAGAAGGTTTTAAAAAAGCTGCCTCTTTAAGAGCTGAATTTGTTATCGCTGTAACCGGAACTGTAGAAAAACGAAGCGGAGCAGTGAATGAAAACCTTGAAACAGGAGACATCGAAGTGAAGGTAGACAGCATTCGTATTTTATCCGAATCTGAGACACCGCCTTTCCCAATTGATGCAGATATCACAGTAAAAGACGAACTGCGTCTGAAATATCGTTTTCTTGATTTAAGACGTCCCAATATCCAGAAAAACCTCATGATGAGAAGCAAGGTGGCAACACTTACAAGACAGTTCCTTGCTAATGAAGGGTTCTTAGAGATTGAGACACCTATGCTTACAAGAAGTACACCAGAGGGAGCAAGAGATTATCTTGTACCAAGTCGTGTACATCCAGGAAGTTTCTACGCTCTGCCACAGTCACCACAGCTCTTTAAACAGCTTTTAATGTGCTCTGGCTATGACCGTTACTTCCAGCTTGCAAGATGTTTCCGTGATGAGGATTTACGAGCAGACCGTCAGCCGGAATTTACACAGATTGATATGGAGTTATCTTTTGTAGATGTAGATGATGTTATTGATGTAAATGAAAGACTGCTTGCATATTTATTTAAGTTATGTCTGAATGAAGAAGTATCTTTACCAATTCAGCGTATGACATGGCAGGATGCTATGGACTACTATGGTTCTGATAAACCAGATCTTCGTTTTGACATGAAGATTCAGGATGTATCTGAACTTGTAAAAGACTGTGGATTTGGTGTATTTACAGGAGCAATAGAAAATGGCGGTATGGTTCGTGGGCTTTGTGCCAAAGGACTTGGTGATGTTTCCAGCAAAAAGATGAAACACATCGAAAAAACAGCAAAAGATTATGGTGCAAAAGGATTAGCTTATATTCAGCTTAAATCCGATGGAACTGTAAAATGTCCATTCTCTAAATTTATGTCTGAGGAAGAACTTCAGGCTCTGATTCAGGCTATGGGTGGAGAAACAGGAGACTTATTAGTATTTGCAGCAGATAAGTTCAAAGTTGTTTGCGATGTACTTGGTGCGCTCCGTCTTAAATTTGCAGAAGAACTGAATCTTCTTGACAAATCCGAATACCGCTTTGTATGGATCACAGAATTCCCATTGCTTGAGTGGTCTGAGGAAGAGAACCGTTACACAGCAATGCACCATCCATTCACTATGCCTATGGAAGAAGATTTAGATATGATTGACACTGAACCGGGCAAAGTGCGTGCAAAAGCTTATGACATCGTTTTAAATGGTACAGAAATCGGTGGAGGTAGTGTCAGAATCCACCAGAACGACATTCAGGAGAAAATGTTCGAATGTCTTGGTATTTCCAAAGAACAGGCACAGGAGAAGTTTGGCTTCCTCTTAGAAGCGTTCAAATACGGTGTACCACCACACGCAGGGCTTGCATATGGTCTTGACCGCCTTGTAATGCTTATGACTAAGGAAGATACTATTAGAGACGTTATTGCGTTCCCTAAAGTAAAAGATGCTTCCTGTCTGCTTACAGATGCTCCGAATACGGTGGATGATAAACAGTTAGAAGAACTCTGTTTGGAAATCGAGATTCCGGAGAAGGAATAGTAATTTGCTGCAGGCAAGACAGACGCCCTCAGAAAGATAAAGGAGCCCTATTTGTGACTTTAGTTGCTGCAGGTAGAATGTTCGCTTAAAGCGCTCGCATCCAACCCGCAGTGATAGAGTCATAAATATAAGGTATCTGCCCACTTTGGGAGCGTCCCCTTTGCCTGCGGAAATTATTATTAAAAAGTGCTTGACGTAATGGCTTGCTTGTGATAATATAATATCCGTTGCACATGAGAAACACATTTTTGAAAAGAAAATGTAACTGATTTGAAAAGAAAATTAAAAACTTCTTGACAGATTAGAAATCATGTGTTAATATATAAAAGTTCGCATCGCAGAAAACAAAATCTTCGAAAAAAAGATGAAAAAGTTGTTTTTTGAAAAAGTTCTTGACAAGAATGAAGTGATGTGATAAAATATAAAAGCTTTCGTGAAAAAAGAAAGCTT
>NZ_ACEP01000025.1 GCF_000173975.1 Anaerobutyricum hallii DSM 3353
TAAAATACGTCATTTTTATTTTATACATAATAAAAAGTAAACATAATAAAGAAGTACTTATCACAAAATAAACATAATTTGTCAAAAATAGTGGAAATTAATTCCAAATATGTTATAATACTCTTGCAGCAGTTAACCGAGATATGAGAGGAGGCATTTATGGCACAAATTATTGCTTCAACAAAAGAAATATCTAATAAGAGAGAGTCACTGATAGTATTGAGTAATTCCTTAAAGAATAAGATTTCGCTTTTAGAAACTTTGGGGAACAGTCTTAATTCTATGTGGGAAGGCGCTGCAAAAGAGAAGTATGTAAAGCAACTTAAGACAGACATTTCAAAGATGCGGAACTTACTTAAGACAATTTTGGAATTTATATTGATACTAGAGAAGATTATTGCAATCTATAATAAAGCAGAGAAGAAGAATGAGGCGACAGCGGTAAGCTAGGAGGGGGATTTATGGCAGATTTAATTAATGTAACTCCAGAGAAGTTAAAGGCGACAGCAAGTTCTTTCCAACAGGCAGGAAAGGACGTTAAGAAAACTACTTCTGATATGCTTCAGTTAGTGAGGGGAATTAGTAGTTCCATCTGGAGTGGAGAGGCGAGTAGTATATATCTTGGTAAGTTTAATGGATTGGATGCCGATATCGCCAAGATGTGCAAGATGATAGAAGAAGAATCACAGCATTTGACAACAATTGCACAGGAATACCAGTTAGCAGAAGAACAGAATAAACAGGTTGCGGCAACATTAAAGAATAATGTAATTGCTTAGATTGTATAGACAGATGAATAGATTATGCTGTCAGTTATGATTTTTTGTCATGACAAAAGAGAAGGAGATTTAATTGGAAAGATATGTAATCAGTGTGTGGCGCTTATAGATAAAGAGTTTTTACGTAATTTTATCATAAGCGATGAAGAGTATCATCAGGTGAATATAGAGGGAATACAGCCGCCAGATTTACTTGTAGTAGAAATCACAGGTATAGAGGATTTATGCAGAGCGAAACGAATAAGGGGGATTTTCCCGAGAGGACGATTGCTAGTTGTAAGTACTAATCAGATTTCAGCAGAGTCCTATTTAATTCCGGAAGTTTCACCAGATATGCTTTTACTGAAACCATATGTATATGCGAAAGCTTGTAGGATTATATACCGAAGTCTTACATGGTGTTGTAAGGATAAGTGTAGAAAGAAAAAACAAGAAGATATATTAAAGATTCGGACAGGAGGGGAGATTTATTGTTTTCATTATGAAGAGATTCAGTATTTAGAAGCAAGAGATAAGAAGATTATCTTGCATGTAAATAAGTATGAGATTTCTTTTTATAGTTCCTTGCAAAAGTTGGAGAAGAGCCTGCCAGATTATTTTATTCGTTGCCATCGTAGTTATATTGTGAATTTTATGTTTATTCAAAAAGCAGATTTGATAAATGGTGAATTTTATTTGAATAAAAAGACAGTTATTCCAATTTCTCAGAAATATAAGGCCAAATTAGCAAAAATGTTGTAAAAATATAAGGATTCAAGGTTCGATTTAGGTTGACCGAGTTATACAACGGTGGTAGAATATACTCATGATATTTTTTTAACAAGAGCAGAAGTTGTTAGGAGGAGAAGCATGAGTTTCATTAAAGAATATGCACAGAAACTTGTTACAGCAGAAGAAGCGGTTAAGGTAGTAAAATCTCATGATTGGGTAGATTATGGTTGGACAACCGGTACTCCAGTTGCATTGGATGCAGCATTAGCAGCCAGAGCAGATGAATTAGAAGATGTTAAGATTCGTGGTGGTATCTTATTAAGAGAACCAGAGATTTTCAAGGTAAATAATGTAGCAGATCATTTTACATGGAATTCCTGGCATATGGGTGGTTTGGAGAGAAAGGCAATCAGTAAAGGATTTGCATACTATTCTCCATTAAAATATTCAGAACTTCCACGTTATTACAGAGAGAATATCAAGCATTTGAATGTTGCGATGTTCCAGGTTGCTCCAATGGATAAACATGGATTCTTTAACTTTGGACCAAATGCATCCCATATGATGGCAGTTTGTGAAGCTGCAGATGTAATTATCGTAGAGGTTAATGAGAATATGCCTCGCTGTTTGGGTGGATTTGAAGAAGGCATTCATGTTTCTCGCGTAGATTACATCGTAGAAGGCGAGAATCCAGCTATTGGTGAGTTAGGAGCTGGCGCACCACCAACAGAAGTAGACAAAGCCGTAGCACAGCTTATCGTAGAAGAGATTCCAGATGGAGCATGTTTACAGCTTGGTATCGGTGGAATGCCTAATACAGTAGGTTCCATGATTGCTGAATCTGATTTAAAGGACTTAGGTGTACATACAGAGATGTACGTTGATGCGTTTGTTGACATTGCAAAGGCAGGAAAGATTACAGGCTTAAAGAAGAATATCGACAGAGGACGTCAGGTATATGCATTCGGTGCAGGTACTAAGAAGATGTATGATTATCTGGATGATAACCCAGAATGTATGAGTGCACCAGTTGATTATACGAATAGCGCTAAGACAATAGCACAGATTGATAACTTTATTTCTATCAATAATGCAGTTGATATTGACTTATATGGTCAGGTTAATGCAGAGAGTGCAGGTATAAAACAGATTAGTGGTGCAGGTGGACAGCTTGATTTCGTTCAGGGTGCATACTTATCTAAGGGTGGTAAGAGTTTTATCTGTTGTTCTTCTACATTTACATCCAAAGATGGTGTAAAGCATACAAGAATCAGACCTACTTTAGCAGAAGGATCTACAGTAACAGATACTCGTCCTAATACACATTATGTGGTAACAGAATTTGGTAAGGTATGCCTTAAAGGTATGTCTACATGGGAAAGAGCAGAAGCATTAATTAATATTGCTCATCCAGATTTCAGAGATGAATTAATTAAAGAAGCAGAAAAGATGCATATTTGGAGAAGAAGTAACAAATAATAATCACAGCTTTGAATAAGATATCATATGTCGGGAAATTAGCTAAAAAGTAAAAATTTAAGGCAAGATATCAAGAAACCTCTCACACAAAAGATAAACAAACTGCAAGTTTGAGATGATTTTGTGTGGGAGGTTTTTTAATTTAATAAATATTTACAGCTAGAATGTTTTTCAAACACGCTCTAGAATATTTACAAGTAAATAATATTAAAAACAGTAGTGTAATAATTGTGGAAGTATCAATGTAATATTTATTTAGAATCTAATATGTTTATAAAGTTTATTCTGAATGTAATATTACTTTAAAACAAGATTATCAATATTTCTTATGATAATCGTTGATTTACCAGTTACATCTGTTTGAACTTCAAAGTTAGCCAGTTTGTTATAAGTTTCCATTGGAATAGATATTTCAATTCCGCTATCAGTTACCATGACCTGCTTTTCTAATTTCTTTACAGTACTTTCATTGGTGACAGTAAAGTTATCATATTGTAAGTCGTACTGTTCCATTTTTTCATCAAATTCTGATTTTTTTTCTGGACTTTTTCCGAAAAGTTTATTACCTATTTCTTCTATATCGAAAGATTTGTTATCAACGTATTCTTTTTGAAGAGCACTTTTTGTATCCATCTTTGTTTTTAAATCGGCACCATCGTATTTATTAGAAATATTATTAATAACACGAGTAAGAATATTTAACTTCTTTTTTGGAGGAATACTGGTACGGCAGACAAGAAAGTTTTCCGATAAATAATAAGCTTTCTCACCATTTATCTCATACTTTTTCTCCAAAAGCTTTATGTGATAATCGGATAAATTAATAACTACGGCCTCAGGTATTCTTGAAGTTGCAGAAGGAAGCAGAGAATGTGTTTTGATGATGTCTGTATTAATAACAGGATTATCAGGAATCTCGGTGATTTCATGCGTATAGCTTTCCTTGTAATTCATTTTTAAAAGGGCAAGATAGATAATTCCTTCTGCCTGAAAGGTCACGAATAATAAATCGGCAGCGGGTATATCTAATCCTTCTCCCATGGCAACATAGAGTTTATTTGCAATGGCCTGACTGGTTTCAATGAAAGAAGTTTCATCTGATTCATCCCATGTTTCTAAGATGGAATAGATTGGAGAATATTCTGGGTCAAATTCACAGTTTTTGGTATCATCGCTGGAAACAATTTTATAAATATGGTTTCGAATAAAATCATGTAAATCTGGCCCTGGATCTAAGAGAGTATTAGAAAGAATACATTCTCCGCGATTGGTGTCTAAAATATGCAAAATAGCTTTTCTTATAACAATATCATCTTTTGCTATCATGAGGCAGCTCCTTTATTTTTTATTTGATTAAATAGTATACCACTTTAGGAGTAAAGAAGCTATGAGATTTTTAATTTTTATATACGGAAAAAGCAGGATGAAACGCACACAGCTTGTCAGCGGTAAGAGAGCAGAGTGTCATATATTATTACCTAAAGATGATTTCTCTTTGGAAAGGACAGTATTTTTACAGTTTAAAAATATATCTGGAGAATGGTTTATCAAGGAAACAGACTGTTGTCATTTGAAAACAGAAGAATTTTTTCAGATGGGAAAACGGAAAAGTGATGAAGGAATATTTTACAAGTTGTCAATAGGGAGAAAGAATGAACTATCGGTAGGTGGGAAGGATCTTTATATACAGCTTATACGATATAGGAATGACTGGAGCATATATAAGAAATATAAACTTAGAGATTGTCGGATAATAAAAGAGAAAAATATATTCATAATGATGGAGAAAGCCATTAATAGAAAAAATAGTATGGGTATTTCATATGAGTATGGCAAATGGTTCATAGAGAAATGTGGGAATATAGAAATATATATTAATGAAATTTTGTTAGAGAAAAAGCAGCAATTAGAGTTTGGTGATGTTATATGTATTGGAACTATATATTTGTTATTTTTTGAGAACTATATAGCAGTAGAAGCTGGTGAGAGAAATACAGTATCAGATTATTTGGAAGAAGTAATATTAGAAAATGAGATAAAGGGACAAGAGGATGTTAGGAAGAAGGAAAAAAGAGAGATAACTTTTCACAGGGCACCGAGAGTAATGGAAGAATTAAAAAAAGTATCATTAAAAGTTGATGCACCGCCCCAAGTGGATGTACAGGAGAAAAAATCTATATTTATGGATATAGGTACTATCATGAATCTGATGTTTCCAATGTTAGGAATGAACTTATTTTTAATTTATGGAATGAAATCAGAGCAGAATCAGGCAGGAATATATGTATATTCTGGACTGTTTATGGCAGTGATGTCAGCGGTATGTTCTATTTTATGGCTTATGATTTCGAGAAAGTATGAAAAAAGAGAACAGCAGAAGAAAGTTAATAAAGAGCGACTGGCTTATAGGAGATATTTGAATAAAAAAAGTGAATATATCAAAGTGCAGTATGAACGGGTATATAAGGTTTTACAAAGTAGATATTTACGGGCAGATACTTATTTAGATAGCCCATTATTAGATATGTATTTATGGAATCGAAATCTATATCATAAAGATTTTTTAATGTACAGAATTGGTATAGGTGACGTTGAGTTTCCTATGAAAATAGAATTTCCTGAGGAAGTGTTTGGCGATGAGGAAAATATTCTATGGCGGGAAGCAAAAAAGATAAAGGAACATTATGAGATTCTACATCAGATTCCTGTGTTACTCGACATGGGAAGGTATAGTCAGATTGGAATCATAACAAAAGATACGATAGCAGGAATGGAACTTGTAAGAAGTATTATTTTACAGATTGCGTTGTGTAATTGTTATACGGAAGTAAAGATAGGATGTATTTATAACAAAAATAAGGTTATTCAATCGCAGCAATGGGATTTTTGCAGGTGGCTTCCGCATATATGGGATGCCAATAGACAAAAGCGATTTATTGCAGGGAATGAGGTAGAAGCGAGGCGGTTATTCTATGATTTGTTGCAGATTTTTAAAGAAAGAGAAGAGGTATCCATATCCGATAAGTCAGAAAAAATTTTGCCACATTATATTTTATTTGTTGCAGAAGAACAATTTTTGGAAGGAGAAATGTTTTCTAAATATATTTTAGATAGAGGAAAAGAATATGGATTGACAGTTGTATGGCTGGACTCGATGAGAAAAAAATTGCCGAATACATGTAAAATGGTATTGGAAATAAATGGGGGATTTACTGGGCGGTATGAGATAGAAAGGCACAGTCAGAAGAAAGAGAAAATAAATTTTGATTATACGGAAAAAAATATTGCGGAGAAATTAATAAGGAGTATTTCAGGAATAAAAGTGATGGAAATTGAAGAAAAGGCTGGTATACCAGAAGTTGTTGATTTTTTAGGAATGTATGATGTGCACACGATAGAAGAATTACATATAAAACAGCGATGGGAAAAGAATAGAATTTTTGAAAGTGCAAAGGTTTTAATAGGTAAAAAAGCGGGAGATGAACCTTTTTATTTAGATATACATGAGCGATATCATGGACCGCATGGTTTATTGGCTGGAACGACAGGTTCAGGGAAAAGTGAAGTACTTCAGACATTTATTTTATCCATGGCAGTGAATTTTAGTCCGGAAGCGGTGTGCTTTTTGTTAATTGATTATAAAGGAGAGGGGATGTCAGCGCTATTTTCTGAATTACCACATATTTCAGGAAAAATATCGAATTTATCAGATGGGCAGGCATATAGAGCAATGGTATCAATAAAAAGTGAAAATAAACGAAGGCAAAGAATATTTAAAGAATGTAAGGTAAATAACATTAATGATTATACAAGGTTGTTTAATTCGGGAAGTGTAAACGAACCAATTCCTCATTTACTGATTATTATTGATGAGTTTGCCGAATTAAAAAAGGCGGAGCCGGAATTTATGCAGGAATTAATTAGTGTTGCTCAAGTAGGGAGGAGCTTAGGTGTTCATTTGCTGCTGGCAACTCAAAAACCAGGAGGTGTTGTTGACGATAAGATATGGAGTAATTCAAGATTCCGAATTTGTCTTAAAGTGCAGGAAAGGGAAGATAGCATGGATATGCTTCATAACATGGATGCCTGCCAGATTACACAAACAGGAAGAGGATACTTGCAGGTAGGGAATAATGAAGTATATGAGTTGTTCCAGGCAGGCTGGAGCGGGGCTTTATTTCAGCAAGAGGATACGGAAGTGGCAGCATGTCTGGTTCAAACAGATGGAACCATATATAAAAGAAGAAAGAATGCTGAGAAGAACAGAAAGAAAAAGATAACACAATTGCAGGCAATCAAACAGTATATTATACGTTTTGCAAAAGAAAAGGAATATCAAGAGGGAAGAAAATTATGGCTGGAGCCATTGGCGAAGTATATATATTTGAATGAGATTCACAAAGAAATGAATAAAGATAAAAAGTTAAAAGAGAAAAGGCAAAGAGTTGACATGAATAAGAACTTGGAAGTATGTGTCGGTATTTTTGATGATCCCGAAAATCAGGAACAGTCCATATTTTCCTTAAATCTTATGGAAAGCGGACACATAGCTATCTGTGGCAGAAGTGCTTCTGGTAAAAGTACCTTTTTTCAAACATTTCTATTTTCATTATTAAAAGAGAGTACAGCAGAAGAAGTATGTTTATATCTGTTGGATTTCAATGGAAGTGGTATGGACATATATGATTTAATGCCCCAGGTAAAACAGGTTATAAAAGAGGAAGAAGAGGATAAAGTAGAAGAATTATTTGAAAATATAAAAAAAGAAATGAAAAGAAGAAAAAAGAAATTTTCAGGGGGTAATTTTAAGCAATATAAAAATAAGAGCAAAAGAATTGAGAATAAGAGCAATGAAGATAAAAGAGATGTTGGAAAAGAAGATAACGTTTCACTAAATCAAATAGAAAATGAGAAAGAAGAGTTTCCGCTGATTTTAATTATAGTGGACGGGTTTGTTGAATTTTGTGAGGAAACATATCAGAGATATGATGATAGCCTGTATTTGATATTACGAGAGGGGGAAAAGTTAGGAATAAAAGTAATGATTTCGATAGAATCATTTTCTGGAATGTATATTTCTATGAGAATAGCAGAGCTTTTTAAAACAAAAATCTGTTTATATATGAAGGATAAGTATGCCTATACAGAAGTTTTTGATGTAATACAAATTTCTGTATTTCCTAAGGCGGAGATTCCGGGACGTGGCATTGCTTATTATGGAGAGAGAATTTTAGAATTTCAAACAGCATTGGCCTTGAATGTACATAATGATTATGAACGCCGGGAAAAGATAAAAGAAGTACTGAATAGGGGAGTTGCCGATGGTATATGTTGATGTTTTTGTTGCAGGTGTAGGAAAGTGGTATGAGTTTAAATGTGAAGAAACGGCATTGATAAGAGATATCATAAAAGAAATATATGATGTAATACGGGATAAGGAAAGCATTATTTGTGAGAAACAGATAGATCTGGAACTCTATCTGGCATGTATAGAAAACAAACGAATATTACCTCTTGATTTTAAATTAGAGGAAAGCGGAGTAGAGAATGGAAATAGATTAATACTTTTTTGACGGATGTGATGGGGAGATGTTAAAGGCAGGTTTTGTGCTAGATGGAAAGTATAGAATTCTATCGGTAATCGGACAAGGGGGAATGAGTACAGTATATTTGGCAGTACACGAAAGACTAAAGCAAAAATGGGCGGTTAAAGAAATAAGTATGGAATATTGCGAGAATTACGAAATGATAAGCAGGAAGCTAATAGTAGAGGCGGATATTTTAAAAAGATTGGATCATCCAGGACTTCCAAAGATTGTTGACATTATAGAGAAAAAAGATGCTATTTGGATGGTAATGGAGTTTATTGAGGGAAAAACATTAAAAGAGATTTTAAATGAAAGAGGGCGGATTGAAGAAAAAGAGATTTTAATATGGGGCAAACAGTTATGTGAAGTTCTTTCTTATCTTCATTCGAAAAAGCCATCAATTATTTATCGAGATTTAAAACCAGAGAATATTATATTAAAAAAAACGGGAAGATTAGTTCTTATAGATTTTGGGACGGCCCGAGAATATTGTTATAAGAATACGGCTTGTGATGCAATGTATCTTGGAACGAAAGGCTATGCAGCACCAGAACAATATGGAGGTATGGGGCAGACAGATGCGAGGACGGATATTTATTGCCTGGGAGTCACGCTTTATAGCTTATTAACGGGATATAACCCGGAAAAGCCGCCCTATAAGATATATCCGGAGAAATATTGGGGAGAACATATATCTTTAGAAATGAAAAGCCTTCTTTTAAAATGTATACAATCAGAGCCTGAAAAACGGTATCAGAATTGCAGAGAACTTGCCTACGCTTTATCGCAAATAGATTATAAAAAGCAGAAAGAAAAGGAGAACGAGAGAAGGAAAATAATAAAGTTTTTGATTTTTATGATGGTAGGACAGTTATCTTTGATGTTTTGTATAGGGTGTAAAAAGGTATCATTTTGTTATAAGGAAGAAGCAGTTGTAAGATATATAAACATAGCAGAAAAAAGTGAAGATAAAAAGGAAGCCAGTCAATATTATAAGCTGGCATTAGAACTTATACCAGAGGAAAAACTGATTTATCAGAGCATGATAAAGTATTTTATTCGTCTAAATCATTTTCAGATAGAGGATGCAGTAATATTACTTGATCTTATAAATTCTGTCTGTGAAGAAGGGACGGTAATAGAGATCTTTCAAAAACACAATGCGTTGGGATATGCAGAATTTAGTTATGCTTTAGGCTTGGGATATTTCTATGATATGGGAAATATAACGGGAAAAGGAGCATCAGAAAAATGGTTTTGTGAAGCTATTGATACGATGACTTCGCAAGATGAGAATGAAGCGTTTGGCAAGCAAAAGAGAAAAAGAGCAGGTTTATATGCAAAGATAGCTAATTATTATAATACATTTTTGCTTAATGGAACAGATCAAAGTGGAGAAAGAGGAACAGGAGATTTTATGGACTTTTATAAAACGCTCCATTCTCTAAATCAATTTGAAGTGACACAAAAAAGTACAAAATCAGACCTTGCAGCAGCATATTTAATTTCACGGGAGATTACCATAGAAATTATGAATTATGCAGAGCAGTTCTTAAAGGATAGTTCAATAAATAAAAAAATGTTAAATAAAGAATTAGAAAAAATAGAAGAGAGAACAAAGTATTTTATAAAGGAGAAAAAACAAATGGAAGAACTATATCAATTTATGAATGAGGCAAAGCAAAAGATAGAGATAGCAGATAGTTTTAAAGACAAGGAGGATGTGAGGGATGCAGGAGGAACTTAATACACGACTATTACAAAAGATAAGCTATCTGGAAAAAGGTGCGGTGTTAGGGATGATAGTATGCAGTTGCTTTTTTCTGGCGGCAATATTGTATTTTGTAAAAGCGAATGTATATGTAATATTAATAAGTGGTTTGAAAAAGAAAGTAGCTCATGTGAGAAATAAAATAAAGAGAAAAAGAGTGAGACGAATAGGAGACAAGGGGAAAAATGAGATAACGAATAAAGCTTATTTTAAATTAATTGTATTAGCTTTTGTGGGAGTTGGAAGCATCTATACATATAGAACATACTACGTAGAAGCAGCTGTAATCACACAATTGGCAATTGATGAAGATACAGAAGTTATGGATAATACTGCTGGTGACATAGGGGAAAAAAGTCCAAAACTATATTTAGAGTCAAAAGGATGGATTGGGGGAACGGGAGAATTTGCACAATATCTTTTTAGTAAGGATAATAGGACATTTACCATAGGTGTGGAGGAAAATACGTTTCATTCTGACTTAGAAAAAGAGTCATTTTTATTCCAGGTTTCAGAGAAGGAAAGTGGTATTGACCAAGAAGGTTTTAATAAGATTAGACAGTATGAACAAGGGGAGTTTGAAAGAAAAGCTAGTGACAATCCAATCTATCAAAAAACACTTTCTTTTGAGACAGAAAAAAACAGACATAAAGTGTATAGCTTGTATCTGGAATATATAAATAGATGGGGAATGCCATTAATTGGAGATAAAGGAGCGGTAGAAAATTACGGAAATATTTTATCAGGAACTTTCAAAAGTAAAAAGCTGGTGATTGATAAAAAATGTCCGGAGATAGCAGGATTAAAGCTTGAGAAAGCAGATAAAAAGAAGGAAGGAATAAGATTTGCGAAGAAATCTGTCAGTGAAACTTATAATACAGATGAAATATATAATACCGATAAAAAATGCAATACAGATATAACATACAATATAGATGAAGAATGTTATTACAATACGTCAGTAAAAGGAATGATAGATATAAGGGAAAAATACCTTGATTTAGATAGTATACATATCCAGGCGATGCCATTAGATGATAGGGCGAGGGAAGCAGTCAAAGAAAATGAAGCTGAAAGTAATGATGGTATGTTAGACATTTTGGCATGGATACATACTAAAAAAGGAAACTTACATCAAATTTCGTTTGATTTTGCTGTAGAAGGAAAATGGAAGTTTATTCTTGATTGCTCTGATCTGGCAGGAAATAAAGGAGTATCCAATCAGACAGGACAGGAAGGGATAGAGAGTACAGACATTACGATAGATAAGTCGGCGCCAGAGCTATCGGTTGATTATAAAGGCATTATTAACGTTATGGAAGCGGAATCCTCACCGGCAAATATAAATAAAAAATTAAAGAGTAACGGAGAAAAAATTACTTCTTCTGGAAATGAATTATTTATGAAAAGGGAAAATTCGATTGATATTTGCATTGAAGATATGAATTTAGAGGCGGAAAATATAGAATTAAAGTTATATCGTGTAAAATATGGTCTAAATGGGAAAATAGAACAGAACAAAGAATCATGGGAGGAAATAACAGAAAAAATAAAGCAGGAGCCAGAAAAACAAGAATTAGAAAAAGGAGAGCAAGAGAAAAATTCCAAAACAGTAATGCGATATTCTGTTACAAATCTCGATGATGGCCATTATAAACTTATGATACATTGTACAGATAAAGCTGGGAATGTTATGACAGCTGAAAAGAGTAGCGAGACAGAAAGGTGTATTTATAATGGATATTATGAAAGTCCACTCTATACCGTTGATACAAAGAGTCCATTGATAACAAGTGTGATTCTTAACCAGAATGCAGTGAAAAAGATAGGAAAAAGACAGTATTTTCAAAATGCTCCTCAGATTACAATTAAAATACAGGAAGAAAATTTTAATAAGATAAATTTTTCTTTAGAGGGGAAAATGTTTTATTCAAATGGAATGGTTATGGAGAAAGAATGGGAACGTTTTAAGAGCCAGAAGAAAAGCTTACAATGGAAGTCTTATTATGAGGATGGAATCAGAATTAATGAGACAAACATACAGGTAGAAGCTGAAGGAAATTATACATTAAACTTTGGGGTTATTGATAGTGCTGCGTGTGTAGCAAATCAGAAAAACTTGCAGATAACATACGATTGTCACAAACCAGAGATTATTTATACAGGAGTTGATAATGAGAGTGGAGATTTGATTTTTAAAGCAGAAGAAAATGGAGATGATAAAAAGAAAAATACATTGTTATTGTTTCATAAATACCATTTTTTCCGATATTTTAGTAAAAGAAGAATGAATGTTTTCATTCGGATAAAAGATGCTATTAGTGGGATAGAGAGAATAAATTATGCTTTTATTCCATATGAAGAACAACCAATAGATATAAATAAGTTTTCCCAGGTAGAAAGGACAGGAGCAGAGAAAATAAATGATGAATATTTTGAAAAGGAAGATTTGTCAGAGTTTTCTATCACAGTATCTCCTGAAAAAGAGAATTTTAAAGGGTATCTAAAGGTTTATGGACAAGATTATAGCGGAAATGTAAGTGAGATGGTGAAGAGTAAAGGTGCAATTTCGGAATCATTGCAGCTACATAAAGAGACAAGTAATATAACAATGAAAATGCCGCGGGCTTTTTTTACGGATAAAGAGAAGAATATAAGATATTATAATAATACTGTTCCGGTTCAAGCCGTATTTGAAGACACATATGCAGGAATTTACAAGACTCAGTTATATGCCAAAACAACAAAGAAAAAGGATAGTTCAATAAAAACGGGAAAGACAATTATGTGGGATGGAGATAACTTAATTTATCGAAAAAGACAACAGATTGAATTAGAGGCAGATAAATTTTCACAATTTGATGCAGATAATCCGCTGACTATCCAGGCAGATTTAGAAGATAACGCTGGGCATACAGAGAAGAATATATTGAACGAAAAAGTTGTCATAGATAACACAAAACCAGAGATAGAAGTGGTGTATGATCAGAATAATCAGACACAATATTATAATTTTTCAAGAAAAGCAACTGTGACAGTAAAGGAAAAGAATTTTTCACCTGATTTGGTAGTGTGGAATATACAGGGAAGTAATCAAAAATATCAGATTGGAGAATGGAAAAATGTGCAGGGTACCTATGTATGCGAAATTAGCTTCGAGGAAGATGGCAGGGACTATTCGGTAGGGCTGTCGGTAACAGATAAGGCAGGAAATAAGTCTGAGTGGAAAGATAGGAATTATTTTACGATTGATAAGACCGTTCCACAGATTTCTATTCAGATAAATGGAATCGGAAAGCAGGCTGATCAAGTCCCATATTTTAATACGGAACGAATTATTACATTTTGTATACAGGAACAGAATTTTGATAAAAATAAAGTAGAATATAATATAGATGCAATTCATGGGAAAAGTAGAATTACTATAAAAAACCAGTAAAATATCAGGAAGATGGAGACAAATATTATAGCAGGCTGGTGCTAAAGAAAGAGGCAAAATATCATATTCGAGTAAAATGTACAGATAAGGCAGGAAATGTCTCAGAAACAGCAGAGACTAAAGAATTTATAATAGATACAACGACTCCTGCTGTACATATAGCTGGAGTAAAACAGAATGGAATTTATCAGGGAAAGAAGATAATGCCACAGGTAATATGTAAAGATCAGTATTTGGATAGAGAATCTGTGGAGATTTCTTTAAAGAAAATAGATGATAGGAATGTTTTGAAAAAAGAATGGAGTTACGAAAGAGCAGAAAGTGAAAATACAGTACAGGTGCAGTGGGATAATATTAAAAAGACCGAAAATAGCGATGGAATATACTATTTACAAATTAAAGGACAAGATAAGGCAGGAAATAAAATTAAGGATGATTTTAAAGTGGTGTTCCGTGTGAATCAACGGGGAGCGGATTTTATTTTAAGCCACGCATTAAAAAAGAAGATAAATAAATATTATTTGAAAGAAGCACCAAAAATCAAATTGAGGGAACAGTGTGTAAAGCAGACGAAATCAAGGGCGGTTATTTTAAAAGATAATGAAGAGAGAAAGGTGATAGGTGAAAGTAGCATAACAAGTAGTGTGATAGCAGATAAAAAGTCAGAAAGGTATGGCTGGTATGAAAAATACTACAATTTTGCTAAAAAAGACTTTGAGAGAGAGGGGGATTATCGTGTTACATTTCAAGCTGATACGAAAGAAAAGGAGCTTCGGTTTGTTGTAGATAAGACTCCGCCGGTAGTTCATATTGGCAATTTGGATAAACAGATCTATGAAGAGAAAGAGCATGAATTTACTATTCGTGTAATGGATAATTATGCATTTAAAGAACTAGAATTATATATGGAAACTGACAGGGATATATTAGGTCAGAAAGGAACAAAAAAGATTATTATAAAACCGAAAGACTTAGATGAAAATTATATGGTACGGAAGACACTTACAGCAGATAAAAGATATCAGACAGTGCGTTATATCGCAAGAGATAAGGCCGGAAATGTAATAGATTCTAATGATAATGGGGACACAAAGGTTTGTCTTGTAACAGATAGTAAAACGGTAAAAGAATATCAAGAACATAAAAAAGAATATATGTTAATAGGTATTATAAGCACATTGGGAATATTTATCGTAATCAGTGGACTCTTTATTTTTACTAGAAGAAAAAGAAATCTGAAATAAGATAAATATATAAAGAAAATATAGTAAAAGAAAACAGAAAGCATTTTTCAAACACGCTCTAGCGGAAACAGTAAATGAGATAATGGAAGAACAGGAAAGAGTAGCTCAAATAGCGGATGAGATAAAAAAAGGGATAAAATAAGTAAAATAAAAGAAAATAGAATAAGATAGAAAAAGCGAAAATAGGAAAAAGAAGAAGACTTTGACGTAAAAAATATTTTCTGCTATAGTGAATTTTACAGGAAGATTAATTGAAAAAAGAGAAAGCAGGGGAAATATGGAGTTTAAAGTAGGAGAAATTATTAAAATGAAGAAGAAGCATCCCTGTGGTGCTAATGAGTGGAAATTACTCAGAGTTGGAATGGATTTCAGGCTGCAGTGCATGAACTGTGGTCGTGAGGTAATGGTTCCAAGAAAACTGGTAGAGAAGAACTTCCGGGGATATATTCATCAAGATATCGACTAGAGTGTGTTTAAAAAATCAGACTATATAAGCAGCATAGGAGATATTTTAAAGATACATATAATAGCAAAATGAACAAAAAAGAAACAATATAAGAGAAAATTTTATATAATAAAATTTGAAAATGAAACTTGAGTTTGTAAGTGCTTTGTGATATAATGGACAACTGTAATGTGTAAAAATCCTTGTTCTCTTAAATATTTAAGAGAGCCAGAAAGACCAAAAGGAGGTGCAAATGACCATGAATAAGTATGAATTAGCTCTGGTTATTAATGCAAAAATCGAAGATGACGCTAGAACAGATGCCATTGAAAAGATTAAAGCTTTAATCGAAAAATTTGGCGGAGAGATTACTAACGTTGATGAATGGGGTAAGAAGAAATTAGCTTACGAAATTCAGAAGATGAGAGAAGGATATTACTATTTCATCCAATTCGATGCATCAGCTGAGTGTCCAGCAGAGATTGAACGTCGTGTTCGTATCATGGAGCCAGTTATGAGATACTTATGCGTTAAACAGGATGCATAACGAATAGGAGGAATTCCATGAATAAAGTAATTTTGATGGGACGTTTAACCAGAAACCCAGATGTGAGATACTCACAGGGTGAGAAGGCAACGTGCGTAGCAAGATATACTTTGGCCGTAAACAGAAGATTCCGCAGAGAAGGCGATCAGGATGCAGACTTCATTAACTGTGTTGCTTTTGGCAGACAAGGTGAATTTGCTGAGAAGTATCTGAAACAGGGTACTAAGATTGTCATTTCCGGAAGAATTCAGACAGGTAGTTATACCAATCGTGACGGTGTTAAGGTATATACAACAGATGTTGTTGTTGAAGAACAGGATTTTGCGGAGAGTAAGGCAGCTGCTTCCAGCTATACAGGTGGATATCAGCAGCAGGGAGGCTATCAGAGTGCTCCAGAGCCACAGGCTGCACCTGCACCGACAAACCGTCCAGCCCCAAGTGAGGCAGTGAGCGATGGATTCATGACAATTCCAGAGGGAATTGAAGAAGAACTGCCTTTTATTTAGAGTTAAGGAATTTAGGAGGTAATATCAATGGCATATAGCAAAGATCGTGGCGATGCTCCAATGAGAAGAAGAGGTGGCCGCAGAAGAAAAAAAGTTTGCATTTTCTGTGCAGACAAGAATGCAGTAATCGATTATAAAGATGTAAATAAATTAAAAAGATACGTATCTGAAAGAGGTAAGATCTTACCTAGAAGAATCACAGGAAACTGTGCAAAACATCAGCGTGCTCTTACAGTAGCAATCAAGAGAGCAAGACACGTATCCTTAATGCCTTACACAGTAGAGTAAGACATACTAATTTTGCTTGAATATGCCGCGGCAACTATGTGTTTTAGTTACCGTGGCATTTTTTAAAATAGTCAATTGTTCCTGATTTGTAGCGCAATAAGGCGCTTCTGGAGGTAAAAATGAAAAAAAGAGGAATTTTAAACGCGCAACTTTCTTATTTACTCGCAGCCCTGGGACATAAGGATTTATTTATGATAGGGGATGCCGGAATGCCTATTCCTGAAGGAGTAGAAGTAGTAGATCTTGTATTAACTGCAGGAGTACCAACATTTAAGCAGGTATTAGATGCTGTTTTAGATGAAGTACAGGTAGAAGGGTATTATCTGGCTCACGAAATTAAAGAATTTAATCCAGAATTAGAAGAGTACATTAAGGCAGGTCTTCCTGAAGCAGAAGTAGAATACATGCCACATGAAGACTTAAAGAAGTTCAGCGGTAAATGCCGTTTTGCCATCCGGACAGGAGAATTTTCTCCATATCCAAATGTAATCTTAAGAGCTGGAGTGGTATTTTAGATTACTATTTAATTCATTAGACAAACAACAGACGAAGCCATTGCCCCCAATAAGGCATATTTGTGATTTTAGTCGCGGCGGTTTGAATGTTCGCTCATGCGCTCGCATCCAAACCTTGCTCCGAAACCACAAATATGCCTTATTGGGGGCAATGGCTTCTGTGCTGTGGCTGGAAGGATGAATTAAATAGTAATAATATTTTTGTTGAAAGAGACCAAAAAACGCGCTATACTATTAAATAACACAAAAATTATTTTCTATCATCCAGAAGAAAGGGGGAGTCTCGTGTCCAAAATTAGAATTCATCAAGGTTCAAGGGATTTATATGTGAATGTTATCAGTGTGAATTCCAGGTATGTAGATTTTATTATACATAATGATTTATCAATAGATATGAAGGTTCCTGTTGGAATGAGCTGGGAGATGATAGAGCGGTATGTACGCCTGAATGAAACGATGATTTTTGAGGAATATGAGAAGAAAAAGGTTCGAAACCATCAGATGCTTCCAATTACTTTGGATTTGGAGGAAGGAAGAATTGTTTACCGAGGTGGGCTATACCTTCCATTTCTTGGGAAGACAGATGTTCTTCTTAGGATAAAGTATTTATCTGATTTTGATGAGGAAGAAACTAAGATTTATATGGAAGATAAAAAGGATCAGGGTAAACATTTGATTATTAAGACAGATAAGGATAGCCAGGAATTTCTGCGGTATTGTATCATGCGTTATTATAAAAAATGTGCATTGATTATTGTTAAAAAGAAGGTAGAAGAGTTTGCACAGAAGATGGGACTTCAGTATAATCAGGTAATGATAACAGGTCAAAAGAGGCAGTCTCCACTGCGACGGCCACGTCTTTCATATCAGAATATTGAGATTAAGAATCAGCTGACAGTGTGGGGAAGCTGTAATCGTAAGCATAATCTGAAGTTTGACTGGAAGCTGGCAATGCTTCCTATGGAAATTATCGAATATATTATTGCACATGAGCTGACGCATTTAAAAGTTATGAATCATTCGGCTACGTTCTGGAATGAGATGGAAAAGGTGATGCCGGAATATAAGGAATGTCGCAGCTGGCTTGAAAAGCATGGAAAAGAATATGAGATTTTTTAAGAAAGAAGATTTTGATGGCATGTAATTTACATATAAATGTATGAAATGATTAGAAGATAGCAAAGGGAGAAAAACACACTCTGGAGCATTTTTAAACATGTTTTAGCAGATTAAAAGTAGTAAGGATATAAATAAAAAAGTTCGGGAAACCGGACTTTTTTATTTTCTGACGAAGATATAGGAAATTTATGTTATAATTCTGGTATGCCAGATATAACTTTAATTTATAATTTTTTATATATTAAAGTGTATTGGAATAAAAATAGCATTTATATAAGCTGCAATAATAATTTCTGAATTATAAGGTAGTATATTTAATGAATAGTTGCAAATTATAAAATTATTTTAATTTATAGTTAAAAGTTATAGAAATATAATAATACTTGAAAAAATGAGGATTATAAGAAGCAGAATAATGCCTAGAAAAATGAGGATTATAAGAAGTACAATAATGCCTGAAAAAATGAGGATTATAAGAAGCAGAATAATGCCTGAAAATTAGAAATTATAAGAAATATAAAGGGTAAGATTTAATAACAAAAGGAAAATATTGATTATGAAACTAGACGAAACAAAAAGACAGAAGATTATTCATCCAATTCCGCCTCTTTATGATAAAGATTCAAAAATTTTGATATTGGGGAGTTTTCCTTCGGTGAAGTCCAGGGAAGAGGCATTTTTTTATGGACATAAGCAAAATCGTTTCTGGAAGCTTCTGGCGGGAATTCTTTCGGAGAAAAAACCGGAAACTGTAGAGGAAAAGAAGGATTTCCTTCACAGAAACTGTATTGCGGTGTGGGATGTGATTCATAGCTGTGATATTATAGGATCATCTGATAGCAGTATTCGTAATGTAGTGCCAAATGATTTATCAGAGATATTGGAAAGTGCGGATATCAGGCAGATTTACTGTAATGGTGCGAAATCATATGAGTATTACCGAAAGTATCAGGAAAAAGAAACCGGGAGAAAGGCGAAGAAACTTCCCTCGACAAGTCCGGCAAATGCAGCATTTTCTATAGAAAAATTGACAAATGAGTGGAAGGAAATCTGTGGCCCATTGCAAGTGGCACCAGCGGGTATCGGGGGAGTTTTGCTTAACTGGTATGATTATAATGCAAGGATTTTGCCGTGGAGAAGTGATCCGACACCGTATCATGTCTGGATTTCTGAAATTATGTTACAGCAGACCAGGGTGGAGGCGGTTAAAAAGTATTATGACCGCTGGATGGAAAGTCTGCCGGATGTGAAAGCTTTGGCAGAAGTTCCTGATGATGAACTTATGAAGCTTTGGGAGGGACTCGGCTATTATAATCGTGCTAGAAATTTAAAGGCGGCCGCAGTTCAGATAATGGAAGAGTTCGATGGAGAAATTCCGTCAGATTATTCCAAATTGTTATCTTTAAGAGGGATAGGGGAGTATACTGCAGGCGCGATTGCTTCAATTGCATTTGGTATTCCAGAGTCTGCCGTAGATGGAAATGCCCTCAGAATTTTTTCAAGAATTCTTGCAGAAGATGGGGAGATAAATAAAACTTCAGTAAAGAAAAAAATAACACAGGAAGTAAGGCGTGTTTTGCCAGAAGAACGTCCGGGAGACTTTAATCAGGCATTGATGGATCTGGGATCTTCGATTTGTATTCCAAATGGAGAACCATTTTGTGAAAATTGCCCATGGGAGTCTATTTGTAAGGCACATAAATACGGTCAAGAAACAGATTTTCCAGTGAAAGCAAAAAAGAAACAGAGAAAAATTGAAAAAAAGGCTGTATTTTTAATAGAAGTATCTGATAAGATTATTTTGCACAAAAGACCAGAGAAAGGGCTTTTAAGTGGATTATGGGAATTGCCTAATCTTGATGGCGAGCTTTCTGCAAAAGAGTTATCTGAACAGATGAAAAAATGGGAAATCGGAGATTATATGATAGAGCCATTGGGTGAGGGAAAACATATTTTTTCTCATGTGGAATGGCAGATGAGGGGATATCGTATTCAAATGAGAGACATTTCAGAGAAACTTTTAGAAAAGGAAGAATGGATTGCCGTATCAAGAGAAGATTTAGAAGAAAAATATGCAATTCCTTCAGCATTTGAATGTTATCGGAAACAAATTTATCGGGGATAGATTTGAAAGAAACAATTCTTGCTGAGGGATTATAGAAAGAAGATTTATTGAGAGTAGGCTTGAGAAAAACAATCCTTATTGGTAGGCTAGAAAAGTAGATTTACCAAGAATAAAATTGTAAAAGATAGTCATTATTAGTGTGTATAAAAACAGATTGATAAAAATAGATTTATTTGATAAAAACGCACTCGCTAAAAAGTAGAAAAACATAAAATAAATAAGAAATAAAAATAGAGTTATGGAAAGGAAACATTATGGAGAAATTAATCGTACTTGGAACGGGAAATGCTTCTGTTACAAAATGTTATAATACTTGTTCTATTATTCAGGATGAAAAGGGAAAATATTTTATGATTGATGCCGGAGGTGGAAATGGGATTCTTACTCAGCTTGAAAAAATGAATATTCCGGTTACAGAAATTCATGATATTTTTCTTACGCATGAACATACCGACCATCTTCTGGGAATGATCTGGATGATTCGTGTTATCGGACAGGCAATTCAGAAAGGAAAATATGAAGGAAATTGTACGATTTACTGCCATGATGGGCTGGTGAATGTGCTTAAGACAATTTGTGAGCTGACATTAGTTAAGAAGATTACCAATCTTATTGGAGACAGAATTATTCTCTGTCCGGTGCAGGATGGAGAGGAAAAACAGATTTTAGATTATAAAGTGAAGTTTTTCGATATAAGATCTACAAAGGCAAGACAGTTTGGATTTGTGACAACTTTAAATAATGGAAAGCGTCTTACATTTTGTGGAGACGAACCATACCAGGAGCATTGTTTTGAATATGCATATCAGACAGACTATTTCCTTCATGAAGCTTTTTGCTTAGATGGGGAAAAGGACGAATTTAAGCCATATGAAAAACATCATGGTACGGTAAAAGACAGTGCAGAGCTGGCGCAGGAATTACAAGTGAAGAATCTGTTATTATGGCATACAGAAGATAAAAATATTCGTAAGAGAAAATCTCTTTATAAAAAAGAGGCAAAAAAATATTATAAAGGTAATGTGTATGTACCATATGACAGGGAGATTATCGAATTAAAATAATAAAAGCTGATATTTACAATATATTGATTTATTAGCATACTTGATAAAATAAGCATACTTGATATACTGATGGCATATGGAAAACATATGTAATATTTTCAAATGAAGAACATTTGGTACTTTCTTTTTTAAATTAAGAAGCACCCAATTTAATAAGGAGTAGTTTAGAAAATTGAGTGGTAATTATTGATAGTTTAATTGATAGATAATTCATATTGTTGATAGAAAGGCAAATGAATAAAAATGAAAGGAAAAGTTTATGAAATTCAGACCATGTATAGACATACATAATGGAAAGGTAAAACAAATTGTCGGAGGGAGTCTTTTAGATAAAGGAGATTACGCACAGGATAACTTTGTTTCCGAAAAAGATGGAGATTTTTATGCTAAATTATATAAAGATGCAGGTCTTGAAAGAGGGCATATCATCCTTTTAAATCCAGCAGGCAGCCAGTATTATGAGGAAGATGTACGGCAGGCATGTCTGGCTCTTTCTGCTTATCCGGGAGGGCTTCAGATTGGTGGTGGAATGACCGCAGAGAACGCAGCATTTTTTCTGGAACAGGGGGCTTCACATATCATTGTGACTTCTTATGTTTTTAAGGATGGAAAAATTAACTATGAAAATCTTGAAAAAATAGTTGCAGTAACTGGAAAGGAACACCTCGTTCTCGATTTAAGCTGCCGTAAAAAAGGAGAGGATTATTATATCGTCACAGACCGCTGGCAGAAGTTTACGGATGTAAAACTTACCGAAGATGTATTATCTGAGCTCGCTGATTACTGTGATGAATTTCTTGTACATGCGGTAGATGTAGAGGGAAAAGCAGGTGGAATCGAGGAAGATATTGCCGCATTACTTGGCAACTGGAATGGAATTTCGGTAACTTATGCAGGGGGTGTAAGCTCCTTTGAGGATTTGAGAAAATTAAAAGAACTTGGGAGAAATAAGGTGGATGTTACTATTGGAAGTGCACTCGATTTGTTTGGCGGGGAAATGCCATTCTCCAAAGTATTAGAAGAAATAAACTTCTGATTTGTGAGGCTGCGGAGCAGACGAACTCCTGAAGATAAATAAAGCATATTTGTGACTTTAGTCGCTGCGGTTTGAATGTTCGCTTACAGCGCTCACATCCAAACCTTGCTCCGAGGCCACAAATATAGGGTATCGGCTCTCTTTGGAAGCGTCTCCTTTGCTGCGCAACTCAGGATTTTTCTTTCGAAAGAGCAATGGTAATTCCCTTATATTTTGCCTTATCCCGAAGAATTTCTCCCTTGCCAGATGCCAGATAAGAGCAGGCTGTAGAAACAGATAACACCCCCGTCTGGCTGGCAACAAATTCAGAAGTTGCGATGCCGAGTTGGCTGATATCCAATTTTTCAATTTTTTCGGTAGGTATGATTTTCAGTGGCACGTTTAAATTTGCGGCGGTTCCAATGATTCCAGGTTCATCAGATTTCAGAGGAATCGTCGCAATGCATTTTAGAGAAAGAGGGTGGAGGCCCTCTTCTTTTAATGTCTGTAAAAGTGCTTCTTCAATCGGCTTCTGTTCCATGTTTCTCTTGCAGCCAATGCCAGCACAGATAGTACGCGGGCGGAGATAGAGGATTGGGGCTGAAGAAGGGATAGTGGAGCATTCATTTAGAGAAAATCCTTCATCAATTACTACAATCGGGATATCAGATTCAATATTATCGATGTTAGTAGAGGGTGACATGATAGGAGTTGTTTTGACATTTTTATCATCGGTTACTGCAATATTATATGTTTCTATATGACTGGTTATAATATTTTTTGATCTTAAATTTGCATTTAAATCTTCTGTTTTAGTATTATTTTTATTTCTTATATAGATTTTGAAAAAATCAGAAAGTGAAAAAATATCGATCATTCCTCGTTTCTGTTCTTCTGCTAATTCTGGATAAAGTTCCTTTGCATTTTTATTAGTAAAGACATTTACCTTTTTACCAGCAAGTAAAGCACCGCTGATATGCTTTAGCTGACCGATATTTTCGATTGCCATATCATATTTTTTTGCAAAAGTATCAAAGGAGAGTTCGCCTGCGACATCGGTTGCTGTGGTGATTACAGCTTCGCCGCCGGAAATGGCTGCCATTTCACGGGCAAGATCATTTGCACCGCCAAGGTGACCGGAAAGTAGGCTGATGGCATGTTTCCCTTTCTGGTCTAAAACGACAACTGCCGGATCACTCGTCTTGTGGACAATGAGTGGGGCGAGAATACGCACAACGATTCCGGTTGCCATGATACAGACGAGAGAATCGTATTTGCCAAAACCTGCTCGAAGGTTTTCTTTAAAATTTTCTTTATTATAAATATCACCGGGATGAGCGGTAGCAAGTTTGTGGGCGAGTTTCCCGCCTTCATCGGTGAGGTAAAAGTAAGCGGTGTTCATAGGTAAATCCTTTCGTTTGCTATAAATATACCCCCACGCCGGTTTGGCAATGGGGGTAACTATTATACAATAGTTGCTGTTAATCTAAAGATACCAGTGTCACATCATGCTCATGTTCTTCGATAATACGGATTAAATCCTCTGTTTTGAGCCATACAGTAGCAGTATTATCATTTGGATGAACTCCAACAAGACCTGGTTCTTCAAGAAAATGTTTATCAAGATAAAAATGTACTTTCTTTTCCGTATCATTTAAGATTCCAAGAGGTGTTACAGCACCAGGAATCAGCCCCATAATGTCCATAAGATTTTCTGCGGAGGCAAAGCTTAATGGGCGGGTTCCGTTGGCCTTTCTAAATTCTTTTAAATTGACGCGCTTATCTCCGCGAACAGTGATAAGATAAAAGTTTTTCTTTTTATCATCACGAACAAAAAGATTCTTTGCATCAGCCTCAGGGTAAGGGGTATCGACTTCGGCAAGTTCAGCCATGTTGTAGACGGCTTTGTGCTCTGTAATCTCGTGCCAGATATTATTTTCTTTTAAGTAATTGTAAATGTCCTGTTTATTCATAATAGAGTTGTCTCCTTTTGATTTCATAAATCTCTATTTGATTTTGAATCAGCCTATTGTTATTTAAGAAAAAAATCCAATTTTGCAGTACTTATAGATGTTCAACTTAAATTTGTTGTA
>NZ_ACEP01000024.1 GCF_000173975.1 Anaerobutyricum hallii DSM 3353
CAGAAAGAGAAATAACCTATATTTGTGACTTTCGTCGCTGCAGGTTGAATGTTCGCTTAACCGCTCGCATCCAACCTTTGCTCCCAGGCCACAAATATAGGTTATTTCTCTTTCTGCGAGCTGTTTGTTGGCTGTTGGAGAATCTGTAGCTGGATTACTATAAGAATTAGAATTTGATTAGGAATCAGGGAGAAATTTGCGGAGGCGTCGGGAGGTAGTGATTTTAAAATCTTAATAGTAGATATCAGCTTTAATCCCCCTCACCAACACACTTTATAAAGCAGATCAAAATTGCTTTGGGGAAATTATGAATTCCAATTTCTGATTTTACTCCAGCGGCCACAGTCAGAAACCTTGTCTCTTCGGTCAGTTCCAGAAAAACAGAAGTTACAAAATAATAGTTGCAAAGGAACTCATTCTGCTTTATAATAGACAAGAATATTGATTCGTTGCGATGAGAGAAGCTACGGTATGAATGTTTTTCAGAGAGCTGATGGTTGGTGAGAATCAGCAGGCGGAAGTACCTTTCCACTTTTTGAGCATTGATGAAAGTCAAAGGCTGGTATCCTTTAACGTACCAATGAGTGGCTGTTATGGCTTTATATGTTTATACATTTTGATATATTTAGATATAATGTATTCTAGTATGATTTGATATGTGTCAGATATATTTAAATAATATAGATGTATTTGAATATGTTAGCAAGGACAGCAATTTGGGTGGCAACACGGAATTCTTCGTCCCATGAGTGAGGGTAGAAGGGTTCTTTTTTTGTTTGTAACTATTTAAAGCAAAATATTAATAGTTTTTGATAGTTATGTCGATATTAATATTTAAATGAAACCCAGAATATTTTCTAACGTATTTTCGAAATCTTAGCCGCAAAAGTAAGAGGGAAAGACTTCGGGAATATTCTAACAAAACAGGAGGATATTGATAATGTTAGATTTAAAATTTGTCAGAGAAAATCCAGAGGTTGTAAAACAGAACATCCGTAATAAGTTCCAGGATGAGAAGCTTCCTTTAGTAGATGAAGTAATTGAGTTAGATGCACAGAGAAGAGCAACTCAGCAGGAAGCAGATGATTTAAGATCAAACAGAAAGAAGATTTCTAAACAGATTGGTGCGTTAATGGCACAGGGCAAAAAAGAGGAAGCTGATGCTGTAAAAGAGCAGGTTACTAAGAATGCAGAGCGTCTTGCAGAACTTGAAAAGTTAGAGGCAGAGCTTGGAGAAAAGGTTAAGAAAATCATGATGATTATTCCTAATATCATTGATCCAAGTGTTCCAATCGGTAAAGATGACAGCGAAAACGTTGAAATTCAGAAATATGGCGAGCCATTTGTTCCTGATTTTGAAGTTCCATATCATACAGATATCATGGAAAGATTTGATGGAATCGATTTAGACAGCGCAAGAAAGGTAGCTGGTAATGGATTCTATTATTTAATGGGAGATATTGCGAGACTTCATTCTGCAGTAATTTCTTATGCAAGAGACTTCATGATTGACAGAGGATTTACTTACTGTGTACCTCCTTTCATGATTCGTAGTAACGTAGTTACAGGTGTTATGAGCTTTGCAGAGATGGATGCAATGATGTACAAAATCGAAGGTGAAGATTTATACTTAATCGGAACCAGTGAGCATTCCATGATTGGTAAATTCATCGACACTGTTTTACCATCTGATACACTGCCAAGAACATTAACATCTTATTCTCCATGTTTCCGTAAAGAAAAAGGTGCACACGGAATCGAAGAACGTGGTGTATATCGTATCCATCAGTTCGAAAAGCAGGAAATGATCGTTGTATGTGAGCCAGAAGACAGCAAGATGTGGTTCGATAAGTTATGGCAGAATACCGTAGATTTATTCCGTTCTATGGACATCCCTGTTCGTACACTTGAATGCTGTTCCGGTGACCTGGCAGACCTTAAAGTAAAATCTATCGACGTAGAAGCATGGTCTCCACGTCAGAAGAAATACTTCGAAGTAGGAAGCTGTTCTAATTTAGGTGATGCACAAGCTAGAAGATTAAAAATCCGTGTAACAGGTGAAAAAGGTAAATACTTTGCTCACACATTAAATAACACAGTAGTAGCACCACCTCGTATGTTAATCGCTTTCCTTGAGAATAACTTAAATGAAGATGGTTCTGTAAGAATCCCAGAAGTACTTCGCCCATATATGGGAGGAAAAGAAGTTCTGGTTCCAGTAAAATAAATTTGCCGCAGGCAGGGGAGACGCCTCCAGGGAATG
>NZ_ACEP01000023.1 GCF_000173975.1 Anaerobutyricum hallii DSM 3353
CGTATAAAGCGAGCATTTAAACCGCCGCGACTAAAGTCACAAATATAGGGTATCGGTTCTCTGGGAGTCTGTCTCTTAATGAATTAAATAGTAATTTGACAAATTTTATTTTCAGGGATATTATTGGTAGGGAATTTGTGAAAATAGTTAGAGGTATACAAATGATGCAAAAGCTAAAAGAAGAGAATTATCCAGTGCGTATTCTGGTATATATTTTTGGACTTTTTATTATGACACTCGGGATTTCAATGTCAGTAAAGTCTGATCTTGGAGTATCACCAGTAAGTTCAATTCCGTATTCTATTCCTTTTTAATAAAGTAAAAATAGGATTTGATGTGAGTATGGTCACAATTTCATTAATTTCCTGTTTACTTACACTTAGACGGCTTGGTTCAGTTGGTGTTGGTACAATTATTGCGGCTGTTCTTGTAGGAACCGTTCTTGGATTTGTGACAAGATTATTTGGGGTAAAAAGAGATGCAATCTTATATCCAAAGGGAAGAATTTCTAAATAATAGTATAAAGGGAAATATGTTAATTTATATACACTCTAATTATAAGAATTATACAGGATAAGAAAGGAATCTACATAGTATGCGAATTTTATTAATAAGACACGGTGACCCTGATTATGAAAATGATACATTGACTGAAAAAGGATGCAGAGAAGCAGAGCTACTGGCTAAACGGGCATTGTCTCTTCATATGGGTAAATGTTATGTTTCTCCGCTTGGAAGAGCACAACGTACGGCACTTCCGTCTTTAGAAGCGGCTGGATGCAAAGCAGAAACTGTGGAATGGCTGCAGGAGTTTCCGGCTAAGTTAGATGTTAATAAAGCTCCGGAACTTGCGGAAGCTTATCCGGATATTGAAAAAGAGGGAGAAAAGTATCGCCCAAGAATTGTGTGGGATATGGCACCGGGATATTTGACAGAACATGAAGAATATATGGACAAAATAAATTGGAGACATTCTTTAGTAGCAAAATGTTCTGATATGGAAGACGTATATGATAAAGTTACAAAAGAATTTGACACACTCCTCGCAAAACACGGTTATGTCCGTGAAAATGGTTATTATCGTGTAGAAAAAGAAAGTACAGAAACAATAACTTTATTCTGTCATTTTGGACTGATCTGTGTATTGCTTTCTCATTTATGGAATGTTTCTCCATTTACTTTATGGAATAGCTTTGCATTAGCACCGACTTCCGTTACCGAAGTTGTCACCGAAGAACGAAAACAGGGTATTGCATATTTCCGTGGTTTAAAAATAGGAGATATTTCACATTTATATGCCGGAAATGAAGAACCATCGTTTGCGGCGCGCTTTTGCGAAACATATAGTAATAAAGAACAAAGACATTAATCCTGATTTGTGAGGCTGCAAAGCAGACGAACTCCTGAAGCGAAATAAAGCATATTTGTGGCCTCGGAGCAAGGTTTGGATACGAGCGTGTGTAAGCGAGTATTCAAACCGCCGCGACTAAAGTCACAAATATAGGGGATAGGCTCTCTTTGCTGGCGTCTATTCAGCTCGATAAATCAGAATTCATCTGTTTCAATTCTGGGAGAACTGTCAAGAGCATTACGATGAAGCACAAACTGCCGCCAATTACATTGGATACTGGTTCGGCCATAAACACTCCGTTGCTTCCCATATGGAATACGTAAGGGAACATGTATGTCATTGGTACAACAATGATAACTTTACGCAGGATAGAGAAGAAGATTGCCTGTTTTTTCTTATTTAATGATTTAAACATAGTCTGTCCAGTATACTGAAAGAGCATGAAAATAAATGCGGAAAAATATAGTTTCATTGCAGGGACAGTATCAATCATCAAGCTTTTATCAGAACTGAAAATTCCAATTAAAAATTTAGGTGCAAATAAAATAACACTCCAGGCGATTAAACTGTAAATCAAAGCAAGGACGGACATTGTAATCCAGGCTTCAATAACTTTCTTTGGTCTTTTTGCACCATAATTATAGCTGATCACTGGTGAAGAACCCTCGGAGATAGACCAGATTGGGGTTTCTATCATCTGACGGACGCTGGAAATAATCGTCATAACGGAAACATAAACATCTCCGCCAGTAGCGGAAAGTACATTGTTACAACAAATGCTTACAAGGCTGTTCGTAAGCTGCATAACAAATCCGGCTGTTCCGAGGCTTACGATATTCTTCGCATCTTTTCCGCAGGTTCGGATTTCTTCCTTATATAATAAACGGACTTTATATTCTGCCTTTTTTGAAAGAAAATATAAAACAAATCCTGCAGATAAGCATTGGGACAAAACTGTTGCGATTGCTGCTCCCCGGATACCAAGATCAAGCATAAAAATGAAAAGTGGATCGAGGACAATATTAGCTATGGCACCAATAACAACAGAAATCATTCCTGTCGTTGCATATCCCTGTGCATTAATGAATGGATTCATTCCTGTTGCAATCATGGAAGGAAAAGTTCCAATCAGATAAATCATAATATATGGATAAGCGTATACGAGTGCATTTTCAGAAGCACCAAAAAGAATTAGAATCGGGCGGGCAAATATAAATCCAATGCACATTAACACGATTGCACATACAGAGAGCATAAAAAATGAAGTGTTCATAATCATGCCAGCTCTTTTTTTATCGCCGCGTCCTCGTTCAATAGAAAAAAGAGGAGCACCACCACTGCCAAATAAATTGCTAAATGCAGTAATAATTACAATGATCGGAAAACATAATCCAACCGCTCCTAAAGCCGCCGTTCCGATATTTGGTATTCTTGCAATATAGATTCGATCTACAATATTATAAAGAAGACTTAAAATCTGGGCGACCAACATCGGCAGTGCTGCCTGTAAGATATTAGTCGTAATCTTCCCGTTATCAAAATCAATACGTTTCATAAATACAATCACTTCCTGTTATTTTTTACATTGTTTTTACTTAAAAGATTATACCATGAAGTAAAGCATATGAATAATATTCTTTTTATATCAAAACTAAATAAATTTTAGATGGATAAGTCGTAATAAGTGATCGTTTATGGTATATTTATGGTAATTCTATAAAATATCACCATTTTTTATATCAGGTTGTATATTTTACTATGATATTCACTAAAATATATTCGAAAAATCATCTTATTAAAATATATGTCATAATCTACCAAAATCATTTTTCAAATATACTCGATAACCGTTGA
>NZ_ACEP01000022.1 GCF_000173975.1 Anaerobutyricum hallii DSM 3353
GAAAACTAAACTTGCCGAGGTGGGGGAGGATGTCACAATTAAGACAAGAGAAATAAGGAAAGGATTTATTTATGAAATTAATATCTTGGAACGTAAATGGACTTCGTGCCTGCGTAAAAAAAGGATTTGAAGACTTTTTCAAAGAGGCGGATGCAGACATTTTCTGTGTACAGGAAACAAAGCTTCAAGAAGGGCAGATTGACTTTGCACCAGAAGGGTATGAATGTTACTGGAACTATGCAGAGAAAAAAGGTTACTCTGGCACAGCCGTATTTACGAAGAAACACCCATTAAAAGTGTGGAATGGAATTGGAATGGAAGAACATGATCAGGAAGGCAGAGTTATCACATTAGAATTTGAAGATTTCTTCTTTGTAACTGTATACACACCAAATTCTCAGTCGGAATTGAAGCGTTTAGACTATCGCATGAAATGGGAAGATGATTTCAGAGAATATTTACAGGAACTTGATAAAGAAAAACCAGTCATTATGACGGGTGACCTTAATGTGGCACATGAAGAAATTGACCTTAAAAATCCAAAAACAAATAAAAAGAATGCCGGATTTACACAGGAAGAGAGGAATAAATTTACAGAACTCTTAGGTGCGGGATTTGTTGATAGTTTCCGTTATCTTAACCCAGAACTTGCAGGAGCTTATACATGGTGGTCTTATCGCTTCAAAGCAAGAGAAAAAGATGCTGGATGGCGTATTGATTACTTTGTAGTATCCGAACGATGGAAAGAAAAGATAGAAGATGCCATTATATATAAGACGGTCATGGGTTCTGACCACTGTCCGATAGGATTGCAGATGAAATAATAATTTGCAGCAGGCAAGGTTGATGCTCACCCCCATGTGAGAAGATATCTTCTCGCATGGGGAGCTGTCTTTGGCTGGAGAGAGTTATTATTTAAATTGTTATAATGGACTGAAAGGAAAAGATTATGGAAAAGATATTAATAATAGTAGATATGCAAAAAGACTTCGTGGATGGTTCTCTTGGGACAAAAGAAGCACAGGCGATTGTTCCAGCGGTGAAAGAGAAAATTGAGAATTTTAATGGAGATATTATCTTTACAAAGGATACACATGGGGAAGATTATATGAATACACAGGAAGGGCAGAATCTTCCGATTCCTCATTGTATTAAAGGAACACCAGGGCATGAGATTATAAATGAACTTCAGCCATATGTAAAAAAAGCACTTGCTGTTTTTGAAAAGGAAACGTTTGGTTCTCGTAAGCTGGCGAATTTCTTAAAAGAACTTCATAAAGAAAAAGAGATAGAGTCTATAGAACTTATTGGATTATGCACAGATATTTGCGTTGTGTCTAATGCATTACTTATAAAAGCATTTTTGCCGGAAGTACCGATTTTGGCAGATAGTAACTGTTGTGCGGGAGTAACACCGGAGAAGCATGAAAGTGCGTTGGAAACAATGAGGTCTTGCCAAATTCTGGTTTGTGAGGCTGCAAAGCAGACGAACTCCTGAAGCTAAATAAAGCATATTTGTGACTTTAGTCGCAGCGGTTTGGATGTTCGCTTAAAGCGCTCGCATCCAAACCTTGCTCCGAGGCCACAAATATGCTTTATTTAGAATATTTTGTGATTAAATCCATTATGATAGGAATCGCTCTATTAAGCTTACTTTCTTTCAATGTTTGGATATATTCCTCACGTTCATCATAAACATACTGTACAGCCTTCAACAAAGTATTGCTTGTAAGCTCCTCTTCCTGCAGTACATAGCTATAGCCAGATTTTTCGAAAGAAGCAGCATTTAAAAGCTGATCTCCACGGCTCTGGGAAGCTGGAAGTGGAATAAGGATGTTTGGTTTCTTGAGGGCGAGGAGTTCGCAGATTGCGTTAGCTCCGGCTCTTGAAATGATTAAGTCTGTTGCTGCAAATAAATGAGTTAATTCTTTCTTTGCGTATTCAAACTGTTTATAACCATTTTTTCCATCAAGGGAAGTGTCATAATGACCACGTCCACATAAATGGATAATCTGGAACTGCTTTAACAGTTCATCTAAGTTCTCTCGGATGGCGTTGTTAATAGCAACAGCACCAAGACTTCCGCCCATTACGAGAAGAACTGGTTTGGAATCATCGAATCCACAAAGACGAAGACCCTCTTCCTTTTTGCCGGAGAAAAGTTCCTGACGAATTGGGGAACCAGTTAAAACAGCCTTATTTTCTGGAAGGTGCTTCAATGTCTCCGGAAAGTTACAGCAGACCTTTGTTGCTGCTGGAATACAGATCTTATTAGCGAGACCTGGTGTAAGATCAGATTCATGAATAATAACTGGTACACGTCTTCTCTTTGCTGCAAGAACAACGGGAACGGATACAAAGCCGCCCTTGGAGAATACAATGTCTGGTTTTAACTTCCGAATCATGTGGGAAGCTTCAAGATAACCCTTCATAACTTTAAATGGATCAGAAAAGTTCTTAGGGTCAAAGTAACGGCGAAGCTTACCAGAGGAAATTCCGTGATAAGGAATACCCATTTCTTCAATCAATCTCTTTTCAATACCGTTATAAGAACCAATGTATTGAATATCATATCCGGCTTCTTTTAAGCTTGGAACCAGTGCCATATTTGGCGTAACATGACCGGCTGTTCCACCGCCGGTTAAAACGATTCGTTTCATACTTTTAAAACCCTCCTGAGGTAAGTGTGTGAACATCCTTATAGTAAATATAGATTATGCCTGCTGTTCTTTATATGCTATAAGGGCAAGTGCAAGCTGGTCAGGACAGGAAGTACCTCTGCCGCCACAGTCAATACCCTTTATCGTATTGATTACTTCATCAATATTACGTCCCTTAGCAAGGGCTGCAACGCCCTGAGTATTACCCATGCATCCGCCAATAAAACGGACTTCTTTAATAATATCATTTTCTACATCAAACTGAATTTCACGAGAACAAACTCCCTTTGTTTTATAACTGTACATCGATTTTCCTCCGCTATGTAAAAATACTTTTCCAAAATTGTAATGACAGTATATCACCTTTTTATCTAAAAAAATAGAGAAAAAATGCCTAATTTGAGGGGCCTGATAAAACGGACAAACGGACAAAATGCAAAAAACACGCTCTAGAGCAAACTCTTAATGCGATTGAGCATTAAGAGTGTAGTGATACGAAGCATTTTTGTATAATAATCCTGCTTCGGTTTCGTCTCCCCTTTGACAAATTCCTAATGACGTGAGGGGGTCATCTGTGTTATAATGAGTCTACTTGTTTTGATGACAGTTAAAAATAGAACATTAAGTATTAGAATAGTACATGGAGGAAGAAGATATGGTTTGTATTGGTGTAATTGGAGCAATGGAAGAAGAAGTTGCTTCTCTCATTAACCAGATGGAAGATGCTGAGTCTAAGACTATGGCAGGCATGACTTTCAACAAGGGAAAGTTATGGAATCAGGATGCCGTTGTTGTTCAGAGTGGTATCGGTAAAGTAAACATGGCAATCTGTACACAGATTCTTGTAAATATTTACGGTGTAGATATGTTGATCAACACAGGTGTTGCAGGCGGTCTTTACAAAGATATTAATGTTGGTGACATTGTTATTTCCAGCGATGCACTGCAGCATGACTTTGATGTAACAGGTCTTGGCTATAAGAAGAGTGTTATTCCGGGAATGGAGACATCCGTATTTACAGCAGACACAGAATTAGTGGAGATGGCTAAGGAAGCATGTGAGATTGTCAATCCAGAGATTCAGTGTTTTGTTGGAAGAGTTGTAACAGGAGACCAGTTCATTTCTGATAATGGCACAAAGGCTGCTCTCGTAAAAGATTACGATGGATATTGTGCAGAGATGGAAGGTGCATCTATGGCACAGGTTGCAACACTCAATAAGATTCCATTTGTTATTATTCGTGCGATTTCAGATAAGGCGGATAACAGCGCACCAGTTGCATACGAGACTTTTGAGGAACAGGCTATTGTGCATACAGTGAAATTACTGGCTGCAATGTTTCTTAAGATGTCTAAATAGATGTCCAATTAAGTCATTTTCATAAAGAAGTATTCGAATCCCTTTTCCTTTTGACGGAGAAGGGATTTTTTTTACGAACGAATCCCCCTTTTCAAATGGATTTTCATTTCGTATAATTGGGTCACAATCCAGACAGAGCAAAATAATTTCGCATGGCAGAAACAGAATGTGGGTGAGTCATGGCAGACAAGATACCCGATTCGCAGATGCTTCCGGCTGGGGCCCATGCCGAGAAGAAATCCGTACATAAATCTGACCGGAAAAAAGAGTCTGCGCTGGACTGTATTACCTGATAATATTAAACTTCTCGCGGTTAAAATAATTAAGAAGGCGAGATTCATGGTAATTTATTATAGCTAAAATTATGAATGTGAAAATGTTTGAAATACCTGGGAGGGAAGAAAATGTTTGATTTTATTCTTGGTAATACCGTTTTTACAAAAGCAATTATAGCCTGTTGTTTTATTGGAATACTGAGCTGGTCGGTGTTGACGATCTCATACAGAAGCATGATACGTGCAACGTCGAGGATAGGGCAGACAAAGAAAAAGTGGCTTGTTTCTCTGAAAAAGAAGTACGAAGATTATCACGAAATGGATATCAAAGTGAATAACGTGGAAACATTTGTGGATAAATATTTCCGCAAGAAAAGAGTTTGTGGATTACCTTGTGGCTTTTGGAAAACACTGTATCGCCTCACAATAGCAGCATGTGCGATAACAGGAGCGGCAGGAGCGCTGGCTGTCTCACAGGAAGGAGGTGAACTGACCAGTGTAATTGTCACCTATCTGACCGGTGTAATCGCTGCATTTGGATTGATATTCCTTGATATTTTGCTTCGTGCAGATGCAAAAGAACATCGCATCATCATGAATATGAATGATTACCTGCAAAATGTATTAGAGAACAGCATAGCAGGACGTGAAGTAGATTTAGAAGATGGTACTTCAAGAGAGCAGCGCCGCCGCCTTCTTCGTTATGCCAGAGAGAACACGAAGAAGAAAGCGAAAGACGAGCCGGTATCTTTAGAAGAAAAGAAAGTGCTAGAGGATGTTTTGCAGGAGTTCTTTGCTTAAAAATTTTATGCACATAGTTCAAGAATGCCCCGGCATTCTTGCTGCGAGATGCACGTTATGCAATTCACATCTGATATAGTCAAATATATAGATGCAGATATATGTGTCGCATAGATATAATTGAATATAGCTATATGCTTTGCATAGATATAGTTGGATATATAGATATAAGGTCTGATCTGGAAATGGGAATTAGGATGAAAAATGAATCACCCCTTCTTCAGATCGGACAAAGAGTGGAATGTATACCCCTCTTTCTCAAGGTTTGTGAGAACCGTATCTAAAGCTTCAGCGTTTGATTTAGATATATTATGTATCAGTGGAATGGCGCCGGGATGGATGTATTTTTCAAAATGATTGATAACGTAATCACTTCCCGGCTGATTATCAACATCATAATCAAGATAAGCCATACTCCAAAAGACAGTGGTATAGCCGATATCCTTTGTAATCTGAAGGGTGCGTTCGCTGTATTCTCCTTTCGGCGGCCGGAAAAAACGATCCATTTCGTATCCGGTCGCTTCTTTCATGTAATTTGCATTATCTGTAATTTCTTCACGAACTTTTCTCGAATCCGTTTCTGGCATACAAACATGATGGGAAGTATGATTCCCAACGATATGCCCTTCTTTTTTCATTCTTTTGACCAGTTCAGGCTGATCCTCAATATAATGGCGGCACAGGAAGAAAGCCCCGGGTGCTTTATGCTTCTTTAACACATCAAGAATAGATGCGGTATAGCCGTTCTCATATCCACAGTCAAAAGTAAGAAAGACAGGTTTTTCATCACCCTTTAGATTTGTTTTTATATACCAGGCATCATAACGGGAAAGATCTACTTCCTCCTGTGCAGAAGGGGTCATATGATTTTCTTCTCGTTTAATCCACCATGCCATTTTTTTATTAGGAAGCGTATCGGGATTAATAGAAGAAACAGATTTATTTGGCTGCGTGGAAGCAGCAGCTTCCTTTTGGACGGATTCCATAGAGGAACGGGTGGAAGAAGACTGTTTTGAAGAAAAATTGTTTTGAGAATTTGGATTTTTATTATGGGCAAAAGGATGACAGCCACAAATTATGAAACAAGGAAAAATATAAAGAAAAAGAAGAAATTTTTTCATAAAAAGCTCCCGGAAAGAAAATCTTTTTATAATATATTTCTTCAAAAAATAAATATGAATATTTAATCAGCTGATAAATATTTCAATTCCGATGGCAATCAGGATGATTCCACCGAGAATCTGCGCTTTGTTGGATAATTTTGTTCCAAATTTTTTTCCGATAATTAATCCACCAATGCAGATAAAAAAGGTAACGATAGCAATGATCAGGGAAGCAGCAAGAGCCATGATCCAGTTATATTCTGCGATAGTAAAACCAACAGATAACGCATCGATAGAAGTGGCAATTCCCTGAACAAACAGTGCCCCTGGACTGACGGCAGATACTTCTTCTTCGCAGTCATTTTTTATACCTTCAATCAGCATTTTTCCGCCAATAAAAAGAAGAAGAATCAATGCAATCCATGGAATAAACTTTTCAAATACATGAAAAGACTCCGCGATCGTGTGTACGCAGAACCAGCCAATCAGAGGCATAAGTGCCTGAAATCCACCAAATACTCCGGCAATTGTGCATACACGCCCTTTGTTCATATGTGGTTCATTCAGACCGTTTGCCATGGAAACAGAAAAAGCATCCATTGCCAGGCCAATTCCAAGAAAAATGTTCGTAGTAAAAAATAGTAAGCTCCAAGTCATTAGAAATCCCTCCTGATTGTAATATGTACTCCACAAAAAAATTCTGAGAGTACATTAATCATAATAACGCAAAAAAATGAGCATAGCGATAAGCTATGCTCAGGTAATTATCATAAAAATATAAAAAGACCCCTGTATAGCTTATCACAGTTATACATGAGTCTCGCAATTTAAAACAAGCCAGGTGAATTACACCAGTATGTTGACTTGCTACGTTCCAACGTATAAAAGAACGCTCGCTACTCCCTCACGGAATAATGTCTGGGTGGAAGTATAGCATATAGGGGAGAAATTATCAATAACTTTTTCTCAACAAGTATAACAATATTTAGGAAATTACATTTACCAGTATTTGAAAATTTCTTAATCCTCCTCAATAACCTGAAAATCAAGATAATCAAAATCAATGTGTTCAATAAAGTTATCCTGATAAAAACGAGTCCTTGCATGACTAATAAACTCCCGTTTATTTTTATCAAGCCACATCGGTTTTTCAAGGTCAAACTCATAACAGGCACGTTCTAAACAATCATATACTTTGGCAGTACGGGACATGGACATATCATAGTTCTCCATAACTGTGTCTTTAAGCATATGATTTTTTTCAAAAAGTTTGCACCAGATTCTCATAAAAGCTCCCTTCTGATATATTTAATCGTAGATATTGTAAATCATGTATGTTCAGAATCTCAATAGTAGAACCGATTATACTGGTGTTAGAATCTTAATATAAACGGATTCAGTGGCAGATATTCTGAAACTACATATAATGTATATGTAGAAATCGGTATTTCTGAAAGTGTAACGAATTCAGAAGCATTTGTCAATTTTCTAATAAAGTAAGGGGCATTCTTGAATTTGCCTTTATTCAGTTGACGTAGTCCAAGTCCGCTATGCAGCCCCCCATTCAGGAAAAATCTCCCGCAAATTGTAACGAACATCTTACGGAAAGCATTTTTCAAATACGCTTCCAGGTAAAATATTCAAAAAAATTCGTGAAAGTAGTCAATTCGTGAAAGTTTATAAAGGAAAAATTGCAAAAAAGTGCCGATATTAAAAAAATACTGTTAACAATTCGTCAAAGTGTGTTATAATCCGTAAATATAACGCAGTAACGCGATAAACATTTATTTTTAATAAATAATGCAAGGAGGATATGCAAAAATGGGAAGAGTATATAATTTCTCAGCAGGACCGGCTGTATTGCCGGAAGAGGTATTAAAAGAAGCAGCAGATGAAATGTTGGATTATAAAGGCTGCGGAATGTCCGTTATGGAGATGAGCCACCGTTCCAAAGTATTTGATGACATTATCAAAGAAGCAGAACAGGACTTAAGAGATCTCATGAACATTCCTGACAACTATAAAGTTTTATTTTTACAGGGCGGAGCTTCACAGCAGTTCTCAGCAATTCCTATGAACCTTATGAAAAATGGTGTTGCAGATTACATCGTTACAGGTCAGTGGGCTAAGAAGGCATATCAGGAAGCAAGCCGTTACGGAAAAGCAGTAAAGATTGCATCTTCCGAAGATAAAACATTCTCTTACATTCCAGACTGCTCCGATCTTCCAATTGATGAAGACGCAGATTATGTTTACATTTGTGAGAACAACACAATTTACGGAACAAAATATAAAAAGTTACCTAACACAAAGGGTAAAACATTAGTTGCTGACGTATCCTCCTGTTTCTTGTCCGAACCACATGACGTAGAAAAATATGGCGTAATCTACGGTGGAGTACAGAAAAATGTAGGACCAGCTGGTGTTGTAATCGTAATCATCCGCGAAGACTTAATCCGCGATGACGTAATGGAAGGAACACCTACCATGCTTAAATACAAGACACAGGCAGACAAAGATTCCCTCTACAACACACCACCATGCTACGGCATTTACATTTGTGGTAAAGTATTCAAATGGCTGAAAAAACAGGGTGGACTTCAGGCAATGAAAGAATACAACGAAAAGAAAGCAAAAATTCTTTATGATTTCTTAGACGAAAGCGAAATGTTCAAAGGAACTGTAGTAAAAGAAGACCGTTCCCTCATGAATGTACCTTTCGTAACAGGCGATAAAGAATTAGACGCTAAATTTGTAGCAGAAGCAGAAGCAAACGGTTTTGTAAACCTTAAAGGACACAGAACAGTTGGTGGTATGCGTGCATCTATTTATAATGCAATGCCAATCGAAGGTGTTGAAAAATTAGTAGAATTCATGAAGAAATTCGAAGCAGAGAATAAATAGAATTTGCTGTAGGCGTCTACCTTGCCTGCGGCAAATCACTATTCAGTATCCCTTTGCAGATGTATTCGGCTAATTTATCCACCAGATAAAGGCTCGTATATGGAAGCAGAATTTCACTTGAAACAGAAGCCTCATTTATAATTCCAGTAATAGAAATATCGCCTACAGGGCACAAAGGCCGTGCAACTCCTTTCCCTGGGGAAAGGGGCTGGCGGGACAGGGAAACAAGACCAATATGATTCTTGGTTCCAACAGCGGCATCAATGGCAAGGGTACAAGCATCGGGATGGACTAAAGAAATTTCAGGGAGCTGTTCGGTCAGATTGCCGGCATGGAGAGGTTTTTCTAAAGTTCCATACAAAGGATAAGGAAATTTCCGTTGTTTTAATTTTGAGCCAACAAGAGGGCCGAGGCAGTCACCAGTTATTTTGTCTGTGCCGATGCAAAGTAGAACAAGATCTTCGAATTTTTTATTTAAATAAGTAATATGGTTATTAAGTGCAATGGAAAAAGGTATAGTAGAAGCGTTGTCAGGGGCAAAATACTGATAGCGCTTTTCTTTTTTTATGTTGAAATTCATGTTAAAATCCTCTCTTTGTTCTCAGAGTCTTTCTTGCACTTGCTTTTGTGGCTGATTTTCCGCCAGCCGCACCCAGATTTCATCAACGTACGCACCGCGTACGCCTCAAAAAATTTGGGCACAATTGACAAAAAATTTCTCACAAAATCAAGCACAAAAAGATTCCGAGAGTACATATTTTTCCTATTTTATGATCTTTATGGAGCAAAATATTTGTATTTATATACATCATCTTTTTGTATTCCTTTATAGAATTCCTGCCTTCTAATTGTTCTCTATATTTTAGAAGTAGACAAAGAGAAAGAAGTTTAAACAATATTTTATTTTACATAGAACATTTACTTGAAAAATGAAAGAAAAATGCGAAAGCATATGACAAGAACTGCCATAGACAAGAATTGGGAAATGCTATGATTGAGACAGCCTGAAAAGAAAATATAAAATAAATCAGGAAACTGCAGCTTTAAGCATAGGGCAAAGAGCGGAGTTAGAAATAGAACAGGGAAGGTGGGAGATTTATGGCAGAGGAAAGACAGGAAACGGGAAAGAAAAAAGGAAATGAAAAAGGAGAAGTATCAAGAAATCTTCCTAGAAATTACAGGCAGATTGGAGAGCCGGGAGCAAAGAAAATTTATGTGGAAGATTATGTGTATACATATTTAAATAAATTGGCGCAGCCAGAAAATCTTTATGCAAGAGGTGCTATTTTATTTGGGAAAATGTATAAAACTACGATAGGAAAGTGTATGTTCATAAGTGGAGCAGCGGCATGCCAGAATTTCGAACTGGATTTAGATGAGACGATTTTTTCAGAGGAAAACTGGGGAGAGATTTATAGAATAAGAGATTCCTTTTTTCCGGAGCTGGAGATTTGTGGATGGTTTTTGTCAAGAATGGGGTTTTCTGTTGATTTAAATGACAAAATTATACGAATTCACATGGATAACTTTAGCGGAGAAAATAAAGTGTTATATATGATTGATGCCCTTGAAAATGAGGATGCATTTTATCAATTTGAAAATTATTCCCTTAAAAAACAGCGAGGATATTACATTTATTATGAAACAAATCAGGAAATGAAAAATTATATGTTAGCAGAGGGTGAGATGGGGCGAATGCCGGAACGGGGAAGGCGTTCGGAAACAATAAAGAGGGATACTGCTGTTGTGAAAAATTATAAAAAGGCGCTAAGAAAAAAGAAAAGTTTGCGGCCGAAATCGGCATTTGCTAACCCAGCGTATGTTGCGGGCGGTCTTGTAGCAGCGATGGTTCTTATTTATGGAGTAAGGTCTGCGGTACAGTATCAGGGAAATCAGAAAATGCAGGAGGTATTTCAACAGCAGGAAATGACGGATGCGAAAAATGTGACAGGTGCACAGCAGGGAGAGGAGGAAACAGATACCGTGTCTAAGATAGAAACGACACAGAACAGTGAAAATGAAGTGGTTTCTGATGAAAAAGCGGGTTCTTCCGAAATATCAGAAGAAAGTAACAGTGAATCTGCCGTGCAGGATACCGAAGCAAGTGAAACGCAAACCACGGAAAAAACACAGCAAACCTGGGGGAGCATAGGAGGATACTATACCGTAAAAAGAGGAGATACATTAGCTGGAATTTCAAAGAAAATGTATCAGTCATATAACTATATAGAAATGATTGCAGAAGCGAATGGAATAGATAATGTAGATGAGATATATCCAGGTCAAATTTTAGAAATCCCTCAGATTGAAGATTAAAAAGGTTCATGCTATAATGAGCGGAGTGACATAAATGTCATATAATATGCATACGACATCTATGTCATATAGTATACATACGTCATAAAATATTTTATAGAAAGAGAAATGAATGGCAAAACAGATATATAATTACGAATTGTTTACAAATAAGAAAGATGAACTGGCAAAGATAAGAAAGAAAGCTGCAAGAAATCGAAGGATAAAGATATTGCTGCTGGCGTTGATCTTAGCGGGAACAGCGATAGTCGCTTATATTCTTTTTAATAGCAAATGCAACTATTATACATATAAAGATAAAGTTGATACAGAGGACAGCGGTGATGTATCTTACGAAAACTTTGATGAAGGATATCTGAAATATAGCAGCAACGGTATTGAATATCAAAAGCAGTTTGGAAGAGCAGAATGGAATATTGCATTATCCTATGAGCATCCATTTCTGGCGAAGTCAGATTCTTATGCAGTATTAGGAGATAAAGGCGAGAATACGCTTATATTACTCAATAAAAATGGAAAAGTGAGAGAATTCACATTGAAATATCCGTTGTTACAGGCAACCGTTTCTGAGCAGGGTATTATACAGATGATACTTGAAGGCTCTGACAGCAATTATGTACAAGTATATGGAAAAAACGGGAAGTTGATTGCGGACATGCGCTCATCTATAGAGGAAAAAGGTTATCCGATTACAGCAGCGATTTCTCCGAATGGAACACAGCTTGCGGTAAGCTATTATTCTATCAATGGAAATACTTCCAAAACATCTATTGCATTTTACGATCTCAGCAGACAGCTCCAATCGGATAGCATACCATTAAAAGGCGGATTTGATTATACAAATACGATTATTCCTAAAGTTAGCTTTATGGATGATAATACGGTAGCGGCATTCGGAAGCAAAGTAACATATTTTTATAATATAGAGGATTCTCCAAATGAGAAGAAAAAACTGGAGTTTGATCAGCAAATACAGAGTGTATTTGAAAATGAGGATTATGTAGGCTATATTATCAATAATTCTGCCAATCCGGAAAAAGGTAAGTATATTCTTCAGGTTTATAATAAAAAAGGTGCCAGAAAGTTAAATCATATCGTCGATATGAATTATGATTCCATATCTATGTGGGGTAAAGAAATCATTGCAGTACGAGGCAATGAATGTACAATATTTAATATAAAGGGAAATATTTTATTCCAGGGTGAACTAGAAGGCGATTCTATAGAAACAATTGTACCAGCAAAAGGCTGGAGAACTTATCATGTAGTATTTCGTGATAAAATAGTGAAAATGCAGCTTCAGTTCTGGAAAAACGGTAAATAGGATTTTCCGCAGGAAAGGGAGACGCTCTCTTTGGGCGCGTCTCCCTTTCCTGCGGAAAATTATTTTAAAAAAATGAAAAAAACCCTTGACGAGGATGCAACTCTATGATAAGATAGCATACATCGCACATGAGAGCACATTAATTTGAAAGAAAGATGAAAGAATTCTTTCAGAAAAATGAAAAAACTCTTGACAAAATAAAAGATGTGTGATACGATATAAAAGTTGCACGACTTAAAAGAACGAGATGCCTAACCTAATGAGTTGAGCGCAAAAAACTTTCAAAAAGAAGTTGAAAATTATTTAAAAAAGTTCTTGACAAACAAAAGTCGATGTGATAAAATATAAAAGCTTTCGCACGAAAGCAAAACCTTGATAACTGAATAACAAAACAACCTTGAACGTTAATTCGAATTTCATTCGGGTTTTCCTGAGAGTGATGTCTGCG
>NZ_ACEP01000021.1 GCF_000173975.1 Anaerobutyricum hallii DSM 3353
GATCGGACTTCCACCACAGGTAAGAAGAATATTTGCCACATCATTTACTGTTACATAGTTTGTAATATTATGTACCAGTGGATGCTTTTCTCTTACATTATCAAAACACTTCTTTAACATTTTTAGCTCCTTCTTTTTTTATATATATTTTCAAGACATGTTTTAAAAATCTTTCTGCCAAATATACCGCAAGCTAAAATATCGGACTGTAGAAATGAGATTTTTCAAACATTCTCTGTGATAACTATCCAAAATAAATCTGCTTTTCTTTACAAACTTGACTCGCTGTACAAATAAAATTCATAGTTCTTTAAATAGCTATACATTTCATAAACGGAAAATTAATTAAGAATATATTCCATACAGATATGGATAATAAACGATAAAAAAGAAAAATATATGTATTCCATGCCATTTTCTTTAAATGACTAGCTTTATATCCTTCTTAAACTTTGAAAATAGAATTTCTTTTAAACTCTAAAAAGAAAAACGCATATACACCAATCTCGGTATATATGCGAATGTATCTACGCTATCCCTACGTTGGCATTATCCAAATCAGGTTATGGGTCTAAGCACTTTAGCTTACTCTCAGCCTGCTTCTGCAAGCTCCCCGTGTATAAATTTACCAATATAGTACGCTATTTAGGGCAAAAAATCAAGCATAATTTACTATTTTATTCACTGGGCAGAGCTGACGTTCCCAAAACAACATCAAGTGTTAACATTACTGTAAATCCAAGGGAAAAAAATATAGTTCCAATATTGCTGTGTTTTCCGACAGACATTTCCGGGATAAGTTCTTCTACGACAACGTAGATCATTGCTCCAAGGGGCGTTCCTAAAAAGGAAGGATAAATTCTCTCACAAACTATGACATATATCTTACAAGAAATATTTTTCAAACATACTCTAGACCGTATATCTGATAGTAATTACTGCGTGCATTTTAACACAAGGAGTCAGGCAAGTGCAACATCTAAAATCATCATCAAAGTAAACCCTACTGAAAACATGAAAAATCCGACATTGACAGACTTTCCAACAGACATTTTCGGAACTAGTTCTTCTACTACAACATAGAACATTGCCCCTGCTGCAAAGCTTAAAAAGTATGGCAGAAGCGGAACAATTAGGCTTGCGGCCCAGACGGTAAGAATAGCCGCCACTGGTTCTACTGCCCCGGAAAGTACACCATAAATGAAGGCTCTCTTTTGGGATATTCCTTCTGCACGAAGCGGCAGGGAAATAATCGCTCCTTCTGGAAAGTTTTGAATAACGATTCCTAATGCAAGAGAAAATGCTCCCATTACCGTAATATGCTCTGCTCCACTTAACAGTCCTGCATAAATAACACCAACTGCCATTCCTTCTGGAATATTGTGGATAGTCACTGCCAACAGTAGCTTATTTTTACATTTTCCATCAATACATTCTGACGGTGCGAAATGGTCGATTGCCATCAAAAATAAAATTCCAATCCAGAATCCACTTGCTGCAGGAAGGAACTTCCACACACCAATCGAATCCACTTGTTCAAGTGCTGGAAGAAGAAGACTCCAGATAGAAGCTGCCACCATCACCCCTGCTGCAAATCCCATTAACGCTTTCTGCATTCCTTTGCTTAGTTCATTTTTTAAGAAAAATACACAAAAAGCACCTAATGTCGTCCCCAAAAGGGAACACTGATGCCCTTTATTATCTCTATAATCATAAAATCCCTCCGAGACCATATTTGTTCTATTCTGCAGATACCTCTTCCGCCGCTTTATTCTCATCTGTTTTTCTTTCTGTATTCTCTTCTTCCCTTTTATATTCCTCCGTTTTTTCTTCTGTTTCCTCTTTTGCCTCATCATTTTTTGACGCATCCTTCTCTTTTTGTGTAGTAGCTTCCAGATTCTTTTTATCTTCTTTTATTGTCTCTTCTGTTTTTTGTGTAGCTTTCGTTGATGCTTCTTCTTTCTTATCTGTACTTTCTTCCTGTCCTTTTTCATCCGAGTTTTCTTCCTGTCTTTGGCTTCTATTTTTTACATCCTTTGTCTGCACCTTCTCGGTAGATTCCATATCTGCCTGTACGAAAAGCTGCTCACTTTTTGCCATTGACAACAACAACATTAGTGCAAGGATACACAATAAAATCCTTTTTGACTTTTTCCACATTTTGCACTCTCCTTACTTTCTTTTCTCCAAAAACAGCCATCTTTTTCGACCATCTTCGCAACCTGACTAGTTCCCATAATACTAATTATTCAAATATGCAAAATTTATGATTATAAGAAAAGGCAAAAAAATCAAAAAAAGACAGCCTTTGACTTTTACTTTCAAAGACTGTCTTTTTTCTACAAAATCTATCTAATTATTCTGTTTTTAAACATGCTCTAGTTTGTTGTTGCGCGAAGCTGTGCTTTTAATCCAACACGGTTTGTCTTATAATGGAAGAATGGTCTTTCTGGAAGCTGAATAATCTGTGCTGGGTACTCAAAATCCTCAAGGGCATCTGCCACATCTTCACGAATATCATCAATTGTATAGCCATCCTCTAATACAACATATAAATATGGAAGGAAATATCCTTTATTCTCAAAATCTTCATCTACAACAAAGAATGCATCAATGATTCCATCAATTTCGGCATCGATAATCTTGTTCTCCATATTAAGATCAATCAGTCGACCTCCACCAACTCTGCGGACATCTCCTCTGGTAAGTGCAAACACAATACCATCCTCTGTCATATATCCAATGTCTCCTGTATGCAACCATATATTACCATCTTCATGCTTCTGAAGAGCCTTTTCCGTTGCTTCCTCTCTATCATAACCAAGCATATTTCCAAGACCTGTCTTACAAATCTCTCCGAGCTTATTATAACCAACTTCTTTATGTGTACCTGGCTCAAAAATACTCATTACTGTTAATGGCATTGGAATTCCACTGTTTCCATTACCAATCGGATGCTCTAAACATGGAAGAGTACAATTAGAACCTGCCTCGCTCTGTCCATATCCAATTGAAAGTACTGCCTTACAATTATGTGCTTTTAAGAATTCCTGTGCACGACGAATCTGTCCATTATTGAATGCTTCACAACCAACACCTGCTGCAAAAAGATGGGACATATCATAATCTTCTGGAATTCTGTCACTTCTCATAAGAAGCTCAATAAACATAGGGATTAAAGGCCAGCAGTTTGGACGATATCTCATCATCTCTAAATCGAGATCGTTCACATTACAGAACGGATCTAAAATTAATAACTTATTAGAGCATAATGGTACTAAAATCATGGAAACCACCACTGCAATAAGACAAGGTGGCAGATTCGTAAGTAACCATGTTGGACGGAAGTCTCCAGCAGAACCATAAAAAGACATCTGAGCGATAATACCAATCATTGTGTATGCAGAATGGATAACCTGCTTAGAAGTTCCTGTTGATCCACTTGTATAAGCACGGAAAAGCGGACGATTAACATCTTTCTCAACCTCAACCTTTCCTGTATAATTCTTTCCTTTTTCTAAAAATTCTTCCCATGTCATAACTCCGTCCCCGGAAAGAATTCCATCTGTATAGAAAGAATCAATTTCATGAATGATATGTTCTGGCATCTTATCTTTTTCAGCTGCATGGTAAGGGCTTAATGAAATAATCGTTTCTACCCCTGCCTGCTTTTTATATTCCTCAACCTCTGCCTTTGGAAGGAAGTCATGTACAAAAATAATCTTAGCGCCAGCTTCCTTTACTGCATCAACGTTCTCCTGTAATGTATTATCACGGCAAACTAAAGATGCACCTATCTTCTCTGCTGCTAAAAGCAACACAATAAATTCAGGAACAGAACGGTAAAATACAGGAATCTGATCTCCCTCTTTGATTCCCATGGCACTCATAGATTTTGCTACCATATCTACCTTCACGAAGAAGCGTTCCCAGGAAACATCTCTTCCATAATAATGCATTGCTACCATATCCATACCTGGACAGTTCGCTTTTAAATACTCATTCAAAGACAGCTCTGGAACTTGTAACCTTGAAATACTTTCTGGATAATACTTCATCCAAGGGCGGTCAATACTTGGTCTTCCAATAAGTTCTACTTTATGATTTTTTTCCATTTTATATATTCTCCTTATCAAATAGTATTTTTCTTACACTTTATCGTATTTAAGGGTACCATACTTTATGAAAGATATCGAGTGATAAAAATGGCAAAAAAACGAAAAACGTGATTAAATAAAATCACGTTTTTCACACTTTAAATTTCTTTATCTACTTTTTTAAGAAGTGCCACTGACTGTTTCATATGTTTTAGTATACTTTCTATCTTTCTCCAATCAGAAATAACTACATCTTCTTCCGAATGACTCCATATTTCCTCAAAAAAACAACGAAACATTTTTTTCGCTATATTTATATTAAGCAATGTCACGTTATTTTGTATGTTTTTCGAATCTAATCTTAAATAACACAAGTTATTTGATAAAAACAAGCTTGGATTGGCGTTGAATTGAAAATCCATCACAAAATGCCCATGTATGATTCGCAGCTCCATCGCATTTTCTTCATGAATAATATTTTGTATATAAGAAAGACATTGTTCGCGCTGTCTTGTATCTAATAAAATTTTATTATTATAAAAGTCAAGTTCTCCACTTATCGCAAACTGACTGAGTGCTGTTTCATATAATAAAATTCTGACATGAGATTTCTTAAGTACTTCTTCAACCAAAAGATGAATATTCTGCATCTTTTCTCTTTCCGCATCCGAAATATCCAGATATTCCAACAGCTCTTTATGTAATTCTTCTGGAAGGAAATGCTCTGTCATATGTCCAAGAAGCCAACAAAGATTCTCAGATAACATCTGGGAGATATAGTCTGACCCCTGCAAAAGATTCCTCATTGTACATTTTCGAAACATTAATTCTTCTCTTGTACAAAGTGTTGCTAATCGTTGATAAACCGTTTTACACATTTTTTTATCTTCACTAATCGTTACCTGATAACACAAATTGCCCCCCAAAAGCATACTCGTAATACAGTAAGCATCTTTTGCACAAAATACAATCTTATCATAGGAATGAATACAGTTGTATATCTTAAAATTAATATGCGTATAGTTCGTCAGCATATTAATGATAAAAATACAATCATAAATATAATCTTTCTCCCCTATGTCAAAATTAATCAGTAATGAAAAATGTACTTCTGGAAAATCTCTCTGAAGAATCTGTGATGCCGTGTCTATCTGTGCAATCTGAAGTCGCACATCATGCTCCATATTTAATAAATCAATCGCAGCAATTACATTCAACGACTTTACCTGACGTAATGCCGGATGTGACATTTTTTTAAGGAATTGATATAATGTCAGTTTTGCATAATTTTGCGTTTCCGGAGCAATATCGGCTCCTATTGTTTTTGTCAGGCCTTTTACGTAAAAATATTCCGCCTCAAGATTATCATAGATTGCCTGCTTCAAATCTTCTGGCACATCAACCTGATATTCAATATATAAAGTTTTTAGTGCAGCCGATGTCGCCGATTCCACAATATAATCACTGATTACATGAAGAATCTGCGCTACACTTTTTTCTGATGGCAATGTTTTTCCATTAATCCACTTACTTATGTAAGATACATCATATTGAAGTTCGGCAGCTAGAGTTGCATTCTTTAAATTCACTGTTCCCATCAAGCGTTCTAATAAAATGCTAAACCTATTTTTCTTTTCCATTTTTCCACCACACGTTAATCCAATACACAATTTCACTTAGACTAACTCTTTCCTTACACTAAAAAGTGATGCTGAAATAAGAATTTCAACATCACTTTTTTATTATATTCGTACTTTAAAAGCGCTCATATATCCTAACTATTTTGCTTTTACAACAACAGTTACTTTCTGAACTTTCTTAGCACATTTTACGGTAATAACTGCTTTTCCAGCCTTCTTTGCTGTAATCTTTCCAGATTTACTTACAACAGCAACCTTCTTGTTAGATGTTGTAAATGTAACTTTATTAACTACAGTGATTGGAGCCTTTGTTGCAGTAAGCTTGTATGTCTTAGGACCCTTCTTAAGGTTTAAGTTAACCTTCTTAGAATTAACAGCAATCTTTGTAAGTTTTACTGCTGCCTTCTGAACTTTTACTTTACATTTTGCTGTAGCACCACTCTTCATTGTGATTCTTACTACTGCTGTACCAACTTTCTTCGCTGTAATCTTTCCAGACTTACTTACAATTACAACCTTCTTATTAGATGTACTCCATGAAGCAATCTGATCTCCTGGTAATGTTGCTTTAGCAACCTTAATTACGCTTGTAGACTTCTTAAGCTGTAATGGAACAGATGTTGCATTTAAAGTAATCTTTGTTGGAGCTACTGTAACAACTGTCTTAATTGTCTTGCCACTCTTAACAACGGCTGTAATCGTTACTTTTACAGCTTTACCCTTTACAACACCAGCTTTAATAACACCAGCTGTGTTAACAGATACCTTAGATGGATTTGAAGATTTGATGGAAACAATGCCATCCTGTTTGTAGTCAGAAACAAGACTTACTTTACCAGACTGTGTTGAGTAAAGGTTGTAAGAAGTTTTTGCAAATTTTGCTTTAGAATCTTTCTGAGCAACTTTTACTTCTTTCTTCACAGGATTTATATATGTCTTTGTTCCTTCTGGAACTGTTGCTGTTGCTGTATATGTTACACTTCCTGCTTCTGTATATGTTGCATCTTTTCCTTCAGATGTTACTTCACAAGATACTGTTTCAACATGACTTGCATCATTTTTACATGTAAATGTTGCTTCACATGTCATCTTACCATCTTTTTCAGTCCACTCACCAAATGTTGGTTCGCCATAATCATGACCAAGTGCATTTGTTGTCTTTACTTCCTTTGTATCTGTGTACTCATCACTTCCATTAGGATCTTCTTTTACTGTTGCTACATAAACAGCCTTACCAGCTTCTGTACATGTTGCATCTGTTGATTTTTCTGCATCCTTAGTTACTGTACATTTTACATCTTTTGTATGTGTTTTATCGTTCTCACATGTAAATGTCGCTGTACACTCTTTGCCATCTTCAGACCAGTTGAATGTTGGTTCTCCATACTTATGTCCTGTTGCTGCGATTGTTGTCTCTTTCTTTTCTGGACATGTGTACTCTTTACCCTTAAATGTACATGTTGCTGTGTAAACAACTTTACCAGCTTCTGTACATGTTGCATCTGTTGTTGCAGGTGTTACTGTACATTCTACTGTCTGAGTATCATCTTTCTTATCACAAGTAAAGATTGCTTTACATGTCTTATAATCTTCAGACCATTCATATGTTGGATCTGCACTATAAGTATGACCTGTTGCTTCAATAGGTACTTCTTTTGTATCTGTATGGTTTATATTATTCTTATCTGTTGCTGTTGCTGTATAAACTGTCTTACCAGCTTCTGTACATGTTGGCTCTGTTACTTCAGATGTTACTTCACACTTTTCTGCTTCTGTTGCTGGAATCTTACAATTCTCACATGTGTAAGTTACTGTACATGTATTGTCATCTGCCCACGTAAACTCTGGTTTGTAAACATGCTTTTCAGCTGCTGCTTCTTCTGTAGTAGTAGCTTCGTACTCGTTATCTCCAACTGTTACTTTAGCTGTGTAGATAATCTTTCCACCCTTTTCACAGTCTTCTGCTTCCTTCTTAGAAGTTACTTCTACATCCTTCTTTGTTTCTAATGTTACATCCTTCTCATCTAAGAAATCTAATTCTTTTCCAACGCAGGAATCACAACTAACAGTTACGTTACCTGTCTTCTTATCATCAGATAAAGATGTAATCTTTCCAGTATATTCGTGACCAGTCTTAAGTCCATCTGGGATATCTAATTCATCACTATTGTCATTAGAGCCACCCATAATGCTACCACTATTTCCACTGCTCTTACGTGGAATAGCTTTCAAACATTTTGTACATACGATTGCATCTACAACAATCTTCTTAGCATCTTCTGCGTCACTTTCTTTTGTATAAGTTTCATCTTTGTACTGAATATAATGATGTCCAGTTGCCTTAGCATCTTCTGCCTCGGATTCCTTCTTAGAATCTGCTTTTACAACACCACATGTCTTACAACGTTCTTCTGTGAACCCTGCATTATCACAAGTAGGATCTACGGTTACTGTCTCATACTCATGAGAATCACCAGCTACATGCTTCATATCCAGAGTTTCCACGAAATCTGCACTCCACATGAATTCCTGGTTGTCATTACTTCCACCACGTTTAATGGTTGTTCCCTGGAACTTATAGTTCATATAACCACTATTGTAATTTGTCTGCTCTGTCTGATACTTATCAACATAACAATAATTTGTTGCAATATCTACATTCAGGTTGCCCTGAGAATCAATAGATAAACCTGCAATTGGATGATTCTCTACTGTATGGATAGCATCTTTATCATCCTTTGTTGTTACTTTAAAGGTCATTCCTGTAAAGTTATTATTGATACCGGTTCCCATGTTATCTGCAACAGATTTTGCTGTAACTTCATTATATTCTTTTACTTTTGTAATAGCATTTGTGCTTAAATCATATTTTAAAATCTGATTATCTGCATTAAGATATAATGCTCCGCCATAGTAAGCAGATGTATGTGTAAGACCTGGATAAATCTTATCGTTTACATCTTCATCCTTTGTTGCACTTTCTTTAAGAAGATCTCCACCTTCTTTTACTGCTCCAGTACCTTTTTCGTAATCAACTAAAACTGTAGCACTGTCAGATGTAGCTGTCGCTGCTGCTTTTCTTGGCAAGGATACTAACTGGTCTGGCTTCTGATCACTTGTACCCATACCAGAACTGTATGAAGTTGTATTCTGCACATAATACCAGTTATCTTTATCAAAACTGATTGGTCCCTGTGCATCTGTAAACCAGGCATCTTCATACTTAGTATCTGTTGCCTTATCTGTGTATAAAGTATCAATCTCATCAAAGTTGCCATCAAACTGTTTTGCTAAACTTGTATGGCTAATTAAGAAGTAGGAATGTGTCATATTACCGTCTGTCTCTACACGGTTACGTCCCATACATTCTACATAAATATCATTATAACAGGAATCTACATAATACCAGTTATCTACAGAATTATCGGTCTTAACAGCATTAAAATAATGGCTGTTTCTAAATGTCTGGCTTTGACCTAACATCTGTACATCAGAACGCCAGAAAATCTTTACAAAGTCAACAATATATGTTGGTTTTGTTTCTGTTGTAGTTTCATCTTTTTTCTCACTGGAAGCATCTCCTGAGGAATCTTCTCCATCTGCAGCCTGTGTTTCTGTTTCAGCTGCTGAAGAGCTTTCTTCCTTATCTGTCTCGGATGTATCTCCTTTATTCTCTGAAGATGAGTTATCGTCTTTCTTATCCTGACTGCTGTCAGTTCCATTTACTTCGCTTGCCTTTTTCCATGTCTTTCCATCCGCTTCTTTATAGATTTCCGGGAATGCACACTGAACAAGATATGTATATGCAGAAGTATATCCAGCACAGATAGTGTTTCTTCTTACTAATGCACCAAAGGCTGTACTTTCAAAGGCCGTCTTAAGATCGCCATTTAATAACATATTTCTCAGATATGCAATCTGCTCTTCTGTAGGTTGCTGCTGACCATCATCTGCTAATGCGACAGCTGCTGTCTCTCCCATAGCCTGAATTGCTTCCTCTGTTGTTTCTGTATCATTCTTCTTATCCTGTTCTTCCTGAATAGCACCCATATCAAAAGTACAGTACTTACCAAGCCAGTCATTTAAGACAAGTAACTTCTGCTCTCTCGTCATGGAATCATCAATCTGAGCTAAAGCTTCATCTCTTGCTGCAAGTAACTGCTGTCCAAAGAGCTGAATACCATACTGCAGAGTCGTCTGATATCCCTGAATGACATCATACATATCTTTATATGTAACCTTAGCATTCGCCGGATTCTCCTCTTCAGGATCCCCTTCTTTATAAATCTTCTGCTGCATCAGAGATAACAGGGAAGATACTGGACCACCTTTAGAATCCTTACTTGTAAAGTAAGGAGTAGCAATACCTAAATACTCCTGATTATCTGGTGATTCATAGAAAGCCATTAAGTCCTTATAAGCTTGTCCGACTTCTGTCTTTGTCTTACCAGATCCATCATCCTCATCTGCATCATCTGCTGCTAACTCTTCAATCTCTTCCAGTGCGTAAGCATAAGTATCATCTTTTTCTACGCTCATAGTAGTTACTTTACCATTCGCATCTGTTTCATAAGTAACGTCTACAAGATCTGTATCCTTATCATCACCTAAAGATTTATCTGTCAGCTTTTCTGCCTTACGCTCTGTCAGATTATACTTGGATAAATCCACCTCATCTGTGTTAGTGTAAAGTGCTTCCTGAATTGCTGCTTCTGCACTTCCAGCCTTTGGCTGAGCTGCCTTCTTCTCTGCTTCTACCTTTTCGTAAGCTGTTGTAGTTGTGGCATCTTTTACCGCATCATGAACAGCTGCAAAAGCATCCGCAGGAACCAGGCTTACTGCCATAGAAGCAGTCAGAAAAAGTGCAAATAAATTCTTCACCTGTTTTTTCATACGTTTCTTTCTCTCCCTTCATTATTTTATATTTCCGAATGCATCCAGCATAGAAATCATCTGCATCCCCTAATATAAATCAATACATCTATATTAAACGCTGTAACCTGCCAATGGTAAGTAGCAGAGCGTATGATTTTTAAAATCCCCAAAATCTTATTACATTTTTCTTATTATGTGATAAACACCTGACAAAGGTATCTCTTGAGTATCGTACCATTTTTTTCATATATATTCAAGTACATTTTGAATATATTTCCAAAAAATTATTTTATCCCAAATTACGAATTTTAAAGTCTCTTTCTACCTCTCGCTTTGCATCCTTCTTTGCAATATCCTGACGCTTATCATATAATTTTTTACCACGGGCAAGACCGATTTCTACCTTTACAAGGCTGCCTTTGAAATAAACTTTTAATGGCATCAATGTGTATCCCTTCATCTTAATCTGACCGGCAAGCTTATTAATCTCTGACTTGTGAAGCAGGAGCTTTCTTACGCGAAGTGGATCTTTATTAAAAATATTTCCCTTTTCGTAAGGGCTGATATGCATATGGTTAATGAGGATTTCCCCTTTGTTGCTTATTGTTACAAAAGATTCTTTGATACTGCATCTTCCCATGCGAAGAGATTTTACTTCTGTTCCATGAAGGGCGATGCCTGCCTCATATTTTTCATCAATAAAATAATCGTGATATGCCTTTTTGTTATTGGCAATTAATTTAATACCTTCTGATTTTGCCATATCAATTCCCCTTTCCTGTCTTTTCGGTGGATAACCACTCACTCAATATATGAATAAAACTGTATGAATCGTAAATTCTGGCTATCACCACTATAGATGCTATATTCCTAAGCCTGTTAAATTCATTCTTTTTTCTTTTAGACTTTTATTATATTCTTTGCTTCTCTTTTTTAAATTCTGAATTAGATTTCGTCAATCTTCTTTTTATTATATAAATGCAGTAACCTGTCTGCTTCCTCGTCGTCAATCCAGTCATTCAAAAGAATGCCGTCTTTGTCGGGAAGGCTCTCACCTGTTTCGTCAAATTCAAATTCTTCCTGCTCTACCGGATATTCTCCATCCGCAGATTCAAAATTTTCAAATTTTCCGGCTTCTGCATCCTCATTCTTTCTTGACGGCATTCCGTCTCCATAGTAATCATCTGGGTCTGGATAGTCGCTATACTGAGAGAATTCTTTTAATATAAAGTCGATGGTTCGCTCCATTTTATTGGCAGAATGAACGACAATTTCTGCCTTCTGACCTAATGTAAAGATTCGTCCGGTATGCTCTCCGGTTAATTTATAACTTTCCTCGTCAAATACATAAAAATCATCTAAGAGGCTGATAACGCTTATCATTATCATATACATGCTGAATTCCTAGCAAATGACATAATCCTTCTATGTAGAAAATAACCTCTATATTTATCTTATTATTAAGTTCATATTTAAAAATTTTATGACACAAATTCTGTTCATAATATTCTAAAAGCTCTTTTAAATCCTTTTCTCTTGCACTCATTTATTTCTCCATAAAAACTAATAGGCTATGGAAATCCACAGCCTATTAATCGAATAGCAGATTGGTTCTCCTACCCCAATCAGGTCAACTTCTGTGTATCTTTTAATTCCCCAACAGAAAGGGATGGCATGGCTATTCATTACACACCAATAATATCAGGCATGATGCCTATTATATTTATATGCAATATTTAAACATTTATTACACTTTAATAATAACATAATCTCAAATTTATATCAATACTTCTGAACATTTATTTTTGTGCCGTTTATTATAAAGCACTTTTGTCATATTTTCAACAGCTATTTTTATTCTTTAGCCTTTACTTCCCAGTTAATCATCGCCTGATACTGACATTCTGGTATCTTATCTTTTTTCTTTGTTTTCTCAGCCAGCTTTATAATAAACTCCTTCTTTCTTTTTTCAAATGCTTCATAGCATTCTTCTTTTGTATCAAATACACCTAAATCATGCTCTTCTCCTATAATCATCATAAAAAGAGAACTTGCACTGACACGCTCCTGCTTGTACCCCCATGCTTTTTTCGTCTTAATATAAATATTTTTCCGTAAACTATACTCTATTTCTTGTGTAATTTTATTCCTCTTCCCTTTTACAAATTCGTATGTTCCATCTTCCTTTTTTATTACAGGACGTCCATAGTTGGAAATCCAAGTGTTATCATAATATAATAATTTTACAAATCTCTCATGTCTATCTAAATATTCTAGTTTAGCTTCTGTCTGTTTTAAGAAGCGGTTGAGATTTATTTTCTTGTATTCCCTTCTTATCTGTACAAGTTTTCCATTATCATATAAGCTCATACCTTTTTCTTTTAATGTGTTTTGTCTTTTCTCATTCCTGCAATCTTTACAGACAGACTGATAACTTGTTTTATATTCCTTACGGAATCCCACCTTACATAATCGTCTGTTTTTTATAAATTTATTTAATTTAAGCTCTTTTCCACAACAACTACATATTTTTGTTTCAATTTCTTTTTTCATGATATTTCCTCCTGTTCTTTCAGAGGGCAGAAACACCATAGAAAAAATCAATTATAGAAAATAAACTGTATGTATTTTTAATTATTTATTATGGAAAATGTTATGCGACTGCATATAGACTCAATAGACATCTTTCTGTCCCCTGTTCATTGCAAAATAAAAGAGCATCCATTACTGGACACTCTGTAAAATAATTATCTTTGTTATTGTTACTCTTCTTCGGAATAATCAAAGTCTTCCTCTGCTTCATTAAGACCTTCTCCTAACCGCTCCTCTGTTAATTCCTCGCAAGCCCTTTTTAATCTTGAATATGGTTTTATGACCGGTTTATAGTGGGGTGGAACTGTTGCCTTACCCTTATTGAAGTTATTGTACTGACGTTCCTCTATATATTCTGGATAGATGCCAAGAATACCTTTTACCTCAAAACGATTACCATCTCTTAAAATATCTTCTAAGCACCAGAATGCATCTCGGATAATGTAGTAAAGGTCAATCTTAGGATACCTGTTATTTGACTTGGCTGCAACCATGTCTATAAATTCTTGTCTTGATATTGTTTCCATTAAATTACAATCTCCTTTCGTATTTTTTATGTATCTCAACTTGCTACTAAAGCGTGTTTGAAAAATAATTTTTCGGTAAGAATCATATAACCCTGTTCAGATAAAATAAAGCAGTGTTTTTGACGATTATTTGTTATAAATCCTAAACCCTTTGCAATGTTTAAGGAATTTTTATCTTTCACCAAATCAATAGTATCAACACCTTCAAAGTGACCAAATGAAATTTATATTTCAAAATCAGGGTATCTATAGGGAAATACTTCTTTTTATTTGAGTTAGATTCCATCCTATGAGAACGAGTATAAGATTGGAGATGCGACTTCTATTGAATGCCAAAACAAGCATATATACGTTCATTTTATTAGGCATATATGCTTGTTTTGATATTCAATATTTAATTTCAGCATAAGCATTATATAAGGATATATTTCTAAAAAGTCTACTACCTCTATACGCTACATGTGTGGCTATGGCAGAACACATCAGTGGTAGTGAAGATGCCTTTGTCTCCAAAATGAATGAGAAAGCACAGGCT
>NZ_ACEP01000020.1 GCF_000173975.1 Anaerobutyricum hallii DSM 3353
AGAAGGAAAAATATAACTTCTGATTTGCCGCAGGCAAAGGAGACCCTCCCAAAGAGAGACCATACCCTATATTTGTGACTTTAGTCGCTGCAGGTTGAATGTTCGCTTAACCGCTTGCATCCAACCTTTGCTCTGAGGCCACAAATATAGGGTATGGTCTCTCTTTGGGAGCTGTCTTTGGCGATTGGAGGAAAATCAGAATTTATTTTTTGAGGAAAGAGAAAAATCCCTTCTTCTCATATGGTTCTTCTTTTATATCGAGGACTTCATATCCTGTTTCAGAAATTGCTGCTTTTAATTTGTCAGAGTCAATCGCCTGGTTTGCAACAATTACTGTCTCTCCCTTTTTATGAGAAGATGTAACCTTTTTTACATTGAATTTCTGTCTAATCGTATCATTTACATGGCTCTCACACATTCCACAGGACATTCCGTCTATTCTTAAAGTAAGCTGTACCATTTTAATCTCTCCTTTTATAATATAGTTTTCCCAGTATTTTAATCGGAAAATACTATTTTATTATAAGCATTCCTTATAATTGAGGCAAGAGGAGGTATTGAGAAAAATTATCAGGCAATTACCTTAGCTTGTCGTTGGTTTAATTATATACTTCAATACAGCAAATCCTCCATCATCTTATCCACATCATCATAGCCCTTCCCCATAGATGGATTTTTTATTTTTCAACATCTAATGGTATTTCGTAATAATCCTCTGCCTTATATGTTTCGCTGTCTCCTGCCGATTTTTTAAAGAATAGCAATGCTTTTATCTGTTTTACTTCCAAAATCTTTTTTGTTGTAACTGTTTCGGTAAATTTTCCATATAGTTTACCTGAGCTACCTGTTTCAAATTGCTCTCCACTTCCATCTACAACACTTTCATAAGTATAAACTTTTCCATCTTTCATCTTTACGCCTGCAAAGGAAGGTGGCTGATGCTCCCCATTCATGTCAGCATATTTACAGCCTTTTGGATAATCTGAAACGAGTTCCAAACCTAATGCAGAAATTTCTGCACTGACAAGTTTTACACCTGTGTTTCCAAACTCTTTATTTATGTCAAATTTCTGACTTTCATTAGAACCTTTTAAAATCCATTCCAGATTTAAGAATTCATTTTCCATGTACTCTATTTCCAATGGTTCATCTGTAAATACCGTTCTTTGACCGGCTCTTAAAATATCATTACATTTGTTAATAAGAATCCGGGTCATCCATGTCCGAAAAAACCGATTTTTCTTTAGCGTATCTATCTTTTCCCAGCATACAAGAATTGTATCTGAAATAGCATCCGCTACATCTTCATCCCTCGATAAAATAGAACGGGCAACCTTATACATATTTTGCATCTGCGATTCCATAAGTTCTGTAAAAGCATCTGCATCCTTCCTCTTCGCCCTTTTTACAAGACGTGTAATTTCCATAATTTACTCCTTTTTAGCATTTAACAATTGTTAAAATAATAAAAATCATTGTTCGATTTCTGTTATAAATCACATGTGTACTGAAAAGCTTTTTGTCGCTTCTACTTATTAGACGAAAGAAAAAGAAAAAATGTCGCAAGAAAAAAAGAAAAACTAAAAAATATATTAAAAAAAGAACTTCATCATATATTAACTCAGCAAAAAAACTATCGACTTCATCCACAAATCCCTTCAAAGATAGAAAATATATAATTCTGTTCAACAAAACAGATAATAAAAATGAATGATTTCTATTCAACAAAAATAGATAAAAAATGAATAATTTCTGCCCAGCAAAAAACAGAAACCGAAAAATACCATAGCATCCTATCTGTGGCCTCGGAGCAAGTGTTGGATGCGAGCGCCTAAGCGAACATTCAACACGCCGCGACTAAAGTCACAGATAGGATGCTATGGTATTTTTCGGTTTCGTCTGTTATGGAAGATTTCATCTGTTATACCAGTTTCCGTCTGTTATAGAAAGCCCCCTTTTGTTAGCAAATCATTTTCTATACCTATATCCACATTTCCTCTTCGATCCAGTCCAATGCCTCTTCATAATCTTTCCGTGCTTCCTCGATTTTCAGAGGGTCCTGTCTGTCAAGGATTCTCTCAAACTGCTGGGTTACCATCTCAAGCTGTTCTCTGAGTTCTCCTGTGGTTTCTTCATAAAGCCGTTCACCGCGAAGAAGGAGGACTTTATTTTTCTCCTGTTCTCTTGGCGGGATTTTAAGATAAGAAAGTTCCCTCATGCGGGCTTTCATCTCTTCTTCTGTCATGCTGTTTTCCTGATTCTTTATGAGACGGGTTACGGTCTCTCCTGTGGAGACGATTTTAGCCTCGACTTCAAGTAACGCATTAATATCATAAGTATAAGTAATGTCAATCTGTTCCTTTCCAGCCTCGTTATCCGGGACGGTAAGTTTTAATGTTCCAAGGGAAACATTGTTTGAGGCAAATCGGCTCTCGCCCTGTAATATGTGTATTTCTACCTGTGTCTGGTGATCGTAAACAGTAAAAAAGTGCTGGGTTCTGCTCGCCGGGATTACGGTGTTTCTCTCGATAATCGGGCAGAAATGATTACCTTCTAAATGGTCATTCTCTGTCTTCACAGATACTTCCGTTCCAAGAGTAAATGGGCAGACATCGGTAAGGATGACTTCTTTTACCGGTTCTTTTCGCTCCTTCATCGCTGCCTGGATTGCCGCTCCAAGTGCAACTGCCTCATCCGGGTTAATGCTTGTATCCGGTACTCTGCCAAATAATTTGCCGACAAACTTACGGACAAGCGGCATTTTTGTTGTGCCGCCGACTAAAACAACTTCATCAATTTCCCGCGCCTTTACACCAGCATCAGAAAGGCTCTTTCTTACTGGTGTTTTGATGCGATCTAAAAGCTGGCTACTCATCTTCTCAAAAGCACCTCTTGGAATCAGTGTTTCTACTTTTTCCCCATTAACAGATGCCTGCATCCGGTAAAAGCCATCTCCTGTGGCATTGCATTTGCTTTTTTCTGCCTGATTACGATAATAAGACTTCTCTTTTAGTGAAAGACTTTCTTCTGTAAGTCCGTGTTCTTTATAAAATTCCTCAACAATCAGATTTGTAAAGTCCTCGCCACCAAGATAATTATCTCCTGCAACAGCCCTTACCTCAAGAATATCGTCAAACAGCTCAAGGATGGACACGTCAAAAGTGCCGCCGCCAAGGTCAAAAACAAGAAAGCGGGTATTATCATTTTTCTGATAAAGGCCATAAGCAATCGCTGCCGCTGTCGGCTCACTGATAATTCGCTCGACTTTCAGTCCTGCCAACTCTCCTGCCTGCTTTACCGCTTTTCGTTTTACCTCATTAAAATATGCCGGAACACTGATAACTGCCTCTGTTACTTCCTCTCCAAGATACACTTCCGCATCTTCTTTTAAAGAACGAAGCACCATTGCTGAAAGGTCGGTTGCTGTAAAAATTTTATTTCCTAACTTAAATTCCTTCCGGCTTCCCATACTTCTCTTAAATAAATTTGCGGTCTGGTCTGGATAAACCGCCATTCTCTCTAACGCTGTTTTTCCTACATAAACCTGATCATTTTCATCTATGCTGACTACTGATGGAGTCAGTCTTTCTCCTAATCGATTTGGAATAATTTCAGGTCCATGTTCTGTATAATACGCCGCAAGAGAATTTGTTGTTCCTAAATCAATTCCAATAATCACCGTGTTTCCTCCTGTAATCTTGTTAAAATCTGCGCTTTTCGATAAACAATCTCTGCCCATTCCTCTTCGTCCATCTCCGATTGTAAAGACCAGCCTTTCTTTTCTAATTTTTCAAGAATGGAAAGTGCCTTTTCTAAATCTTTTCGGCTCTTTGCTCTTATTGCAATATATCTTGCCCGAAGTAGTTCAAGTTCATCACTGTTTGCTCCATTTTCTTTTGCCAGTTGAAGGATATCTTTCACTCTGTCCTGTTCGCCAAATGACAGATACATACGAATCAACGTACAGTATGGTCTTGCATGGTATGGATACAGAGCTGTCGCTCTCTGATAATCATTGATTACTTCCTGGTACCTTCCAAGATACAGACAGGCTTCCTGACGAAGCAGATATGCAGGATAATACTGTGGGTCAAGCGCAATAATTTTATCGCAGATATCAAACATTTTTGCATATTCCTTTTTTCTGCGCCAGATATCCGCCGCTGTATGGTAATAACTTACTTTTTGTGAAAAATCCTGCTCCGCTTCCACCGCTTTTTCTATGTAATCCATTACTTCTAAAAGACTGCCTTCCTGTCCATCAAGAATCAAATCTGCCTTTGCAGAGGCAATCGTATAATATGCATAGCCAAGGCGTGCCATCTGTCTGGTCGTTTTCTTTGTTCCATCTGGACGAAGCTTTTGTATTGCGTGAAGCCACGGAACAAGATGTTCTAACGCTTCTGCATCCTTATTAACCGTTAAGAAAATTCTACCCTTTAAGTTGTGGTAGTCAAGATAATGCTCCTCATCTGGAACAAAGCCATCCATCAGCGCAATGCCATCTTCAAATCTGGAATTCTGATAATAGCACCATGCAAGTTCCATAAGACCATCCTGATCTAAAAGACTATCTTTATATTTTGGCTCCAATTCCGCTATCACATACACATTTGCCTTGTTAAGATCTGCCACAAGCCGTTCATCTACCGGGCTTTCTTCTAACAAATCAAGAATAGACTCTCTTGCCTCTCGGTAGCGTCCCTCATGAAGTATTGATTCCATCTTTCCGGTTCTTGCAAGAAATGATTCCGGATGTGCTTCTAATACCGCATCGTACAATGCAATCGTTCCATCCCATGTATCTTTTTCCTGACAATATCGTCCATAGCAGCATACAATCCGTTCTTCCTGTGGATACTTCTTTGCAAGAGAGCGGAAAATTTCACCGCCCTCTTCCTGCTTTTTCCTCTCTTCATCACTGTAAAGAAGCCTTGCCTTTTCTAATAAAATATAAGGATGGCAAATATCATAATTTGCTTCTATAAAATGATATTCTTCCCACGCTTCTTTCCGCATACCAAGATCTGCATACTGGCGAAGCTTATGGTAATGTTCGATATAATCGTCGACGTCCTCACTAACATCACCCTCAAATAATTCATAATTTAACGCACCATTATAGCGGACAACCTGCTGCAAAAAGTCAACGTAAGGCTCTGGAAACAGTTCTAGGAGTTCCTTTCGATTTCCTGTAATAGAAAATGTCTGATCAATCTTTTTCCATACTGGTGATGGCAGACGGAAATTCTCCATTAAAAATACAAGAAATCTCTGGCGTACTTCCTCGCCGCTTTCTAAGCTGATACAGATATCTTCTGAAAAAAGCTTTTCCCACTCCTGCTCGTCAATTCTCCGATAAAAATCTTTGTAAAGCTGTTCGCACCGGGAAATAAATTCCTCTGCCGGAGAAAGATTTTCTGGCTCTTCTTCCTTTTGTCTGGCGTATTTTAACGCTTCCTCATAAGCTTCCCTCAGACGCTTAAATCCGTCCGGGTCATCTTCCGGATTCACCGCATGAAGCCTCGCCCGATATGCTTTCTTAATTTTCTTTTCTTCTTTTGTCGCTTCTATTCCTAATGTGTTAAAAAAATCATTCATCTTTACAACTGTCCAAATACTTCTCCTATTTTATCGTTAATGACTAAATCTGCCTGTGAATCTCTCTGTGTCGCTGACTTATTAATTAAAATGAGGTGGCTTCCCTTAAAATAATCAATGAGTCCCGCTGCTGGGTACACAACTAAAGAAGTTCCTCCAATAATAAGAACATCTGCCTGACTAATATAGTGAATGGTCTTGGAAATGACATTTTCATCAAGCCCTTCTTCATATAAAACAACATCCGGCTTAATCAGTCCGCCGCACTCGTCGCATTTTGGTGCACCCTCGCTGTTTTTTACATAAGCAGCATCAAAAAACTTGCCGCACCGCATACAGTAATTTCTGTGAATACTTCCGTGGAGCTCTAATACATTCTTACTTCCTGCCATCTGGTGAAGCCCGTCAATATTCTGCGTCACAACCGCACGACATTTTCCCTGTGCCTCCCACTCTGCAAGCTTATAATGTGCTGCATTCGGCTTGGCATCGAGTGCCATCATCTTATCTTTATAAAAATCAAAAAAGTCCTTATTTCGTTTCATGAAAAAGGTGTGGCTAACGATGGTTTCCGGCGGAAAATCATATTTCTGGCTGTATAGTCCATCTGTGCTTCGAAAATCTGGAATACCACTCTCTGTAGAAACACCGGCACCTCCAAAAAATACTAGGTTATCTGTCCCATCAATAATTTCCTTTAACTTTTTGATTTTTTCGTTCATAACATGTACCTCCTTACATCACTGTATCTATATACTTGTTAAAAATATTTCTGCCAAAAATTACTTTTCAAACACGCTCTATATCAAATCATAAAAATAAGCACATTCACAAGCCCTAATATAAGGCCAATCACCGCTCCAAGATTTACAATCGCACCAAGTTCCTTACTCATAATAGAAAGTACCAGTTCCTCAACTTCTTCTACTTTCATCGCATTGATCCGCTCCTCAACTACAGCTGAAAGCTTTAAGGAGGAAAGTAATGCCGGCAGTTTTTCTTCTATGATTCTCTTATAAAGCCTCCAGAGAAATTCCGGGTCGTAAATTCCCTTTTCTTCAAAGAATCCTGTTACTTCCGGTATTGGCTTTGCCTGTAATTCTTCGGATGCTGCCACTACCTCTTTTTCGATATAGCCTCTGGCATTCTCTGCTATGTAGGCATCAATCCCTTCCTGAATCTGTCCGGCGATTTTCTCAATAAAAGAACCGCCAAGCATCATCCCAAACATGGAATCCGCAAGCTTTCTCTGTGCCTCCTGCACTACCTTATCTACGATCAGCTTACCCGGCTCCATCGCAATAACTTTTTCTGAAAGGAAGTCTGTTAAATCTTCTTCAACCGATGCAGCAAAATCATCCACTTTCTCTTCTTCCACAATCTTTACTGCCGCAGAATGAAGTGTATCTTCAGATCGTTTTTGTTCTTCTACCCATGCCTGTATATGACTTTTAAACTCTTTTTCTGACTCTTCAGAAAGAAGCTTCTCTCCCATATACTCTGGTGTTAAAAGCTGTGTTTCCACGACATTACCAACGGCTTTTGCCAGCCTTGCCTGTCCTCTTGGAATTACGCCTGGTGTAAAGGGAAGTCTCTTTCCAAATACCCTGACTTCCTTTCTCGGGCGAAATAACATCTTTACCGCGATCCAGTTTGTCACATAACCAATAATTGCCCCGATAATTGGTGTGACAATATATTTCCACATAGTTTATTCCTCCTTTTTCAGAGTACATTCAACATATTTCTGAATAATTACATATTATCATATCCTGTTGCAAATGCAAGAATCAAGTCAGGATTCCGCTTCTTCCACTTTATCATTATCTAAGCCATTCCAGAAATTCTCCAAAACCTGTCCGCAGTTATTCCGGTTCACCGCATAATAGCTCTCCCATTCTTCCGGCAACAGGCTTTGATTATCCCTTTCTAAAAAACGTTCATCCATTAAAAGAATCGTTCCCACATCTTCTGCTGTCCGAATCACTCTTCCAGCAGCCTGCAGCACTTTGTTCATTCCCGGATACCGATACGCATAATCATATCCTTTTTTTTGCTGTCTGTCAAAGTATGCCCGTATGACTTCTCTCTCATTACAGATTTGTGGCAGGCCAGTTCCCACAATCAGCACGCCGATAAGACTGTTTCCTGTAAGATCAATACCCTCTGAAAAAATACTGCCAAGAACACAAAAACCGATAAGCGGCTTCCCTGACTGTTCCCGAAACTTTTCAAGGAAAGCTTCCCTGCTTCTTTCTTCCATCGAAGGTTCCTGCACAATAATTTCCGAAACCAGCGCAAGATTGCTTTGTTCTGCCATCCCATACACGCTGGTAAGCATTTCATAGGAAGGAAAAAATATCATATAGTTCCCCGCCTTTTTTTCTAAACAAAGTTCCAGATAACGAATCATTTTTCCGTATTCCCACTCGCCTCGTCTCGTATAGCGACTCGTCACATCTTCCGTGATGGCAAGAAGCCGATTCTCTTTCGCAAATGGCGAAGCTATCTGGTATGCCTCAAAGCGGTTACCGCCGAGAAGCTGCCTGTAATACTGCACTGGCAAAAGTGTTGCCGAGAAAAAAATACTTGAACGGCTATTTTCAATATATTCCTCCAGCTTATCAGACGGATTCACACAAAAAAGCCGTAATAAAAAGTCTCGTCCCCGCTTCTCACTATAAATCTCATAACCGCTGTCCATACTGTCTAACATCATATAGAAATGCGTAAGCTTAAAATAAAATTCAACAATCTCCTCGCGCTCCGAAAAATTATCGTGGTCAGCAAGATATTCTTCTAAGGGCCCAATCAGATGAAAAATAGGAAAATACATCGCATCCACATTCTCATGTAATCTGAAACGGGTCCCATCTTGTGCCTGCTTTTCTAACTTTCTGAGTGCCATAACACAATTACCTAGCTTTTTAAATAAAAACCGGTTCCTGTCCTTAAAATATTTTTTCGGTACTTTAAAGTCACTCTTTGCAATGTCTGCGCTATACATCTCTCTCGCCCGGTCAAGCAAGTTATGGGCTTCATCAATAAGATAAATATTCTGCCGCAGACTTCCTTCTATAAGACTCTTTCTATTTACATGCGGGTCAAATACATAATTATAATCACAAATAATACAGTCCGCCCACACCGCTGCCTCAAAAGACAGTTCATATGGACAAACCTTATATTTTTCAGCAAATAAAAGAATATTCTCCCGGCTGATCTCGCACTCTGCAGTAAGCAGTGCATACAGTGCCTCGTTAATCCGGTCAAAATGTCCTTTTGCTCTCTCACAACTTTCCGGATTACACTGCATCTCTTCCTGAATACAAATTTTTTCTTTTGCCGTAATCGTTACTGCTGAGAGAAATAATCCCTGCTTTTTTAGCAGCTTTATCGTATCCTCCGCCACTGTCCTTGTAATCGTCTTTGCCGTGAGATAAAAAATATTTTCTGCTTTTTCTGCTCCAAGTTCTTTTAGGGCAGGATAAAGCGTAGAAATCGTTTTTCCAACTCCTGTCGGAGCTTGCAGGAAGATGTGCTTTTTATTCTCCATCGCCTGGTAGGCAATTGCTGTCATTTTCTTTTGCCCCGGCCGAAAAGAAAAAGGAAACTGCAATGCCTGAATGCTTGCATTTCTCTTTTCCCTTGCCTCTACATAATACGCTGCCCACATCCGGTAAGCATCCAATACTTCCGCAAACCACAAAGATAACTCTCCCATAGTATAACAATAAAAAATTCTCTTTATCTGCTCAGTTTCTAAATGACAATATGTAATTTGTACCCCTATCTTCTCTAAATCCTGCTTCGCTCCATACATGTACGCATAACACTTTGCCTGTGCCAAATGTAAAATGTCTGCTTCCTCTATCTCTTCCACATCGCGATATACACATTTAATTTCATCAACATAGGTAAGTTTTTCTTCATTACTCTCTATCTGATTCATCCCATCAACATCACTAAGCCTATCCTTATTAACCTCTGTTTTGTCAATTCCATCGGCTCGTCCTTCTAAAACTAAATCATACCTTTCTTCCTGCCATTCCATTTTCAGAGGAACTTCGCTCTGATAAGTCGCTTTCTGCCCCCGTTGTATCTTTCGGTGCAGCCTGCTACCCTCAAGCATTGCCTCCGGGCTGGCACTTACCGAGGATCCCGTCGTAATATCGCCACCTCGAAATAAAAATTCTACCAGATGCCGCACCGAAGTTTTTACGACACCTTTCTGATAGGACAACATAATACAGTCCTCCTTCTTTTTGGATGCTCTCTAATACTTTTTTGTCATTCTTTCTTATTTCATAAAAATTCTTTTATTATTTACACTATAATAAATTACGTTTTTCATATTTATTTCTTTTGAATGAAATACTGTCGTAATTTTCCTACTTATCTTTTCTTTCCTGTCTACTGTTTTCTCCCTGTATACAGCTTTTTCTGATTTCTTTTTATTTCTTTCCAATGTTCCCAGGAAAATCTTTTACATAAAAGAAAATGCCCACAATGAGGGGCAAAACTCATTGTGGACATTCTCCGTATAATACTAACCTTTAACTTAGGGGATTACTTTAATTATAATACAATACTTCTCTAAAAATTTCATGCCTTTGTAGGGGAATTTTTTGTTCAATTTTCAAGAAATTATTGATATTCGTATTAAGATAACAACATTCTTTCATTTGAAATAAAAAATTCTCTTCTTATCGTCTATGAATTCCCAAAATCTTCTCATGAAAACAACTACAAGAAAATTCTCAAAACGCATACTTCATTCTCTTCAAAGTTTTACTGTTTTTTCCCTGAAATGTATTTGAAAAAGGCTTCTTCTATTTATGATAACTGTCCAAGAATTGCAGGAATTAACTGTTTCTTTCTGGATACCACTCCTGGAAGTTCTGCGGAGCTGTCTTCTACGGTTGTCTCAAATGCGTTCTCAATAACTTCTTTGCACATCTCTCCTACCATTAATAATTCTGTAGATTCATTAATGATATCTGTCATCATAAAGAATACCATATCAAGACCGTAGGAAGTACGAACCTCTTCCATGTAAGGGAGAAGTTTTCCTTTACATGCAGAAAGTTCTTCCTTATTCATGGAACTGATCTGACCTACACCAAAGTTAATGTTAGAATCATTGAACTTCTTGAAATCCTGATAGAAGATTTCTTTTGCAGATTTTTCTCTTAAATTACTTCCGGCATCAAACATATCTCTTGCATACTGCTCAATGTCGATATGTGCGATAGATGCAAGTTTTTCTGCAACAAGATGGTCAAGTGCTGTACATGTTGGAGAACGGAACATTAATGTATCAGAAAGAATGGCAGAACATAAAAGACCGGCAATCTTTTCTGGAATTGTGACATCATTCTCCATATACATCTGTGTGATGATTGTTGCGGTACATCCTACTGGCTGGTTTCTGAAATATACTGGAGAGTTTGTCTCAATATTTCCAAGACGATGATGGTCGATAATCTCTAAGATTTCTGCTTCCTCAAATCCGTCTACTGCCTGTGCCTTTTCATTATGGTCTACAAGGATGAGTTTCTTTCTCTCTAAATCTAATAAATTACGTCTGGAAATCATTCCTACGTAGTTACCCTGATTATCTGTGATAGGGAAATCACGGAATCTTCTCTTTGCCATAATCTCTTGAATATCATCCACATAATCTGTTGTATGGAAAGTAATCAGGTTATCTGTTGTCATGAAATAACGAACTGGCATACTGTGGTTAATGAGTCTTGCTACTGTGTAAGTATCATATGGACTTACGATGATACGACATCCATGTTCCTTTGCCATCTTGCGGATAGTTTTAGAAACAGTAGCACCCATACATACAACGATACACTGTGCATCCATCTCAATCGCACAAAGCTGGGACTCATAACGGTTACCAAGAATAACCATATCCTGTGGCTCAATATATCCCTCCATCATATCTGGGTTTGCAGCAGCGATTAAAACATGTCCTTCTTCAAATTCACCATCTAAATCACCAACAATCATCTCACCATCAATTGTCTCTACAATATTTTTATAGCTTGTACCAGCTTTGGATAAAATCATGTTGTCATATACATCCATGTCTGAATAAGCAATATCACTGACTGTAATGATTCCGGCAAGCTTTTCATCCTCAAGAATAGGAAGAGAAACGATACGTGCGCCTCTCATAATATCCCATGCCTTTTTCAGAGATAATCCAGCTTCGATACCTGCTGTTTTACGAATCTCAATATCTGTAACCTGTGGGCGGATATCATTCACATATAATGGTGCTTCCTGCTCAAAGTACTTTAATACATACTGTGTCTCTTCATTAATATGCCCTGCTCTTGTTGGGATATACTTTGCTCCCTCTTCCTGTTTCTGACTTAATTCATTCTTAAGATATGCATAAGAAATCGCAGAACAGATACTATCTGTATCTGGGTTCTTATGACCGATTACATAAACATTATTCTTTTTACTCAAATCCCCTATTTCCTTTCCTTTTTATAGTTATTATTTATACTCGCAATTCCAGAAAATACTGCAGGCAATCTGCTGAATTGTCTTGATTACATTACTTTCCAGTATGCTATAGTAAAATATCCCGGTTTATGAAAACCAGAACTCCCTGCCCTTATCATACCAGTTATTATCACACCTTTTGGGTAGTTTTCCCAGTATGTTCACAGACATGACTGGTAGTAAAAAATCTCGAACTACTGTACAAATTCTTCTATTCTTTTCCACCATCTATAATTGTAAACAAATTTTTTCTTTTTTTCAATTGTTTTTGATAAGATAAACGCTTATATTCTGCCCTCGAATATCCTTTATACTCAAATACCGGAACATTCTCAAAAATCTGTCTTACTGCCTGCTGTACTTCCTCTCTTATCTGTGCGTTCTCAAAGGACAGAATACTTACCTTTTCCTGCAGCTTTTCATAAGAACTGCCATTCTTTATCATAATAAGCAATGTTCTTACTAAAACCGTTGCCCGATAATAATTCAATCCCATCTTATCAATGAAAAGATTCCCAAGCTCACTGACTCCTCGCCACCGATTATCAATCCCTGCCGCATCACTGACATACATCAGATCTTCAAGTTTTATCGGCTTATAAGGAAGATTCTCATGCTGTCTGACATATTCAAGCAGCATATCTGGATTCTCCACATTCAGATATTGAAAATATTCATTCTTTTCGAAAGTATCTTTTAAAATCGCTCCAAACGGCCACAAAGAAGTGCGGCACTTAATAAAGAGAAGAAAATCCTCATAAGAAATGACCTTCTTAGATACTTTTAAAAACAGGGAATACAGCGTTCTTGTCTCTATAAATCCATAATAATACATGAAGCCGGTAATTATCTTTTCCCACTCATCATATACCGAGAGAAGCTTTCTGTTCTTCCTACTCTTTAACAGAAAATAAAAATTATCCTTCATCTCTTCCACAACAATAAGACGGTTCGGCTCATCTGTGACCGGATTGCCCATCTGGTAAGCTAAAAATCCAAAAATTTTTAAATACTCAATATAATTCCAGCGTTCCTCTGTCATCGCAATGACAGAATTCTCCCAGACTTCTGTTAAAAAATCTAACATTACTTTTGGCAACATAAGGAGAACCCACTTCGGCTCGGAACAAAACTCCTCTTTCAAGGCGGAAATATATGCTTCCTTCGGCAGTCCATCTTCATATTCAATTCCAATCCGGCCAAGAATTGACTTCACTGTCTGCACAGGCGTACTTTTCATAATCGTTTCTGCTTCTAAACTGCTGATGCTCACTCTCGCCTCGTCTGCTACATATCTGTCCTGCATATTCTCTCCAATCTTCCTTGCCGCCTATAAGTTCACTAAATGAAAAGCACCCTGTAAATACAGGATGCCATTCACAAGGCATGCCATGCCTCATATTCATTCGTGATTATTAATTTCTGCCACAACACTTTTTGTACTTCTTACCACTTCCGCATGGACATGGATCATTACGTCCAATCTTAGGTGGCTTAACTACTGTTGTAGAGCTTCTCTGCTCCTTATATAACTCCTTACGTCTTTCTGGAGTTAAAAGAGCATCCCACTGCTCTAAACCATATAACCAGTCAGCCTTAGCAGCTACCATATTATAGTAAAGCTTCTCTTTATCATAATCTAAAGATACCACTGTATCTGCTTCCATCTCCTCGATAGGATTTGGATTCTTAAGACTGTCATTGATTCCATCTAAGAAACCTACAAAGTAAGTAAGTTCCATGTTATATTTCTGTGCCAGTTCTGTAACTGTTCCACTTACTGGTTCTTCTGGTGTAGCAAGAATCTGTTCGTATACTGCCTTCTCCTGATTGAAATATCCAATCCAGAATTCCTGTCCTTCTCTGGTTCTATCATCATGGCTATACGCAAATTCTCTCCAATCTGTTAATAAAGACATATCTCTTTTCCTTTCTTTTCAAACGATTCCCATAATTCGCGGGGAAATATCCATATTCGGAACTATGGCATCATATATTATAACAGTATACCAAAATCTATCTAGAAATTCAACATATATTTTCTAATTTCGTTTATCTGTTTAAACAGACGCCGCCATGAAGTAGAAGAAGCTATATTTGTGACTTTAGTCGCGGCGTGTTGAATGCTCTCTTTCGCGCTCGCATCTAACACTTGCTCCGAGGTCACAAATATAGCTTCTTCTACTTCATGGTGGCTGTCTTTGCGAAAGCAGCAGCCTTAACGTTCACTAAAGACAGCCCTCCGAAAGATAAATAAAGCCACAAATATGCTTTATTTATCTTTCGGAGGACGTCTCAGGAGTCTCCCCTTGTCTGCATCAATTACTATCTTAGAATAAGAACACCTTTCCGGAGTTGTTATCGTTAATTACATAGTATGCGGAAGCATCTTCTGGTTTGAGGTAAATCTTTAAAGACTTGATATCGCTTTCTTTATGTCCTTCTTCTACATACTGCTTTTTAATTCTTTCTGTGATTACAGCTAAATTAGACTCATTGCCCTGATACTGTACATATACTTCTGGGTCTGCTGCAGCAGCTTTTACTTCTGCTACTTTTTCTTTTACAGTCTTTTCAACTTTTTTTGTAACTTCTTTTGCTTTATCTACCACTTTAGCGCCAGTATCTTTTACTGTTTCCTTTGCTGCTGCGGCTACTTCTTTAATATCAGCTTCAACTGCTTTTTCAGCCTTTGGTTCTACTTCCTTAACAGCTGCATCTTTTACTTCTTCTTCTACTGCTTCTGCTGCTTTTGTAGTAGCTTTAGCTGCTGTAGCTGCCTTTGCTGCTGCTTTCTTCTTTGCTGTTCTTGCTGTTGTTCTTGCCATAATTAGTTCCTCCTAAATTATTAGATATACCTTCTAAAATCTTTTAAAAAATTCTGAAAGTAGATTAAGGTTTGTTTAGTACATACTTTGCTATTATACATCGGAAATATTATTTTGAAAAGTAGTTTTTCCAACTTCTTACTAATTTTTTCTATAGTAATTCTACAAAATAACATTATTTTTTATATTTTATGAAAAAATTATTTAAAATAGTATCATATTTTTACGAGATTTTGTAAAATCACTATAGTTCCCGGCTGTTAAAATTAAAATATCAAAATGTTAGTTATAAAAAAAATAAGTCCAATGTTTATTCCTTTATGCTTTCTATTACATAAAAAAAACAGCGCTACCAGGATTCGAACCTGGAAATGCTGGAATCAGAATCCAGTGCCTTACCATTTGGCGATAGCGCTATATACTATAAAAAATATTTAATTATAGAAGCACGAGACGGGATTCGAACCCGCGACCCTCGCCTTGGCAAGGCGATACTCCACCACTGAGCCACTCGTGCATAAGGTATGTACCTTCAAAACCACACACAAACTATCTTTTTCTATA